>NZ_JBLWTN010000004.1:0-432435 GCF_048270125.1 Thalassoglobus sp. | reverse complement strand
ACTGCTTGAGCTCGCGAACCGTCCATCGCTTGTGAACCTTTCCGTTGTTCTTGAGGACGCAAACCGTAATTTGTGTTGTGTGAACGTCTAATCCAACGTAAAACATAGTCGTCTCCTGAGATCGGGGTGGTGAAAGATTACAGTTCCACAATACCCGATTGACGGAGACTTCCTACATAGTTTCAAACTGCTCTAGAACAGGAACTCCACCTGTCGAAGTGATTCAGTTTTAAGGCTTTTGGATGAAATGGATAGCCACGAACATGGTCGCAACGATCCTGATTGTGCCATAATCAGGCCACCCTGAATGTCGAACCGTTTAAACGTTGCGGTCCGTTCAATTTCATATTGCACTTCCCAGTCAGGCTCTTCGCAGCTGGAATTATCAATTTAAAGGGAGTCATCATGAGGCACGCTGGAGCCTGTTTAGTTCTCATTCTTGCCCTCACGTCCTTCAGCCTCTCTCAGGCTGGCGTAGGCGATCCACAACTCCGAACAGACCATCCCTGGTATCCCGGTGAGTTGGCATGCTCCACCTTCGAACGTCTTCAGGAAACACAAGCGATTGCGTTTCAGAAAGTCACCGGCCACCTTCCCCAATCGGATGAAGACCGCGCACTCGCAGCATGGATGTGGAGAAACATTCATTACGCGCACGGCGAAGAAGGGGCACAGGATCTATGGGGGAAGGGCTTCCAGTCAGGGAACTGTACCACACGGAATTACTGGACGGGGATGTTTGCTCATGGCTTCGGTTTGTGTGGGACGACTCACGCGCAATGGACGGCGGAACTCAATGCGATCTTGGGACATGGACGCAGCCGAACCGTGGGCGTTGCCGGACACAATGCACTTGAAGTCTTTCTCAAGGGAGGAGCATATAAAGATGGTCGCTGGGTCTTGCTGGACCACGATGTCTCAACAGTCGTGTTCGATTCGACGGGAGAACGATTGCTCTCGATCGAGGAGATTCGCAGTGATCTTTCACGGATCACAAATCCAGACTTTGAACCACAGCGACAACGTGGTTGGCCATTAGGCGGATTACATCGGGACGATCCTCAAGCGTATGCAGAGTTCAACGTGGTTGAACATCTTCCTGGCTATGCTGGACCACCGCCGCGCGTTCATCTTCGCAAGGGTGAAACCTTACGTCGATACTATCAGCCCGGATTGGAAGATGGGAACACGTTTGTTTTTTGGGGTCGCAACTACCGCGCAAACGGGATCGCCGGACTAGAGCGGAGTCGCACATGGGTGAACCAACCTGAACGCTTCCGAGGCTCTCCCAAAGGGAGCGGTTACCAACAAGGACAGGCGCGATACGGGAATGCGGTTTACACCTACAAGCCAGACTTTCAGAGCGACGCCTACAAAGAAGGAGTCACCCAGGAAACGGAAAGGGAAGTGATTCTGGAATTCCAGACACCATATTTGATCGCTGCAACTCCCCCTGATGACACCGATTGGGGAGTCTATAAAACTGGAGCCCGAAACGGATTACAGGTTCGAACGCGAAATGCAATTCCGGTCTCAGTGTCAGTCGACCACGGTGGAAGCTGGCATCTGGCAAAGTACGAGAACGGCCAAGCCGATCTGACCGACTTCGCCAAAGGATCGCAACAATACTGGTTGAAGTTTGAGAAATCTGCGCAGGAACTTGCGAGTGAAAATCTCGAGATCGTCACCGTCTGCCAGGCAAACCCTGCGATGTTCCCAAGGCTGAAGCCAAACGGAACAACCGTCAACTTTGCAGCGACCGGTCTTGGATTAACCAGCGCTGGCCCAACAGTTCCCCATGCTGAACAACACGTGGTAGCTGGCGCTTTCAATACACCACGAGTGACACTTGAACTCACACCCCCTCGAAACCGTGCAGCTTCGCACTTGTACGCAGCAGCACATATCGCTTCGAGCAACCCACCTGACCCGGAAGTTCTGTATCAGATTGAATATTCCACCGACCATGGAAGTACATGGAAACCAGTAGTCAAAGACTGGAACATCGTCCGTCAAGGCAACGAACCGAGCGACTTCTGGTCACAAAGTTTTTGTTATGGTGATACAGCGATCGATTCCGATGTCCCATCTTCAGTGCAGGTCCGATTTCGAAATAACGGTGGGAAAAAATATCTGAGGTGCGAAACACACCTTGCCTACCCAATTCAAAATCAGGAATCTTGCAAGATCACATTTGCCTGGACTGAAGCGGGTGGGAAAGAACGAATCGCAACAAAAATTGCAGACAGCGAAACTCCAACGGAATGGCAAATCGAGACACATGATCAAGTTGAAATGAAATGGGTAGAACTGAGCCCAGCAGGTGACTGACGCAACTGGCTCAACGACATATGCAGTGCGCAGCTTTCACGAAGATTGCGCGAGGCAAATGAGTTCCCACTGCAACCTGCGGACGCCGGTTCTCTGAACCCGACGAATTGATTGCATGCTCGCAATGAATATCACCAGGAAAACACCACAAAAAACATTGGCAAGAACTTTGCCAAAGATCCGTACTGATGAAACAGAGTAGAATCAGTCCGAAAACCTCTGGAATAGCCGCTTTTCTCAACGTTTGAGAGAGCAATTTCAAGTTTCAGGATCAGTTCTAAAGCATCTTTCGAATTGGTTTGCAGGTTCTGCCTCGTGGCGAACAGTATTTTTACTAGAGAAATGCGTTCTTCACGGGCACACGGTAGAGCAAACTGCTCTAAATAATGTCTGTTTCACTTCTGAATTTGACATCGCAGGTCCAATGAGTGATGCTGCGGAACCAATTACCATAAGACGCAATTCGTCCAAAATCTGTTCCGATTCTATTGTAGACTCGGGGCAATGTAGAGCATTTTCAAATGAGTGTTCGGGCACTGCTTCATAGCGAGTAACCTGTCAAGCCATGGAAGTGACCTTCATAGACACCGCAAACATTGAAAATAATCTAATATTCATAGACAGCTCAACTGACAACTGAAAGTCAACGCAGATGGAAAAAGTCCTGATTATTATCGGCGATGCGAGTGAAACTCTCGACACGATGTACCCGTACTACCGGCTCATCGAAGCGGGCTTCCAACCTGTGGTGGCTGCTCCAGAAAAACGGCTGTACCAAATGGTGATGCACGAAGTGAAAGCAGGCTGGACCATCACGAAAGAGTGGGAAGGCTACACGCTTCAGGCAGACATTGCCTTCAAAGACATCGTCCCGGAAGAGTATGCGGGGATCATGTACTCCGGAGGACGCGCTCCTGAATATATTCGATACGATGAATCACTGGTCAAGGCAACGAAGCATTTCTTCGCAGCGAACAAACCGATCGCCTCAGTTTGCCATGGGGTAGAAATCCCCGCGTACGCCGACTGCGTTCGTGGACGTCGGATGGCGACCGTTCCCAAATGTAAATTTGACCTGGAAGTTTGTGGGGGAATCTTTGTCGACGAGCCATGTGTCGTTGATGGAAACCTTGTCAGCGGAAGAACTTTTCATGACAACGGGCATTATCTTGGGCCTTGGATTCAACTCCTCGAAGCATCCCGCGACAAGTAATCGTTTGATTCAGCGTTCGTCGTCTGATCCTGTGTCTGTTGCGATGTTACTTATTGAGCAGTCATGAGTGGATACATCCATTCCTCGTGGTTCGTAGAGTTTTCTCTCGAAAGTTTGCAATCACACGGGTAAACTCAAGATGCGAGACGGTTCAACCTCGGAGATGCAGTCAATGCAGCGACACAAAGGACACACACAAGCTTTGTCAAACTCAAACGGACAGTTTGCCCGCATGCGACTTCTTCCAATCATTGCTCTGTTCGGGGTTATCCTCTCGGGGATGCTCAGTGTGCCACAATCTCTCTTCGGGCAGGACGCGGCAAAGAAGCCACCACACAAGGCGAACCGGCTCGTTAACGAGTCGAGCCCATATCTGCTTCAGCACGCTTACAATCCGGTAGACTGGTATCCGTGGGGGACGGAAGCACTTGATGCTGCCAGGAAACAGGACAAACCGATCTTCCTTTCGATCGGCTACAGCAGTTGTTTCTGGTGCCACGTCATGGAGCGAAAAGTCTTCGAAAATGAAGAGATCGCGAAGTTCATGAACGAGCACTTCATTTGTATCAAAGTCGACCGAGAAGAACGCCCTGATCTCGATGAAATTTACATGCTCTCATTGCAGGTCTACTTCCAGCTGTCGGGATCTGGTCAAGGTGGAGGCTGGCCCCTCTCGATCTTCCTGACTCCTGCCGGTGAACCGATTGCGGGCGGTACCTATTTTCCGCCAGAAGACCTTCCCGGTCGTCCCGGTTTCCCGAGTGTCCTGAATCAGCTCAACGACGCGTGGAATCAGCAAAAGCCCGCAGTGCAACGGACAGCGACAGCGCTCTCCAACGAGGTAAAAAGACTTTCTCAACCTCCCGCCTTTTCAGAAGGAGGAGCGGTGAACTTGAAAGATGTTCAGGATTCCGTCGAATCAGTCCTCACGCATTACGACCCAGTCGACGGCGGATTTGACTTCAACCCCAAGGTCCCGGACAAACCCAAGTTTCCAGTCCCTTCACGACTCATGCTGCTGCAGTCACAAATTGCGAGAAATACTGAAAACTCAACTGAGCTGGCACAGAAGCTGGACAAGACACTCGATGAAATGAGTGATGGAGGAATTTACGACCACTTGGGAGGCGGCTTCCATCGATACAGCACCGACCGTGAGTGGCTGATTCCTCATTTCGAAAAGATGTTGTACGACAATGCACAACTGGCAGAAGTGTATGCCGAAGCGTATCAACGGACTCGCAAAAAACGTTATCGGGAGATCGCAGAAGGGATCATGCAATTTGTTCTGAATGAGATGACCGACAAGAGCGGTGCATTTTATTCCGCATTGGATGCAGAGACCGATGGAGTCGAAGGCCAATATTATGTCTGGTCCAAAGAAGAAGTTCAGAACGTCCTGAATCCGAATGGATACCGATATTTCGCTGCGGTCTACGGACTCGATCAGGAGTCAAAATTCGAGCAGGGCTACGTTTTACACTTGTCGCGTCCAGTTTCAGAAACTGCTCAACAACTTGGCCTCCCAGCGGAAGAACTGGAAACACGCCTCTCTCGTATGCGAGCAGAATTGCTGAAAAAACGTCTCACCCGCAAACCTCTTCGGCGTGACGACAAAATCTTGACGAGTTGGAACGGTCTGATGATTCGGGCCTTTGCACGGACCGGAAAAATTCTTCAAAGGCAAGACTACGTTGAGCACGCAAACAAAGCGGCGCTGTATCTGCTTTCTACGCTCCGTGACCGCGAAGGGAGACTCTTAAGAACAGCGATGAACGACAAAGCCTCTCTCCCGGCCTACCTTGACGACTACGCTTTTCTGGTCAGCGGCCTGCTTGCGTTGCACGATGCAACTGGCGAAGAAAAATGGCTCAATACAGCACGACTTTTGACGGATAATCAAATCAATCAATTCTGGGACAGAGATCGAGGAGGATTCTTCTTTACGTCTCACGATCATGAATCCCTTATTGCTCGCACGAAATCAGCGTACGACAGCGTGATCCCCTCAGGAAACAGCGTGAGCATTCAAAACTTGACAAAACTCGCTTCGCTGACCGGAGACAGCATTTACGCAAATCATGCTCAGCAAACAATCGATGCGTTCGCCTCACAGTTTCGGCAGTCTCTGGCGAGCCTCCCTTATTTCGCGATGGCGACACAAGCATTTTTGATTTCTCAAGGAAATCAAAGCGTCCCAAATGGAGCCGGAAATCTGTTTACGGGGGGAGTCTCTGCTCCAATGAACCCAAAGCCTGAAACCCCGAAAGAATCTCCGATCATTGTCAGCCTGACACCTGCAGAGCCTGATTCGCTCAAAGATGCAAAAGCTAGTCCGCGAGGATTTTTCGGACTCAATGCCGTCACTGCAGGGGGGGCCGTCCCTGTCGCAATCGAGATCACAATCGCAGAGGGTTGGCATATCAACGCAAACCCCGCACAGCCAGATTTCGTCATCCCAACTGAACTGAAAATCGCTGGTGACTCAAAACTCAAATTGAGCAATATCCAATATCCCAAAGGGCACCAGTTCAAGCTGGAAGGGATTGACCAAGCACTTTCCGTCTACGAAGGGAAAGTCTTGGTGAAAGCACTTCTGCACATTCCAGAAGGAAGCCAGGGCGAGATTCCAGTAAAGATACAATTGCAGTCTCAGGCTTGTGATTCCAAGTCCTGCCTGGCTCCAAAACGTGTCATTCTACAAGGATCGATAAAAGTTCTGCCTGCTGGCGGCGATCAACCGCAGCCGATCAATCAGGCGATATTCCGAGAAACGACATCGAAATAACTTTCCTGCCACCTTATATTCGACATGGAATTCCCCTTGAACAATTGCGTTTCCTGATGCAGGAGAGTAAATTCTCCGATAGCTTCGTGGAAAAGGCTTGACAGTAGAGTGCTGAGAATATGCACCGACTGATGTCTCTAAGACCATTTATTTATCAGCGATTTTTTGTCGTAATCCCTGCGATCATTCTTACACTTTTGATCGCCTCGTCCGGGATTTGTCAAGAAGTGCAAACGACTGAAATGACATCTCCCACGCTGGAGGTGGCTCCCAAAAGCCATCTGATCTCAAAAAATTTCCCCGGCGAGACGTGGACCTTCTTTTCAGGCAAGAAAGACGCAAAGTTTCCTGACACCTGGACCTATGTCGAAGACAGGGAAACAGGAGTTCCCTACGTCATCTGTAGCGGACAGCCATATGGATACATTCGAACAAAGAAGACATACGAGAACTTCGAGTTCGGGTTAGAGTGGCGGTTTCCAAAGGACGAAAATGGAAATAGCGGTGTTCTCGTCTACACGACTGGCGACGACAGAATCTGGCCAACTTCATTACAGGTCCAGTTGCAGCAGCCTTTCGCTGGAAGTGTCTTCCCGAGCGGAGGGGCAAAGTCGAGCAATGAATTAAGAAACATTCCGATGCTCGCCCGCCCGATCAATCAATGGAACCGCTGTGTCATTACAAGTCTCGACGGGACTGTCACTGTCACAGTGAATGACCAGAAAGTCGGTTCCGTCGAGGATTGTGAACCGAGGCAAGGTTCGATCTCGCTGCAGAGTGAAGGATCTGAAATACATTTCCGGAATATTTGGATCCGCGAACTTCCTAAAGCGAAAAAACCATCCAGAACCGCACACAAAAGAGCACGTCGCCAGTACTTACTCTCCAAGTTCAAAGCTCCGTTCAGCGAATTGTCTCTCTTCGTTCGCTGAACCTGAACAATTGGCTCCCTCTGAAAACTTTCAGGTTAGGGGAATTGCCTCAGTCTTTGAGAGGCGACTTCAAAGTTTTCAGGTCAGGGAGAGAACGAGCTGATTCGTCAGACTGACAAGATTGAGAAATCTGCGAAGTAGACATAGATCGCCAACACAAAGATTACGAGGCCGATTCCGAGCGGTTTCGCGAAAACCCATGGAGTGAGATCGACGTCACCAGAGTATTCTTGCACCCATGGAGTTTCTCTCGGCTTGATTTTCCCAATCAGCAACATCAGCAGAATGGTTCCCAGAAAGACTGCTCCAATGAAATGGAACTCGTGAATCTGACCAACGACCTTCGCTACTGGGGGAAAGAAATACCCCAGACAAATCGCTGCAAAGCTGGAGATCAGTCCGATTTTGGCTGCCAGCGCGGGAACCGTTTTTGTGAGCTGACCAATCAGCATCACTGAGAAGATTGGGATGAAATAGATAGCATTCATCTTCTGCAAGTATCCAAAGATGCTGTCTTGCCCCAAGAGCATTGGAGCTGTCAGCATCGAAACGATTGCAATCACAATTCCGAAGATTTTTCCTGCTCGAATGACCTGCTGGTCTGAAGCATTTTTGTGCAGCACCGTTTTATAGGCTCCCAAGCTGAACAAAGTTGCGGTGCTGTTCAGTGCGGAGTTGAACGAGCTCAAGATTGCACCAATCACAGCAGCAGCAAAAAATCCATTCAGCCAGCCAGGAAGAACATTTTGAACGAGGCGACCGTAGCTTTTATCTTTTTCTCTTGGCGGAAGAATTCTGGCAAGCTCCACCTGACTTAATTTTTCGAGATAGCGGTTCTTCCCATCATCTCCAGCGACTACGACCACACCTGGGCCGAACAGCTTTTCGACTTCCCATGTTTTTCCATCAGCATCTTCAACAGTTGCCATCCCCGACGTCAGGGCAGCCTCTTCTGAATCGACCTTGAGGAGCTTCTGAACATCTTCACCATGGACAATTTTTTGTTCATCCCCCGCCGACATCACCATCGCCACAGTTTCTGTCGTCTTGTCGAGGACTGGGACAATCTCATCTCCAACCTGGACACGTCCGTAGAGAAAAAACGCAATCATGCCCGGCAAGACGAGAATCATTGGAGCAAGAACTTTGAATACTCCAGCAATCAAAACACCTTTTTGCCCCTCGGCGAGACTTTTTGCTCCAAACGTCCGCTGAATAATTTGCTGATTGGTTGTCCAATAGAAGAGGTTAAGCAACAACACGCCGGTGAACAAAGTCGAAAATGGGACCGACTGACTGGGACCGCCGATAGAGTTGAACTTCTCGGGAGTCGCCTGGCGCAGAGTTTCCAAACCTGCGAGTGCTCCGTCCGGGTTGACTGTCACCAGACCATAATAAGCGATGAGAATTCCGCCAACGAGCAGCCCGAAACCGTTGAGCGTATCAGAGACAGCCACGCTGCGCAGTCCCCCCCAAATCGCGTAGATCGAACCAATCACACCGATCAGCCAGACAGTCGCGGTGATCAAAGTGAATTCGTCATCAATCCCTGTCAGGGTAGACATGTCGAGAATTTCAGTGAGCCCTTTGGCACCGGTATACAAAATGATCGGCAGCAAGATCCCCGCGTAGGCAACGAGAAAGATCATCGTTGTAATTGCGCGAGTCCCATGATCGAATCGCTTTTCCAGAAATTGCGGAACTGTTGCGATTCCGCTTTTCAGATACCGGGGAAGGTAGAGCAGGGCGAGAATCACAAGAGAGACAGCAGCGATCACTTCCCAAGCCATAACACATAAGCCATCGGCATATGCGGCACCGTTCAAGCCGACAAGTTGTTCGGTCGACAGGTTCGTCAACAAAAGTGAGCCAGCAATAAACCCGCCGGTCAAACTTCGGCCGGCAAGAAAATATCCTGCGGAACTTTCGTGGTTATCATTGCGAGTGAGCAACCACGTAATCAAGCCAACAAGCGAAGTAAAAAATACAAACGAAATAATGGTCAGCATGTGATCTCTTTCCAAGGCTCTCTCAAAGAATCATCAATGACACTTTGTAGTGGAAGAGAGAGAATGTGCCAGCCCAGAAGAGAAAAGATCCTTACTCAAGAAGAGAGGAAGGGGAGTTGGGCCTGCAGAGATCTTGAGACACACGAAACATAATCGGTGCACTTACGGTAAGCCCCACCTGCACACAGGTGAGCACACAGGTGACTGATTGAGAAGAGTTCCTCGCTGACCCGATTCAGCTCAAACAGAAGCACTCCAGTTAAAAGCCGTACTTGAGTTTCTCCATCTTTTGGCGAAGTTCCGCTTCAAAGGCATCTCCTCGATCTTCGAATGGGCGATTCTTCAGATACCAATCCCCCCAGGTCAGGACCAGATTTTTGTGCCACAGACTGATCGCAGCTTTCTTTTGCTCATCAGTTGCTTTCGACGAAAGATCCTGAAGAGGATCCTCAGGGAATCCAAATCCAAGCGGCTTACGTGAGATCCAGCATAAGGCGTTTCTCGCTTCAATCATCACGTAAAGATTTTCGTCGCTGAGCTTGTCGATGAGATGCTGAGCCAAATTCATGTTCCCTGTTCGCCCCAACGCCCAAACAACCGTTTGGCGGATGCCTGGATCGGGATGATCGATCAACTTCAAGAGCTGGTCGACCTGTCCAATGAGGTCTTCTCGATTCCCCAGCTGAACTTGCTCAACAATCTGTTCTTGCACTGCATCCAGGTTTTCAAGCCCTCCCGTTTTTGAAAGTGACGCGAGGAGAATATCCAGAGGCTCTGTTGGCGGTTCTTTCATTTTGACTGAGCGACCATTGAAATCCACATCTGTCAAATCGTCGGGTAAGCCTCGTCCTCCAGCAAGCAGTCCATCACCAAATTTTGGGGTATCAACACGCTTCAACAATCGTCCCGTCGACCGGGTGAGAAACAAAACGGCGAAGGCGGTATCAACATCCGCTGCAAAATTCCGCGAGACGCTCCATGAACCGTCATCCTTCTGTTTTTGAATCAGAAAATCCGCACATTCATTGAACCAGTCTCGACTACCGATTTGCTTCACGTTCGCCAGAGCCGCCATTCGCTCAAGAGAATAGTAGTAATAGGCTGCCCATCCAGTCTCTTTGTTTTCAACACGAAAGCGGTTCGTGACAAATGAAAAAACCCGACGAACCGAGGCCACCGACGCCGCTGGAATTCTTGCGCTGTCGGTTTTCATTTGAGGATCGTCAATTTTTACAGTCTCAAGAATTCCGAATCGTTTCGTTTCTTCCTCCGCTCCGGAATCCTTTTCAGCTTTGAGTTCAGTTTCAAATGGAAGAAAGGTCGGGTTCAACTGAAGCATGGCAATATGCATACTTCCAACAGCATTGACCGACATGTTGATCGTGGACTCTCCGTTACCATCTCCAATTTGCAAACCGGGAATGTATGCAAATCCACCATCCTTGTTTTGATACTTCACGTGCCAGTCAAGAATATCGACCCACACTTTCTGATCGATTTCCACACCAGCACGCGAAGCTGCCCATAGCCCCAGGCAAGCGTATTGCATCACACTTGTATCACCCACAGATTCCTTGGGGTGACCACCGGTTGGATAGTCCCAGCCTCCGGTCGCCATTTGATGGCCCAAAATATAATCTGCCAGAAGTTGGATTTGGGGTTTGTACTTTACGGGATCAAGGTCGGCCAATAACGTCGCCTCAACGCCCGCCTCGTAAAGATGTTCTCCCCCCGGCTTATATTTCCCACCTTCGAACTTCTCTAAAACTTCCTTCACGACAGCTTGAAACGCGGGATCGTTCTTAGGAATGTTCCCTTTCATCATCGCCAGTGCAATTAACGTTTTCTTCCCACCGTGAGCTTTGTCAACAACTGATTTCAGATAGCTTGCACCGCGATTAATCGAACGGGTCACTTCTTGAGGTGAAGCGCCAAAACTTGCGCTCGAGAAGAGAGCAATCAGAACAAACGCGGAACCAATATTGCGTTGCATGGGACGAATTTCACCGATTGATGAGCAGTTTCAAGATCATGAAAAGTGAGTAATGCATTATAGGTTCTGCATTTCCGACACGCCAGACTGCTTCTGTATTCTGCGGCACATCCGCTTAAGTGCGTCCACCGAAAGATCCTGGTCCCCGCAATCGGGATCGGTCTGAATTAAGCGAACATCACGTTCAAGAGGGAGGGGACAACCGTAAATTGGTGTTCGAATCAAAAACAGTACGAAACTTTGAATGAGACTCGGTGTTTCATAGTGAGGATATCGATTTCAATATTTGACGTTGAGGAACGAAAATGAGTTCAGAACTACACCGTCGACGATTTCTTCAACTCTCAAGCTTTGCTGCAGCAGCCTTTGCCACACCGGGCCTCTTTGCTGAGGAATTGATCCGCACGCCTGCTGTCGGAGAAGGCCCGTTTTACCCGGACAAACTCCCTCTCGACACCGACAATGACCTTCTTCTGATCAATGACGCCATCACTCCAGCTGTCGGAGAGATCACCCACTTGGGCGGCAAAATTCTCTCTGGAACCGGCCAGCCGATTCGCAATGCATTTGTGGAAATCTGGCAGGTTGACAACAACGGCGTTTATTTACATTCAGGCAGCAACGACAGAGACAACCGCGATTCAAATTTTCAGGGCTACGGACGTTTTCTGACCGATTCGACCGGGCAGTACTATTTTAGAACCATCAAACCTGTCCGATATCCAGGCCGAACACCACATATCCATTTTGCCGTGAGTAAAAATGGAAAACGAATTTTCACCACGCAGATGCTCATTCATGGTGAAGAACAAAACAAAAGCGATGGACTCTTCAAGCAGATTCGAGACCCATTCCAACGCGAAGCGATTCAAGTCACGTTCAAACCCGTTCCAGATTCCAAGATTGGGGAACTGGCAGCGAATTTTGACATTGTTCTTGGGAAGACTCCAAACGAAGCCGACTTTAAGAAAATCGATGGAGGAATTGGTCAGCCACAATACCGTGGAGGGGGGAATCGTCCACGCCGACTGTAGTCGCCTTAACAAAACTTGAATGGGGTCTCACAGTTCCTGTAAATGACAACAACTCAAATGTCTTCCTGGAGATGGCAGACGCGTGCGGTTTCGTCGATGCGAGCGGCTTTCCAGACCAAAAGAACTCTCCACCGATTCAAGAAACAGGAAAGTGTTTAGAGCAGTTTGCTCTACCGTTTGCCCGTGAAGAACGCATTTCCCTGGTAAAAATGCTGTTCGCCACGAGGCAGAACCTGCAAACCAATTCGAAAGATGCTCTAGAACTGATCCTGAAACCAGAATTTGCTCTCTCAAACACTGAGAAAATCGACCACATCACAAATTCCCGGACCGATTCCGATACTTCATCAGACTGACCAGCGGCTTCCAGCGATGACTCAAAAAATCCTCTGTTTGAGTCATAAAAGTCAAGCTCGTTTTATAGGTTCCGTTCCAGAGAATTCGGACGTTTGAAGACATTTTCTGACTGGACTTCGGGATACTGGGCGCGAACAATCCACTCCCTGAGTGGAGAGCATCTCGTGCCTCCCCCTCCCACCACTTCCTCCTTCCTCACAACACTCACCTAATTCTGAATGTACGCGTAAAGTTCGTCTTTGCTCGACAATTTCTCAGATTCCCAGCAAGTGAATGCACTCATGAACACCCTATCATTTCGCAACTTTATTACCGGGATTGCCGTAACCGTTTTGGCACTGGACTTTGTCAAAGAGCTGAGAGTTCCGTTAACAATCCTGAGCGTTATCGCTCTGCTGACCTTTCTGGTCCAGGCGTACATCAACTATCGAAAGTCCAAGAAACAAGCGTTTCAACGAGTCCTTGATGCCTATACATCTCGACACGACATTGACGTCAGTCAATCTGGAGTGCACGTTCTCTAGAGCATCTTTCGAATCGGTTTGCAGGTTCTGCCTCGTGGCGATCAGCATTTTTACTAGAGAAGCGCGTTCTTCACGGGCAAACGGTAGAGCAAACTGCTCTAAAGCATCTTTCCAATCGGTTTGCAGGTTCTGCCTCGTGGCGTGCAGTTCATGAAGTCATTGAGCGTTCCTGTTGATACAGTTCAGGTGAGAAGATGAGTACATAAAATTCTTGTACAAATCGCATCAGTAAAGACGGATGTAAAAACCAGACAGGAACCAAAAAAAACTCGGCGAAGATTCGCCGAGTTTTTTATTTGTCCAATCACAAATCGCTTACATCTCAGATGCTGTCGTTGTGAAGCTCCTCTTCATAAATTCACTTCATTGACCGCATCTACGTTTTGCAGATGACCCAGACATTGCTCTCTACGAAGAGGTCGATTCATCATGTGAAGAATCGATTACTTCTTATCTCGATTTCTCGACGATCCTGATGATCGAGTCCCCGAGGATCGGGAACTTGAGGATGAAGACCGCGAACTCGGCCGACTGCTACTCCTGGATGAAGTGGAAGGTCGAGCACTTGGTCGGCTGCTACTTCTGGATGGTGTCGCCGAACGGGATGGTGCAGCTGATCGACTTGGTGTTGCTGAACGTGACGGTGCAGCCGACCGTGACGACGGTGCGGCTGAACGATTAGGCGTTGCTGAACGTGATGGCGTAGTCGATCGTGATGGCGGTGCAGCCGATCGACTTGGTGTCGCCGAACGCGATGGCGTAGACGAACGTGTTGACGGAGTAGCAGATCGATTTGGTATCGCTGAGCGTGATGGCGCAGACGAACGTGTTGACGGAGCAGCTGATCGATTTGGTATCGCTGAACGTGATGGCGCAGACGAACGTGTTGACGGAGTAGCTGATCGATTTGGTATCGCTGAACGTGATGGCGCAGACGAACGTGTTGACGGAGCAGCTGATCGACTTGGTGTCGCCGAACGCGATGGTGCAGACGAACGTGTTGACGGAGTAGCTGATCGATTTGGTATCGCTGAACGTGATGGCGCAGACGACCGTGATGATGGAGTTGATGATGGCCGAGTCGCTGGCGACGAGGACCGGCTACGGTTAATTGCATCCCGACTTGAAGGCTGCGGGGAGTTGTTAGTCCGCGGCGAACTGCCTGAAGAACGACTTGGGGTACTCTGGGTGCCTCTCGCTCTTGAATCATTCGAGGATGGTGTTCCCCGGTTCTCAGTACCACGTTGTGAAGCTGACGCTTTTCGTGCAGCTTCAATACGAGCCCTCAAGTCTGAGGAAGAGTTCCGGTTTGAGCTGGGTGATTTTGTTGAATCTGAACTCGGAGTTCTTGCCGGATTCGAATTCGTACGATTCGGATTGTTACCCCGTGCATCTGCAGGTTTTCGGGTATCATCCATGCGCGATCTCGGATCAGTTGCTGATCCCGGATTACGCACCCCGCGATCTATCGTCGCTGGATTCCTTGCAGGATCACTGTTCGAGTCTTTTCCACGGCTCTCGCGAGCACCACGGTTTCTTTCAGCCTCGTTTCGAACTGCCTCGATCCGCTCGCGCAAGTCGGTTCCAGTCGATCCTTGGCGTGGCTCTCGTCCAGTTGCTTTTCCAGGCTCGCTGTCCCTGGTATTGCCGGTCACTTCAGGCTTTACATCTCGTGAATTCCCAGATTCTGTTGAACGGCCTTTTCGGGCATTCTCCATGCGTTCACGAAGCGACTCACGTGATGAGCCTTCGTCGCCCCCTTCGGTACGTCCAATTCTGTTTCCATCACGGGAGTTCCTGTCATCAGAGGCTCGCCCTTCTTCTTGTCGATTACGAATGCCATCCAGTCGATCTCGAAAAGCGGAAGATTCGGGCAACTTCATCGTTTCTGTCCGTCCGACTCTGTCACCTCTATCGCCTCGATCACCTCTTTCTGGCAACTTGATATCTTTGTCTAAATCCTTTGGATTAAGAATACCTCTTTGACCTTCACCTCTTGATGTTTCATCTCCACGATGTCTGTCGCGAGATTCAAAGGCGACTCGTTGCTCAGTAATCTGACGAGCTGTTGACGATGCACGATCAGAGATTCGGTTTCGGACATCATCCGGAATTCTTGTAAAGGTTTTACGATCGGCACGACCTTCTCTGGCGAGATCACTGATTGATTCACCGAGAGTCGCTTGTCGAATTACGACAGCGTTCCGTCCGGCGAACCCACTATTGACGATCTCGCGAGTCTTTCTGTACGTGTGTGGTGGTCGATATGATTCATTTCGGTCAAAGTAACTATGCCAGTCAACCAGGCGGTTGTACGTGGTACGACGCGACCCTCGCTGATAATAAGATCGGATCGGATCATAATGGTATCCACGACGACCATATCCGCTGTGACGAGTGAATGCGTAGATGCCTCGGTCACGATATCGTGATCCGTAGTAGTCTCCAAAGTAGTAGTGTCGGTATCGAGGGCGAACAAACAGGTGAATTAACAACGGCCCTGTCGAGACGACAAGCTGAGGACGGTATCGATATCCGTAAAATCTTCTGGGATATCGATTGTTCGTAAACCGCACTGGCGAGAACAGAACACCACGTCGAGCGAGTGGATAGTCCCAATACCCTGAGCAGTACACATATCCTCGGGGTGTCCACTGGTAACGAGATGGAACCCACATGTAATCGTTATATGGCTGTTCCCAGTAACCGGGTCGCCATAAGTAGTTGTTCGTTTCGTAAACCCATGAACCGGGAACCCAGAAATGCTCTTCACTGGGAGCTGTGACGTTCGGTCCCTGTTCAAGACTTTGTGGGGGTTGCGGTAAGTAGCTCAGTTCTTCGTTGTCAGACGATGTCCAGAATCCGGGAACCCATTGCCATCCACCATCGGCTTCCGACCAATAACCGGGAATCCATTGCTGACCGACCGGGATATCTCGCCACAATCCACTGATCCAAATGAAGTCTTCAATATCTTCATCGAAAGCCCAATATCCAGGAACCCATTCGACGTTGGCTCCTTCGGGCATTTCCTCAGGTGGTAGCTCATCGATCAGTTCGGGTGGTTGTTTACCAACAATCAAACCTGGCGTGGGATCACTTTCATACTGTTCGGCATACGCTTCGTGAACCGGACCACGAGTCAAAACGTCTGCATCAATATCGGCCTCCTGAGCGCGCTCAGCCCCATTGGCAGGCGCTGGATCCACGGCAGGCGCTGGATCCACGGCAGGCGCAGGATCCACGGCAGGCGCAGGATCCACTGAGTTAATCATCGGTTGTGGAGGTGGCGGAGGCTGCGGGGAGACATCCTGTGCAGAGATCACTCCACACGTGAGAAGGCCCGCGCAGGCCAAACCGTATCGCCACGAGTTTACGAGAGAGAGAGAAGTATTCATGTTACATTTCCAGACATCTTGTCGCTTGAACTCTCAAATGAATTCGCAAGTGAGAGCGCAGAGCGGGAGTAGGGATCGGGGGGAATCGATCACCATGATCGCTGTCTTACACTATGTGATAGAGCATTTTTCGAATTGGTGTGCTGGTTCCGTCTCGTGGCGAACAGCATTTTTATTGATGAAACGCATTCTTCACGGGCAAACGGTAGAGCAATCTGCTCTAGACTCTAAAACTTGTGAAATGGAGAATTTCCTCTCTATTCGAGATGCCACTTTCAAGTTTTCGAAACAGTTGTGTAAGCGGAACTCTTCTTAGTTGTGCAACAGTTGTGCCTAAATCATACGAGAGGAGGACAAAGAGTGAAGAGATGATTCATTTTCTGGTCAAAAATGTCTCAAGTTCAACAATTCTCCCAGTCGTTCACCTAAATTCGCCACAAAAACCGGCATTGGATAAAATGATCTGGGATCAAAACGACGTCACGTGTCCTCTCTCTGATGTCGTAGAAGTCGTACGAAGGATACCAAGTCAGACCTTAAAAAGCCCTATCCAAATTGAACGGAGACAGCAATCGCTTGAGTTGCTCTCGAGGCCAGTCTCGTGGAATCGTTGTCGCAGACTGATATGACGCCTGCAAATCAAATATTCAGAGAACAAAAATCTGATCGGCCCCCCCCCCTGAAATGAGGAATCCTCTCATCCCTGATGAAGCCACTTTCAACTTTTTGCATCAGCCTTTAACGTTTGTCGATCAGCTTCTTGGATCGACAAACTGCTGCGAGTCATGCTTCAATTCAGAGCTGACTGATGTTGATCGGTTTTCGGAAACGTGCAAGTCAACGCGTGGTGTGATTGCCTGATTCAAAAAAAACGATATTGTGATTTCCGAAAGGTGATCGCTGTTTCGAACCGGCGAGACAACCACATCCACCCCTGAAGACATCTCACTTCTTTGCAAAGCTGACCACTTGGCAAGGTTGTCTGCAAGACGAAGTCAGCCACAGCGCGTAGTTGACCTCATTGAAATTCATGATGCCCACGAAGGCTGAAAAAGCACGTGACTGAAAGCTCGACAACTCGTTCACAACGACAAGATGCCGCAGAGAGATCCGCTCGATACGAGCAGGGGATCGAGTTCCTCTTTGGCAGAATCAACTACGAACGTCGTCCAGATCTTGCAAATGGCCCGCAATCATTTCGGTTGGGGCGTATGCAGTCGTTGCTCCATCGTATCGGCAATCCACAAAACGATCTCTCGTGTGTCCACATTGCCGGTTCTAAAGGGAAGGGGTCAACGGCGACGATGGTGGCTCAAATTCTGGAAACTGCGGGACTGAAGATCGGACTCTTCACTTCTCCGCACGCTCACCGATTTGAAGAGCGATTTACAGTCAATGGCCTGCTCCCAAGTGAAGAAGATGTGAATTCCATTCTCGATCAGTTGCAGCGCGTGACAGTAGAGATGGACGCTGAAGCATCTGGAGGACCTACGTTCTTTGAGTTGGCGACCGCTGCCGGTTGGTTGTACTTCAAGAAACAGCAGGTTGACTTAGCAGTCATTGAAGTCGGCCTCGGCGGCCGACTCGACTCGACAAATGTCTGTCATCCATTAGTGTCGATCATCACAAGTATCAGTAAAGATCATACTCGCTTACTGGGTGAAACCGAAGCACTCATCGCAAGAGAGAAAGCTGGCATCATTAAACACCAGATCCCGGTGATCAGCGGAGTCCTTCACCCGGAAGCAGCTGCCGTCATTCACGAAGTGGCTGACTCTCAAAATTCACCAATCCAACAACTGGGCCGAGAATTGAAGATCTCAGCCGCTCCACCAGATCGCAACAGCGAACTCATTCTCCCCGGCTGGAGTTTCGATTTTGAACATGGTGAAACCTCCTTCAAAGATCTTCAACTCAGCATGCCTGGCGAGCACCAAACAAGGAACGCTGCGTTAGCAGTTGCCGCAGTCATGAGCCTGAAGAATCAGGGAATTCACGTTTCAGAGTCTCAGCTACGAGAGGGCCTGCTCTCTGCGAGGATTCCTCTGCGAGTCGAACTGATCAATCGTAAACCGACTCTTATTATTGATGCAGCTCACAATCCGGCTTCCATCCAAGCACTTTGTGAGACGCTCGAACCAGTACCGGCTCGCAAAAAGATCTGCCTGTTCGCATCCTCGCGAGACAAAGATTGTGCGGAACTTCTCCGAGTGCTGGATCACCTTTTCGATGAGTTTATTCTCACCGCTTATCAGGAGAATCCGCGAGCGATTCCGATTGAAGATTTAGAAGTCATCGCCCAGCGAATTCTTACGACGCCGTTTACAACTTCTCCAAATCCAACATCGACATTACAGCAGGCGCTCACCTCAGCCTCATCTCAGGATTTGATCTGTGCAACAGGCTCTTTCTTCCTTGCAGCGGAAATTGGAAAAGCCTGGAAGTTGGCGGACCATTCCTAAAAATTTTGCCCGTGATGTGTTTGCATCCATCACGGGCAAGAGTTTACTGCTGACGTGTCTCTACTGCAGACTCGTTATGCGACTTTTCGCTGTTCAACTGGTTGAGACTCGGCAGGCTGGCGGACTCGGCTAAGCTGATGCTTGTCTTCGCCACGGAGCAATGAGACTCCCCAATTCTTCAACGAATACTTCCCACCATTATAGACTGACCGATACTTTTCTTTGTCGGTATACACGGCAACGTTGGTTGGAATCACCCGCATATTGAACGCAAGGCGGTGTCGGTCGGTTGTGTTTGGTCCCGAACCATGGATGCACCGTTCGGTAAAGATAATGAACTGGCCTGCTTTAACAGGAACCTTCACGACACGATCTTCTGGATAGTCATGCTCAAGCGTGAAATTCGCTTTGTAGAAGCCTTCTTCTCCACCAAATTTGATCGTGCGAATCTGTTCGTGAGACCCCTTGATGAACTCGATGCAACCGTTTTCATAGGTTGAATCATCGACGGCGACCCAGACTGTGAGCTGGTACATCTCGTCCAGATTCTTTGGGAAAATCGCGGGATCGAGATAGTCTTCGACCATGAATGTACTCGCCTGATGCCACTGAATACTCGCAGCACCTGGACCTTTGTAAAAATGCTGACTCCTCCAGACAAGCAAATCCGGGCCAAGGAGTTGAGCAACCCGCTCAGTGATCGCTGGATTTTTCATGTACTCCCAGATCTTCGGCATGTCAAAATGCGGATCGCGTGGAGTCTTAAATCCGTAAGTAGGAGAGACTTCGTCTTCCGCAGCGAGCATTTCGTTGCGAAAATCTTTCATTTCTTCCGGAGAGAAAGCGTCAATCGGACCGATGAAGCCGTCCTCATAGAACGATCGCAATTGCTCTTCTGTAAACTGAAACTCTGGTGCAACATTCGCTTTTGGAGCGACTTTTTCGGGCATACGAAACTTGCATGGCTCGTCAATGTAAGTCCGAGTGAGTCCGGATTTGATCAACATCCAGAATTGAGCGTAGTGCCAATTCGAGACGATCGACCGAATATCTCTAGGAAGAACGGCCCTCGGAAGGTGCAAAGCTTTATAGACCAGCAGCATCCCTAAAGCAGGGACAATAATAATTCGTTGCCAAAGTGGGCGGAGTTTCGGGGCCAAGTTCATCGATCGGAAACCTTTTCCTCGTCGTGGTGATGTTCCACATGATTCCATTCAAACGCAAACCTCACATGTGCACAATATATCGGAAGGGCTCAGATTTCTCCGATACCAGTTTTCTTTATTATTAGCGAGTTTTATTCTTCTCGGACAAGTTCGAGCCTGCGGACTCAAAATAAACTTTCACAAAAGCCACCCAGACTGCCCGGGCACTCTATTCCCCAAGGGAGAGACCAAGCCAAAGACACTTAATCGAGAGGCCAATTTGAAGAGGAAACCACAAACTCTGAGATGCCCCTTTGCCAGACTCAAGCAAGTCCCATAGACTTTCGCAAAGACTCTCCCGCGATGAGCGGAATCTGCGAATTGATCTATTTACCCTCCATGAAACGTGAATCCCCATAAACGTCAGCGATCAAACGTTTTCCGATGCTTCAAAACGAAGCGATAGACAGAAGAAATCGATGAACGAGTTAGAAACATACACCCGAAATGTCGCAAAACAGGCCAAAGACGCTTCCCGAAAACTGGCAGTCGCGACCGGTAATCAGAAAAATGAGTGGCTGCGACTTTCTGCCGCGCGACTCAGGGAACAAACCTCCCAAATTATCACCGAGAACCAAAAAGACTTAGAAAAAGCTCCCGAATACGGCCAAACTGACGCTCAAATTGATCGTCTGCGATTAACCGAAGAGCGAATTGAAGGGATTGCGAAGGCGTTGGAGGAAGTTGCCGTTCTTCAAGACCCTATCGGTGATGTGATTGGTAGCCAAGCTCGCCCGAACGGACTTATGGTGACACAGGTCCGCGTGCCGTTAGGTGTCGTTTTCTTCATTTATGAGTCTCGACCAAATGTGACGGCCGACGCGGCGGCACTATGCGTGAAGAGTGGAAACGCTGTCATTCTTCGCGGTGGCAAAGAAGCTTTTCACAGCAACATTGCCATCTACAAATTGCTGAAAGCAACGCTCGCAGAACAAGGTCTCCCCGAGCATGCCGTGCAACTTGTCGAAACAACTGACCGTGACGCCGTTGGGCATTTCCTGACGATGAACGACCAGATTGACGTCACAATTCCTCGCGGTGGCAAGTCACTCATCGAACGCGTTGCCAGCGAAGCAACAATGCCGGTCATCAAACACTTTGACGGAGTCTGTCACGTCTACGTCGACGAATCTGCTGACTTGGAAATGGCGACAAAGATTCTGATCAACAGCAAATGCCATCGTCCGGGAGTCTGCAACGCAACCGAATCATTCCTGGTTCATTCTGCAATCGCCGATAAGTTTTTGCCAATGGCAGGAGCAGCCTTGGTCGAGCAGGGGGTTGAAGTGCGTGGTGACAAAAAAGTTTGTGAGAAAATCCCCTCAGCTATCCAGGCCACTGACGAAGACTACCGTACAGAATATCTCGCTTTAACGATCTCCGCGAAGGTCGTTGAAAACATCGACGATGCGATTTCACATATCAACGAATACGGTTCGCATCACACAGATGCGATCGTCACGACAAACTTGAATGCAGCTCGGCAATTCACAGCTGAGGTCGACTCCGCTGCTGTCATCGTAAACGCCAGCACAAGGTTCAACGATGGTGGAGAATTTGGACTGGGAGCAGAAATCGGCATCAGCACCGACAAATTCCACGCCAGAGGTCCGTGCGGTCTGAAAGAATTGACCAGCTATAAATACATCGCACACGGAAACGGACAAATCAGATAGAACTGATTCCCGACTCCGATTCCACACGCCAATAAAAAACGCCCTGACGAGATCAGGGCGTTTTTGGCATCTTCCGAATCTATCTCCGAATCTGCGTCAGAGATTCTCCTCCTGCACTGGTTTTGGAGATTCCCGATGTTTCTCCGAGTCAGCATCACGTGGATGAGGATGGAAGAGTTCGGTAAAGGGAGCACTCATCCCTTTACTATTCTGATTCTGGAGATTTCCGGGATGTCGCTCTTGGGGCGGATTGGCCCAGACCATCAAGAAGAGCATGCAGGCAATTGTGAAGGAGACGAACGGCGTCCACGAGCGAGGTTTGCTTTCGCGCCTTTGCCCCGGCATCGATGACAAGCGTGATTCCAATTGCGGCCACAGGCTTTCCTGAACCTCATACGTAGCTTCATCATCAGCCTGTTCAAGCACACTCATCGACTTTTTCAGTCGTTTGTAGTGCTGACGACAGTCATCGCAGGTTGCAGCGTGACGCCGAGCCTGTTCCCAATCAGATGGGTCAGCCTCGTCATGCCCAAGATGCAGAGCGATTGCAACTTTTGAGTCGCGACAGTTCATGATTTGCTCTCAGTCAGTTCGAAGAAGTAAGCAACACGCTTCAGCACTTCGAACTTTTGCCTTTCGTAAAATTTTGGAACACCGAATATCGCTTCTGTGTCGTCTCATTCGTTTCGCTGCCGTTTTTCCCAGAGTTCCTGGAATCGATTCCTCGCTTCTGCGAGCCTCCAGCGAATTGTGGCTTCCTTGCGATCAAGAATGGCTGCAATTTCTGAGGTCGAAAAATTTTCCATATCTCGGAGGACCAAGACTGTTCGATACTTTTCCGGGATCAAGTTGATAGTCGCCCGGACCGCTAACTGCAAATTCTGAACTGGCCGAGGGTCTGCCTCTGGCGCTTCGATCCAACGGTCTGCACTTCGATCAGTGAACAGAACTGCCCAGATTCGCCGCTTACACTTTCGATGGTAATCGAGAGTCAAATTCACCCCGATTTGAAATAACCAGGGCGAAAACCTTCTGGAGGGATCGAATTGGTCGAGTTTCTCGTAAACTCGTAGAAATGTTTCCTGTGCCAAGTCGTCGATGATGTCAGCATCATTGATAAATCGGCCAATCACCCGGCGCAAACGGCGCTCATATCTTTGGACCAACTCTCCGAACGCATCACGATCACCCTTCTTGGATTCCTCAACCAGGCGAGCGTCGCTCGACTGAGAACCCTGTTCGACCAGAGCTTCAAACTCGGAGGAGAGTGACGACTTCGTCTTCATGATTTCGTCCCGATACGACCGCTCTCGAATGATACCGTATTTCGGCTACACATTTTCAGGAATACACTTCAAAAACACAATGTTTGGGTCACAGCATCTTGCGGAATACGGTGACGTTTTCAGGCTCGCGGAAATTTCCGACTGGGATCGAACAAAGTTCCCAATGAGCTTTACAAATGTCTTCCTGAGAGAAGTACGAAGGCTCCTCAATGAATCGTTGGGAAATACTCTAAGAATTCTGCGTAAAGTATAAATTAAGTGAAAAACCCAAGTATTACTGTACAACCGAGCAGACCACTGCACCAGATGCATTCCTGGAATAGATTCGATTCCCGACAAGGACAAGAGGAGTCCAGCATTTCCCGGAAGTCAGTTTTTTAGTCAAAATCGGCTGAAACTCTTTGGTGTTCGCCTCAAAAACTGTCAGTTCTGCCGATCCACCAAGCACAAGAATTTGATTATTGGCTGCGACCAGAGTTCCTGTTCCAAACTCTTCTTGGGACCAGTAGAGCTCACCGGTCATTGGAGAGAAGCAGACGAGTTGTGGCGAATCACCTTCGTCCCCATCAATGGCGTAGACAGCTTTTTCTATAAGTACGCCGGGGCTCATTTGAGTTCGAACGGCTCGAGTTCTCCACAGAAGTTCAGCTTCCCCAGAGGTGAATTGAACCAGTCCGGTCCCCTTACCGTAGCCAGATGAAACGAGAACGCTGTCATCGGAGACAAGCAACGGATCAGCAGCGTTAATGCCATAACGAGTGATCCAACGTTGCGACCAAAGTAAATCACCGTCTTTCGCGTCGACTGCGTTTAACGACTTTGCATTCATCATGAGAAGCTTGTTGCTCTGCTCACCCAATAGCTGCAATGGAGAGGAGTAACCAGCCTCCTCATCATTGGAAGAGGCCCAAAGCAGTTCTCCATCCTTCAGATTGAGGCAAACGCCGTGGCTACCGGCATTCAGAAAAACATGTCCATCAACAATCAACGGTGACCCAGCGAATCCCCAGGTTGGAATGTTGTACTTCAAAGATTTGACGATGTCGTACTTCCAGAGCAACTCACCAGTCTTGAGGTCCAAACAATGGACAAGTCCCTGACGCCCCAGGCTGACGACTCTCTCTTCATGAATTGCCGGGGTTGATGTTGGGCCTCCTTCAAACAGATTGGGATCGAGTGGAGATGCATATTTAAACTCCCAAAGCTTCTCACCTGATTGAGCGCCGAGAGCGGTGACGATATCGTAGTCATCAACATTTCCCATTGCGATAAGATAGCTCGCTGAGACCACAGGAGACGAAAAACCGGTCCCTACATTTCCTTCCCAGCTTGTCTCAATTCGACTTTGTGCTGTGAATCGGAGACTGGACTCCACCATTCCGTTTCGATGAGGTCCACGCCACTGTTTCCAATCCTGGACCAACTCCTCGCCCAAAAGGGGTTGCCCTAGCGAGCAAATCGTTAAAACTGCCCAAAGCCAAGTCTTCATATCAAACCTTGCTGTTTGGTTGAAAAGTGAGCAAAGAGCGAGTTGAGCAATCGAGGCGGATCACAGAAACATCAATGTAGATTGATTTGAACGTGCTTGAAAGACTCAGCTCTAAGAAAGCGCCGAGTTTAGTGCACAACCGCCAAGAGTGGCAAAGCAGACCACAAAAAAGAAAAAAGCCCTTGTGGATCAAGATGTCCTTTGTTTGTCGCTCGTGGAGAAGAGGTTGAATGCAGAGTGGGTTTGGCTGCAGACTATCAAACAAGGACACCCAGATCACACAAGGGCATGGTTGGGGTTGATAGATACACAATGCATTCCCCGTGCCAATTGTTTTCGGCGCCTCGCATTTTCGTCAGTCTATGTCACACATTGTTGATTTTATTAGACTTACCGCAATTATTAAATTGAAAACTCAACACACCGATAATAGTATCAACGAAACCGGCGCCTAATTTCGGCGCCGAAGTGGCTATGTGGCGCCGATTTGGACATCCGTAAACTTAAGAACAGGACAGATCGCCACTCAGTTTCTTTAGAGAAAATTGCAATTTTCCAGATTAGCTGGGAAGTTTTTGAAGTTGAATCAGCCCACTTAGACTGTTCGAATCCAGCATAGACAAGCTCGATGACGCCTCACCGAAACCCTCTAATTCAATACGACAGACAAGAAATGGCTCTTCCATGACAACTAAGCGGCATTTCAGTTTCGATGTGGCACTCCAAGCTCGACAGAGTGGTAGGATGACTTGCAGATCATGAGAGTATCAGTCTCGAAAATTTGGTTGATTTCATTTCTTGCGATCTTCGCAGTGATTTATGGACTCATTGTCCTTTGGTTCGTTCCGACTCAGCCCATGGTTCCAATCGGCTGCTTGATCGGCACGCAGGACGACTTGGCATCTGGTGAAACAGGCTTATTGATTCGAGACAACTCAGCATTATCTGACGCCGCTGTCGTTGGGAGCACTCCAGAAGTCGGTGACCGGGTCGTCGAACTCGCAGGGCATCCCATTTATTCATTCGCGGATTGGATTCGAGCGCATCGTGAGCTGAGAAACCTGGAGATCGGTTCAGGAGGAACTCTGGAATTTGGAATCGATCCGACGGAAGATCCCAATCTGGGCAACCTCTCGGCTGTCGAATATCCGGATCACTCGAGATTTGTACGGGTCTACTTTCGTCGCCCGGGTGAAACGGAAGCGCTCGTCTGTTTCCTCCCACTCATCCCACAACCTGCCTCGGGAGTTTCAATGACTCTCGTCTGGTATGTCCTGCAACTCTTTGTCGTTGTCATCGGTGGGGTTGCCTACTGGAATCGACCATTCGACCAACCGGTGCGGACTTTCTTCGCTCTTTCTGCAGTGACGCTCCTCGCATTCGTAGGAGGGAGCCACTGGTGGGTCATTGCGGCGAGTCCGTTTCTGGTAATCGTTTTCGCTGTTTCTGGAGCCCTGCTACCAGCTGTCTTATTACACTTTCTGATGGTCTATCCGTTCCCGTCACCGGTGTATCGACAATCTCGGGAGCTCACACTCTTCTCAATTTACGCCCTTCCTATCTGCGGCGCGGTGTCATTCACGGTGCTGATCTCAATCACCTGGTGGTTGACGCAAGATCAGGGTGTCGGTCCGTTCGCTGTCACTCTTGAGCGAAATGCGAGCTTGCTCACTGCCCACTTGTTGCCAGTTTTACACGTCACAATTTATTTCGTCCTCGGACTCTCAGTGCTCTATTTTGCTATTTGCGTCCAACGACTCGCGCGAAGTTATCAAGTTGCTCGAAACCCTTTGGAAAAGAATCAGGTCAAATGGATTTTGTGGGCGGCATTGTTCGCAGTCCTTCCGATTGCGTACACGTTTTACCTGGCATTTTTCCACCATGTCCGTTTCGCACTTGGAGCTGCAAGACTGCCGATGTTCCTGGCGAGCCTCGCATTCATGCTGGCTTACGGAATTGGGATTGCGCGGTACAAGCTTATGCTTATCGACCAAATTGTGAGTCGGGGTGTCTGGTACTACGGAAGCAGTATCGCTCTGGGGCTTGTATTTAGTGCGCTCATTTCGGTCGGGGCAGTGAACGCACTGCATCAGGATTTGTCAATCTTCGGACAAACGATCCCGCTTATTCTGGTCTTTATGACATCAATCCTCGTGCTGAGTTGGTTTCGAGATACGATACAGCGAACACTGGACCGCAACTTTTTCAGTGAGAAGTACCAACTCGACAAAGCGCTTCAGCGAATGAACCGCGTGGTCTCTGATGTGCTTGAACCGGAAGCTGTTTCCGCGAGCTTGTTAGATTCTTGCCGGGAAGTTCTCCAGGTTGATGAGGCAGCTTTGTACCTGCGTCGAAAGGATCTTTCTGAGTACCGTATGCTAATGTCCTCGGGACACGCGAACTTCCCTATCCAATTCACAATGTCTTCTGAAGCGACAGAGAGCCTCACCGAACACCGCGTGCTGCAGCGTGTTCCACAAGGTACAAGCCCCTCACAACAGTTGATCCGAACGCTCAAAGCGGAAGTCATTCACGGGCTTGAAATCCAGGACCAACTGGGAGGAATTCTGGTCCTCGGGGCGAAACCCAACCATGCCAGCTACTCCGCTGAAGATGTTGCGTTTGTGATCGCAATGGCCCGCATTACCGCAATTGCCTTGCACTGCGCGACCGTTCAACAAGACGTCTCTCGGCTGAATCAGGATCTTCAGCTGAAGTCGGAGAAGATTCTGGATCAGGAGCGCATGTTGTCGTCGCTTCACAACGAACTGGCAGCACTCTCGGAAACGCCTGTCCCCCGCACACAGGAAGAACCATTTGTTCGATCCGGAATCCTTGGACAAAGCCTTGCGATGCAACAAGTTTTGGAAACGGTACGCAAAGTTGCATCGAGTAGTTCTTCGGTTTTGATTCGAGGTGAAAGCGGAACCGGCAAAGAACTCTTGGCGAAAGCCGTCCATGAAAATAGTGCCCGACGTAGTGGGCCGATGGTCTCCGTCCATTGTGCCGCACTCTCCTCAACACTTCTCGAAAGTGAACTGTTTGGACATGTAAAAGGGGCATTCACCGATGCTCGTGAAGACAAAATTGGTCGCTTCCAAATGGCCAATGGAGGAACGCTGTTTCTCGACGAAATCGGTGACATTTCGTTAGAGGTGCAAGTTAAACTGCTACGTGTCCTTCAGGAGCGCACATTCGAACCTGTTGGCAGCGACCAGACCGTCGCTGTAGACGTCCGGCTTGTTGCCGCCACTCATCAAAACCTCGAACAGCTCATTGCCGAAGGAAAATTTCGGGAAGACCTCTTTTATCGACTCAATGTCATCAGCATGACTCTCCCACCACTCCGAGAGAGAAAGGATGACATCTTCGATTTAGCACTGAACTTCCTGAAGACCTCTTCGGAAAAAGCAAACAAACAGGTCTTCCGGATTCAAGACGATGCATTCAACATCCTGCAGAATTACAACTGGCCCGGAAATATCCGGGAGCTACAAAATGTGATCGAACGAGCTGTTGTTCTCGCCGATGGCAATGCTGTCCGCTTAGAGGATATTCCAGAGGAATTGATTCATCCTCAGCAAATCGCTCCGCGAAGCCAGACACCGCAAGCTGCCAACTCACCGAACTCTGCTCAAGTTTCAGTTGCCAGAAAAACGGTTCTCACCAAAGAAGATGAAGAACAGACGCTCCGATCGGCTCTCGAAAGTTGTTCTGGAAACAAAGCTGAGGCGGCCCGTCTATTAGGAATGCCTCGCAGTACATTCTTCAGTAAACTGAAAAAATTCGGAATTTGAGCAGGTGATCGGGACTGGTCGCGACAGAGAATTCACGTCGGTTTTCGATCAACGATCCAACAAGACTGATGCGGTCTTAACCCCACATGCGGGTAATACGATTCTGCTCCCGGTGCTGCGATCAAAATCAGCTGTGTTTGCAAACCACAACGTGCGTGAGTTCGATGAATCAGTTCCTTGCCGATTCCCAATCCCTGAAAGTCCTTGTCGACTGCGAGGTCAGAGAGGTACGTGCAAAAAATGAAATCGGTCAGTGCTCGGGAAATGCCTACAAGGAGTCCGCGATCATCTCTCGCGGTGACCAGTACATCAGCATTCTCCAGCATCGCCTGTAAAGTCTCGGGAGAATCCATCGGTCGGCGTTCAGATAAGGTCGAACGCGTCAGCACGCTGGCAAATTCATCGACGCTGATTTTTTCTTCTGCGGAATAGAGAATCTTGGACATGCCTCACTGCCTGCTTGAGGTAAGGTTCAACTTACTCGTGGCTTCTCCGGTTTCTTTCGTCAGCCATCTGCATTCTCGCAAGTCATGAGCTTAAATCTCGAAGGGAATTAATCTCCTGCGAACACAGAGTGACTCACTTTTCAAGCAATTTTCGAACCGGTCGTCTGTTGTTATGACGGAAAAAAATCGACAGAGAAAGCAGAGACCGTTCAGATCTCTGCTTTCTCTGCCAGTTTCCAGTGCAGTTTCCAGCACCATGCTCTCATTACTTCGTTTCAAGCTCAACGACTTCCACATTTTTATGGATCTCTTTGGCGGTCTCGCCGTCGACGTAGTCGCTGTGGCAGGAAGCCTTATTATCTTCGGCTCCGACCGCTTTCTTTGTTTTCGAAGCAAGCTTGTGAACTTCTTCTGGAGAGAGGACTCCACGTTTTTCCAGAATCTCTTTTTGCTCATCGGTCAGAGCGTCTGAGACTTTCGCTTTGTCCCACTTGTAATCGTCTTCTTTTCCGGATGCAAACTGCACGATTTCTTTACTGATTCGAACGCTGCACCAGTCGTGTCCGCACATTGCACAGAAATCGGTGTCGACGTCGAGATCTTCATCGTGGTAGGCGCGGGCAATATCGGGATCGAAACTGAGTTCGAAATGTTTTTCCCAGTTCAGTGCCGCGCGGGCTTTGGTCAGTTCGTCATCTTGATCGCGTGTCCCTGGAATTCCCAGAGCGACATCTGCACTGTGGGCTGCGATTTTGTAAGCAACACAGCCTTGCTTCACATCATCTTTCTTGGGCAACCCAAGGTGTTCTTTTGGTGTCACATAGCAGAGCATACTGGCCCCGTGATATCCTGCTGAGGTCGCACCGATGCAACTGGTGATATGGTCGTAACCGGGGAAAATGTCTGTCACGAGTGGACCGAGCACATAGAACGGGGCTCCGTGGCAGATCGTCCGCTGCAGCTTCATGTTGTATTCGATCTGGTCGAACGGAACGTGTCCGGGACCTTCAACCATGACCTGCACACCTTTTCGCCAGGCGCGTTCTGTCAGTTCTCCGAGAGTACACAGTTCCGCAAGTTGAGCCTGATCGGTGGCATCGGCTAAGCCACCGGGACGGAGGCCGTCACCGATTGAGAAGGTGACGTCGTACTCACGCATCACATCACAAATCTGTTCCCAGCCGGTGTACATGGGGTTTTCTTCGTCGTGATCAATCATCCACTTCGCGAGCAGCGATCCACCACGTGAAACGATCCCGATCAAGCGTTCTTTCACGTATTGCAAATGCTCATGCAACACTCCTGCGTGAATCGTGAAATAGTCGACTCCTTGAGCAGCCTGATGTTGCAGCGACTCAAGAATGATCTCCATGTTGAGGTCGTAAAGTTTCCGACCGATGATCATGGAGTAGATCGGCACAGTTCCAATTGGGACGTTACTGTTCTCGATGATCGCTTTGCGGCATCCGTCGATATCTCCGCCAGTGGAGAGATCCATTACGGTGTCCGCGCCCCATTTTTCTGCCCACTTCAGCTTTTCAATTTCTTCATCTGTTCCAGAAGAAACAGGGGACGCTCCCATATTGGCGTTCACTTTGGTTTTCGACGCACGCCCAATACACATTGGGTCGAGCTGATGCTGAAGGTGAACTTTGTTTGCAGGAATCACCATTCGGCCAGCTGCGACTTCGTCTCGAACCTGTGCTGGCGAAAGGTGTGTCTCCCGTTCTGCCACACGTTCCATTTCAGCCGTGATGATTCCAACACGTGCTGATTCCAGTTGGGTGATCGGTTCGAAGTCTGCGGGAAAGCTGACGCTTCTCAGCGAATCATCGGCTTGCCGAAAAACAACCTGTCCGGAAGTTGAGACAACTTCACCTGATTGAAGTTCCTCGGTCGTCCAACCTTCGGGCAAAAAGTCCCATGCGGTCTTGTCCGATGGTTCTGGCATTCCAGGTGTATCGGGTGAAGCGAACGTCCAGCGACCTTCTGTCCCTGGAGCAATTTTGCCCGCCTTCGCAAAACTTCCCGGGTTGGTACCAGCTGATTTTGAAGAAGGGTTAAGCCCCAATTCCGGAAGTTTGTATGACATCTTCGTCATCCTTATTTATTGAACACGCTGTGGCGATGAAATCCTGATTACTCACTGGGAGTATTTTCTCCGACTGAGCACTATCGTAACTGTGTATTTCAGTGTCGTCCATGGGCTAAAATGTTGAAAGTGGCTGGAAGCCGAAGAAGTCGTTCATTTCAGGAGCGTTTCTTCAATTTTCGAACACCCATGATGCCCAATCTAGCAGATTGTCGCGGCGGGTTCGAAGACTCCCGAGAATTCGTCCTTTATGCGCAACTGTTTATCATGGAAGCGAGCAAGCAACGATGATTTTTAACTTATCAAATCTGCTTTGTTCGTGCCGGACTCCTGACTTGAACGTAGCTGCCACTCTCAAAACATTTTCAGTGCTCGTTCTGCCCGTGAAAAAGATTATTATGACCTCATAGACTGCTCGCGACGAGGCGGAACGTCTCGGCGAATCTTGGAATCGCTTGAGCAGTCATCGAAAGTTGTCATCAAAACGGGGACTGAATCCGATTCAATTCGAGCATTTCTCTGAACTCCTGACAGATGCTCACCGAGCGATAAACAACCAGGACATTAAGATCCTCGCAAAAGTCGAGGCAAAGTTCGATGACAGAACAGTGTTACACCGTCAACTTTCGGGAGAAGCTGAGTGAAAGACAAAAGTTCTCGAACCGGGCGACATCGTCATATCATACGAGGATTTTGATTGATTCACATTCAGGCTTGTTGCGAACAACGGATTAGCAGCTAAAATGCCCGATTCGACATTTCGCTAACTTCTCGGATTCTCATGTGAATTCATAGAAAGCAGCGACTGAACTTGTGGCAGAGTTATGACTTCGACGGCTTCAGAAATGCCCAACATGACGAATGCGGGCGATATTCAACAGGAAACGATTCTTGTTCTCGACTTTGGTTCTCAAACTGCGCAATTAATTGCGAGACGAGTGCGGGACCAGAACGTTTTCTGTCAATTGGTGCGGCATGACCTTTCAGCGAAACGAATCAAGGAACTGGCTCCCAAAGGGCTGATTCTCTCCGGTGGACCTGCAAGCGTGTATGCAGATGGATCACCACAGGTTGATCCTGAGATCTTCGAACTCGGAATCCCGATTCTGGGGATCTGCTATGGAATGCAGGCAGCATGCAAGGCGATGGGCTGCGAGATTAAGCCGAGCACCTCCCGCGAGTTCGGCCACACGGAAGTCTTAAGTAAGGATAGCGGAGACCTCTTCGCGGGATTGCCCGAGAAGTTTACCGTTTGGATGAGTCACGGAGATCGTGTCGAGAATCTGCATGAAAACTTCGTTGTGCTGGCTGAGACAGTCGACTGCCCGAATGCAGCGATCAAGCACCGGGAACGTGAACTCTACGGAATTCAATTCCATCCAGAAGTGACACATACACAGCACGGGGAAAACCTGATTGGCAACTTCATTCGAAAGATATGCGGTTGCGAAGGTTCCTGGAAAATCTCCTCCTTCATCGAACAGGAATGCGAAGCAATTCGTGAACTTGTCGGGGATTCACGCGTGATCTGTGGTCTTTCCGGTGGTGTCGATTCATCTGTCACGGCAGCATTGCTATACAAAGCGATCGGATCTCAGCTGACCTGTATTTTCGTCGATAATGGTCTACTCCGAAATGGAGAGCGTGAACAGGTCGAGTACGAATTCGGTGATCACTTCAAAACAGATCTGCATGTTGTTGACGCACGTGACCGATTCCTGGATGCACTCGCTGGTGTCAGTGATCCACAGGAAAAGCGGAAGATTATTGGCAAGACTTTTATTGATGTTTTCAAAGACGAATCGAAGGACATCGACGATGCTCGATTCCTGGCGCAGGGAACCTTGTATCCCGATGTGATTGAATCGGGAGCCAATCCAGACGGACCGGCTGCTACGATTAAGTATCACCACAATGTCGGAGGATTGCCGAAGGAGCTAGGCTTCGAACTGATCGAGCCGATGCGGATGCTCTTCAAGGATGAAGTTCGCCTGATGGGGCAGGAACTTGGACTTCCAGAGAAATTGATCTGGCGTCACCCATTCCCCGGTCCAGGTTTAGCGGTTCGCTGCCTGGGAGCTGTGAATGCCGAACGATTGGCGACACTCCGCGAGGCTGATGCAATTTTCATCGACGAGCTGTATGAATCGGAGTACTACCACAAGGTCCAGCAAGCGTTTGCGGTCTTGTTGCCGTTGCAAACTGTTGGGGTCATGGGTGATGCCCGCACCTATGAAGATGTCATTGCGATTCGCTCTGTCGATACAGACAACTTTATGACCGCAGACTGGTCTCGCTTACCCTATGATCTGTTGCAGCGAGTCTCCACGCGGATCATCAACTCGGTTCGCGGTGTGAATCGTGTGGTTTACGACGTCAGCTCGAAACCGCCCAGTACGATTGAATGGGAATAGACTCCCGAATGGGAAGAGACTTCAACAAAAAACTCGCGACACTTTGAAGTGTCGCGAGTTTTTTTAATTGATGGCTAACTGAAAGCCCGCCTACTCTGTCCATGACAAGTTGCCGACAGCAGTGTCTCCATTGCAATGTACAGCGATTTTCCTTGTGAAACACGTTGTTCACGGGCACAGAGTAGAGCAAACTGCTCTATGTTAAATTCATCGACTGCAGGAACTCGTCGTTCGTCTTGGTACGTCCCATGCGACTCGTGAGCAGTTCCATTGCTTCGACAGGATTCATGTCGTTGAGGACACGTCGTAAGATCCAGACAAGACGAAGTTCATCTTCGCCCATCAACAGTTCTTCGCGTCGAGTCCCGGACTTGTTGACGTCAACCGCTGGCCAAACTCGCTTCTCGACCATGCGTCGATCGAGATGCAGCTCAGTGTTGCCGGTCCCTTTAAACTCTTCAAAGATCACCTCGTCCATCTTCGAACCGGTATCAACAAGAGCGGTTGCCAAAATTGTCAGGCTGCCACCTTCATCAACGGCTCTGGCGGCGCCAAAGAATCGTTTGGGGTGCTGCAAGGCATTGGCATCAACTCCACCTGTAAGAATTTTCCCGGAGTTCGGGCACTCGGTGTTGTACGCTCGGGCCAGGCGAGTGATTGAGTCGAGGAAGATGACCACATCTTGCCCGTATTCAACCATTCGTTTAGCTTTTTCGATCACCATCTCAGCAACCTGAATATGTCGGCTGGGTGGCTCATCGAAGGTGCTCGAAATCACTTCACAGTTGTCTGATTTCACTTGGCGTTCCATGTCCGTCACTTCTTCTGGACGCTCATCAATGAGCAACACAATGACGTACACTTCAGGGTGACTGTTAATAACTGCCTGTGCGAGTTGCTGTAAAAGAACGGTTTTCCCGGCTCGTGGTGGAGAGACGATGAGACCACGCTGACCGAAGCCGATCGGTGCGACAATATCCACAATCCGGGTACTGAGCTGGGCCCCGGATTCGGAGAGTCTCAATCTTTTTTCTGGATGCAGGGGTGTCAAATCATCGAACGGCACTTTTTCCGAAACCATGTTCGGATCGTTTCCGTTGATCGCTTCAACCCGCAGGAGAGCGAAGTAGCGTTCGTTTTCTTTTGGTGGCCGAATTTGTCCCGCGACTGTGGCTCCGGTTCTTAAACCGAACCGTCTGATTTGACTTGGCGAAACGTAGATATCGTCCGGACAGGGAAGGTAGTGATAATCCGGACTGCGGAGAAATCCGAATCCATCGGGCAGGATTTCGAGCGTGCCTTCGCCGAACATCAGCCCGTTCATTTTCGTACGTTCTTTCAGAATACGAAAGATTAAATCCTGCTTTTTGAGCCCCTGGTATTCGCTGACATTCTCCTGCTTTGCAAGTTCAAAGAGTTCTTTGACCGTCATCCGTTGCAGAGCAGCGATATGAATCTCGCCTTGTTTGGCATCTTCATATTGTGAATCGGCAGGATCGTAGATTGCGTTCTCCCCGGAAGAGTCCTTACTGGGGGGCGTTGATGTGCTTGGCTTTGCCATAGTTTGGCCTCAATGAAATTCTGGAGAGGAGTTTTTGATTCCTGCTTGAACGGAAAGGAATGTCCGATCAGGGAGCAGAAGAGAGTTGAAGTCGGGGTTCAAAATTAGTGATGCATTGCTTCGTAGCTATGGTTTTGTTTTATCCAATTTGCGAGTTGATTTGCGGTCGATTGGAGGTCAGTTGCGTTGGAAATTGTGATTTCTGCCCGGTTTTGTTTTTCTGAAAGGGAAAGTTGACTTGCTTCGCGTTTCCGAAATTCTTGTTCGCTCCACCCTCGCTGTTGGACTCGCTGCAATCGAACAGCTTCAGGCACATCGAGATAGACAATCGCGTCGCAAACTTCTGACCATCCCGCTTCGAGCATCAGCGCGGCGTCCAGGATAATTACGTCGCAATCTTGCTGATATTGGATTTCTTCGAGTTGATTCTCAAGGATTTTTCGAATCTCTGGGTGAACAATCTTCTCGAGCTTCGCTCTGGCAACTTGTTGAGCCCCCTGATTCCCAAACACCAGTTTGGCAAGATCGGATCGGACAATTTCTCCCTGCTCGTCAAAAATTGAATCTCCGAATGTTTTTCTCAGAGCGTCTTTGACTTTTTCATCCAATAAAACCCGATGGCCTGCAACATCTGCGTCCAAACGACGTACCGAGATCAACTTGCCCAAGGCTTCTGCCACGGCAGTTTTTCCGGAACCAATTCCACCGATGATTCCAATGACTGGAATCCGTGCAGCGGACATGAGGAATTATCCCTTGATGTATGAAGGTTGCTCTGGAACTGAGCCGAAAACCTGATCCTGGTCTCTCAAACGCTGTGAAAATCCATCATCACAGTAGCTTTCAGCGAGCGACCTGGAATTGAACGCAAACAGTGAATCGTAGTGGTGTGTGTTTTTGATGAACGATATGTGAATTCTGGAAATGAAATAGGGGGGAGTTGTTGAGTGTGAATTCACTCAAAATCGCGAATGGGAAGTAGTTTGACGATCCCTCGAACTGGTGAACTCGAAACTCCAATTTCGGTCATTGTTGCAACAACAGTGCACTAATTAACGTCTATCGTGCATCACAGAGATTGCGTTGTCAATCAAGAACAGAAAATTCTTACCCGAAAATCAAGAGGAGATGACTAGGAAATCACATGAAGAACGTGCATGATTCCAACTGACGGAAAGTTTTTGGAACTCTCGAAAAGCTAAACCGTCTCATGGATGGCAGCGAACTCTGCTCACTCTCGAATTCATTTCCAGCAGACGTATCAGGAAGAAAAATGTCCCGTCTCATCAAACCCGGACTAATTGTCGTTTGTCTCGCATTGACAGGAATGATTGTCACCATGGCAGCAGACAAGCCGATCCCGGATCTCCGTGCTGAAGCTGAAAAACTGATCCAGGATGGACAGTACAAAGAGGCCTACACGCTCTTCGAGCAACTCGCCAAAAACGAGAAAAACTCGGGACAAAATCTGGTCGACGATATTCAGAAATCGGTTCAATGCTTAAACCAGTTGCAGCGTCACGCCGAGCTTGACGACTTACTGGAGCAAATTCTTGAAGCGCATCCGGAAGACTGGCGGGCGTTTTGGTCAGTCGCTGAACAAAAGATGCAAAATGTCCATTATGGCTTCGTGGTCGCAGGGGAATTCAAACGGGGACAGCAACGAGGCGGCGGACAATACTCAGACGCCAGCGCGAGAGACCGTGTTCAGGCGCTACGATGGCTCGCAAAGGCGAATGAGCTGAAACCCGAAGGAGCCCCCGGTCCTTTAACTGCCAACTTCTACAAATTTTACGCTTCAGCTGTTCGAGATGGACGGCACGGAACTCAAGCCTGGTTACTTCAAGACCTGACCGATCTCGAAACACTCCCCGATTTCGTAACAGGCTACGGATACAGACAGGGAAGCCAGCGAACTCAAGGAGCACCTGTTGACGAGAATGGTGATCCCGTTTACTACGACATTCCAGAGTCATTTGAATCTGCCAGGAACGATGGAGAACGCTGGCGCTGGTTACTGGCTGAAGTGGCACAAGCCAATCCATCGCGAGAGAACGAAATCCAAATGGAGTTCGCTCAGTTTGCCCACCAGCAATTCGGTGTCCGTACACTTCAACAATGGGGGATCAGACTTCCGACAGCAGAATCTGAAGAAGAAAAGGAAACCGGGACCTGGGAACTCAGCACACTTGAAAACAATGAGACAATTTCCCAATTGGCCACCGGCGTTAAACGATTCACCCTTCGTGACGACTACAACTTCATCAGCCTCTTCAAAGGGCTGGCGGCGTCAGAGTCACGATCATACTCAGAGCCTGCATTCCAGCAACTCGCACAAATCTATGAAGACAGACAACAGTATCCTGAAGCTGCTTTAGTCTGGGCAGAATCGATCAGAAAACATGGTGATTCCAGAAACCAATACAAGCAAAAACGCCTCGACCAGATTGTCAAGAATTGGGGAGAGTTTGAGCCGATCACCACTCAACCCGCCGGGAAGGGAGCAACTATTGATTACCGCTTCCGAAATGGAGATCAAGTTTCCTTCAAGGCTTACGAACTGAACGTTCCTCTGCTTCTTGATGATGTCAAAGCTTATTTGAAGTCGAGCCCGCAGCGAATTGATTGGCAAAAAACACAGCTTGGCAACATCGGCTACCGAATTGTCCAGCAGAATGAGTCGAAATACCTCGGTAAACAGGTCGCTGATTGGAGACTCGAGCTTGAACCTCGCCCGAACCACTATGACCGTCGAGTCACAGTAACGACTCCGCTGCAGAAAGCGGGAGCCTACTTGCTCGTCGCACAGATGAAAGACGGCAATCTGAGCCGCATCATCGTATGGCTCGATGACACAGCCATCGTCAAAAAAAATCTCAATGGCAAGTCGATGTACTTCGTCGCTGATGCTGTCACCGGAGAACCGATTTCAAAAATGAAAGTCGACTTTTTCGGCTGGAAGCAAGAGCGTGTTGAGAACACGAAACGGCAATTCCGCCTCGTCACGCAGCAGCTTGCTGAGTTCACTGACAAGGAGGGAATGATTGAAACCGACGCAAAGCTAATGAACCGTGATTATCAATGGCTGGCAACAGCGAAAGATGACCGCGGTCGTTTGGCGTATCTCGGTTTCAGTAACGTCTGGTACAACCAATTTTCGGTCCAATCCTACCAGCAACGAAAAGCGTACGTTGTCACAGATCGCCCGGTGTATCGACCAGACCAGAAAGTTGAATTCAAGTTTTGGATGCGGGAAGCAAAATATGATCAGACCGATTCCTCGTTGTTCGCAAACAAAGAGTTCACAGTTCATATCCAAGACCCGCAAGGGACGGAAGTTTTCAAACTGAAAAAGAAAACGGACGAATACGGTGGTCTCGCCGGCGAATTCACGCTTCCGGAAGATGCGAAGCTGGGGCAGTATTACCTCTACATTGACCACAACCACGGAATTAGTGGCGGAAACCATTTCCGAGTCGAGGAATACAAGAAGCCCGAGTTTGAAGTCACTATCGAGACACCGGACAAACCTGCTGAACTGGGTGAAACGATTAAGGCGACCATCCAGGCGAAGTATTACTACGGAGCCCCGGTTTCAGACGCTAAAGTCACTTTCAAAGTCGAGCGATCACAGCACGATTCACGCTGGTTTCCCGTTACGCGATGGGACTGGCTCTACGGAAATGGCTACTGGTGGTACACCTCCGACTATGACTGGTACCCCGGTTTCAGTCGCTGGGGCTGTTTATCGCCTCGTCCCTTCTGGCAAAACTGGAACCCTAATCCGCCCGAACTTGTACTTGATCAGGAAGTCGAGATCGGCCCAGATGGAACTGTCGAATTCGAGATCGACACCTCACTTGCCAAAGCGTTACACGGGGACCATGACCACGAATATCAAATCACCGCTGAGGTCACCGACGCCTCTCGCCGAACGATCGTCGGTTCCGGAAAAATTCTTGTCGCTCGCGAACCGTTCAAGGTCTTCACCTGGACAAACCGAGGTCATTACCGGATCGGAGATACAATCACCGCGAATTTCCAGGCACGAACGATCGCAGGCTCTGGGGTTCAAGGAACCGGAAAACTTAAGCTCTTAAGAATCTCTTACGAAGGGGATCAGCCCAAGGAAACAGTTGTTGAAGAATGGGATCTCGACACGAACGCAGATGGGCAGGCGGAACAGAAAATCAAGGCGAACTCAGTTGGGCAGTATCGGCTTTCATACAGTGTCACATCAGACAACAGAACGATTGAGGGCGGTTATCTGTTTGTCATTCGTGGCGTTGGCTTTGACGGTTCAGACTACCGATTCGACGATCTGGAACTGATCACGAATCAAAAAACCTACAAGCCCGGAGATGATGTCGAACTTCTCATCAACACGAATCGTATCGGTTCGACCGTGCTGTTATTCGTTCGGCCGTCCAATGGAGTTTACGCAGGAAGACCTCAAGTTCACCGAATCGAAGGAAAGAGCAAAACAGTCAAGATTGGCGTTGTCCAAAAGGATATGCCGAACTTCTTTGTGGAAGCGATCACCATTTCAAACGGTGACCTGCATACTGCTGTTCAACAAATCGCAGTCCCGCCGGAAGACCGGGTGATCAATGTCGAGATTGTCTCCGATGAAGAACGCTACCTCCCCGGAGCGGACGCCAAAGTCAAAGTCAAACTGACAGATGAAACCGGCGAGCCGTTTGTCGGGTCCGTGGTGATGTCGGTTTACGACCGTGCGGTCGAGTACATTTCGGGAGGCTCGAATGTCCCGGAGATCCGTGAATTCTTCTGGAACTGGAAGCGAAACCACCGGCCAAACACCGAGCACAGCCTGGAGCGATACTTCGGTTTGCTCATGAAGCAGGGTGAAATCCACATGACAAACCTTGGTGCGTTCGGTGATGAAATCGCGAATCGAGACAATAAGAATCTCGATGCCATCAATGAACCGCAGGCACTTAGCATGAGTCCAAGAAGTATGATGCGGAAAGGAGGAGCACCAATGCCGGCAGCTGCTCCAGCAATGGAGATGTCCAGTGGAGATGCTGCAGGATTTGGTGGCGGTGGAGGTGGAGGCATCGGCAGCTTTGGTGCGAAAGCGCAAACGGAAATGGTTCAGCCGACTGTTCGAGAAAACTTTGCCGACACTGCATTCTGGAAGGCGGACTTAACCACAAACAAAAACGGCATTGCAGATGTTTCCTTCGAAATGCCTGAGAACCTCTCGGCCTGGAAAATTCGGGCATGGGGAATGGGACATGGCACCAATGTGGGCGAAGGCACCAGCGAAGTCGTCACCGCCAAGAATCTCGTCGTACGACTGCAAGCCCCACGATTCTTTGTGGAGAAGGACGAAGTCGTCCTCTCAGCTGTTGTCCATAACTATCTGGAGAACGAAAAAAGTGTAGAGGTTGCAATCAACCTTGAGGGCGAAACGCTTGCGTTAATGTCAGAAACGGATCGACAACGAACTGTCACAATCCCAGCAGGGGGAGAAGCCCGCATTGACTGGCGAGTTAAGGCCATCGCAGAAGGGACCGCAACCGTCACAATGCAGGCTCTCACCGATGAAGAGTCGGATGCGATGAAAATGGAATTCCCTGTTTTCGTGCATGGTTTCCTGAAAACAGAATCCTTTTCCGGTGTCATCAGACCGAAAGAGAAGAGCGGAAAACTGATCTTTTCTGTCCCGGAAGATCGCCGCCCCCAAGAATCGCGACTCGAAATTCGTTACTCACCTACGCTCGCAGGAGCCATGGTCGATGCACTTCCTTATCTTGTTGAGTACCCGTACGGTTGCACTGAGCAAACGCTCAACCGCTTCGTGCCGACAGTGATCACTCAAGGGATTCTGCAACGAATGAACCTCGACCTGGCAGCGATTCAGGAGAAACGCACGAATCTGAATGCTCAGGAAATTGGAGACGACAAAGAACGGGCGACGCAATGGAAACGCTTCAAACGAAACCCAGTGTTCGATGAAGCAGAAGTCGCCCGAATGGTGAAGAAGGGAGTTCAAGACCTGACAGCCATGCAAAACTCGGATGGGGGTTGGGGCTGGTTCTCTGGATACGGTGAACGTTCTTATCCACACACGACCGCTGTCGTTGTTCATGGATTACAGCAGGCCCAGAAGAATGATATTGCGATCGTTGACGGAATCGTCGAACAAGGCATCGCATGGTTGCAGAGGTATCAAGCACAGCAAGTTGAACTTCTTCAAGAAGGGCTTCGGCATGCCGACGACCCTAAGCGAAAAAAGCCTTACAAGACCCAGGCAAACAACATTGACGCATTGGTTTTCTCCGTTCTTGTGGAATCCAAAGTTGCCAACGAGGAAATGCAGCGCTTCCTCTACCGCGACCGATTGAAGCTCAGTCTCTATGCACAATCCCAACTCGGATTGGCACTCGACACGCTTGGGGAAGACGAGCAACGAGACATGATCGTGCGGAACATTGACCAGTTTATCACAGTCGATGATGAAAATCAGACTGCCTACATCGACATGCCGAACAACACGTACTGGTGGTACTGGTACGGGAGCAACATTGAAGCGAATGCCCACTATTTGAAACTCTTGGCTCGCATCAATCCAGAAGATCCCAAAGCCGCCGGACTCGTGAAGTACATCCTCAACAACCGAAAACATGGAACGTACTGGACCAACACTCGGGACACGGCATACTGCGTTGAAGCTCTCGCTGCTTACCTGGAAGCCACCGACGAACTCAGCCCAGAACTAACCGTTGAAGTTTGGGTCGACGGAGAGCAAAAGCAAACAGTGGAAATCACCAAGGAGAATCTGTTCTCCTTCGACAACTCGTTTATTCTCGAAGGAGAGGCACTGACATCAGGAGAGCATACCGTCGAACTGAGAAAGTCCGGCAAGGGACCGCTTTATCACAATGCCTACTTAACGTACTTCTCACTTGAAGACTTCATCACCAAAGCCGGTCTTGAAATCAAAGTGCAACGAAAGTTCTACAAGCTCGTCCAGAATAAAGAAGCGACTGCGACCGTTGCCGGAAGTCGCGGACAAGTTGTTGATCAGAAGAAGCTGAAGTACGACCGTGTCGAACTCGAAAACCTGGACGAAGTCACCAGTGGCGATCTGATTGAAGTTGAACTCGAAATCGACTCTAAAAATGATTACGAGTACGTCATCTTCGAAGACTTGAAAGCGGCCGGTGCGGAAGCTGTCGACCTGCAAAGTGGTTACACCAAAGATGGACTCGGAGCCTACGTCGAGTTCCGCGACGAACGTGTCGCCTTCTTCATGAGAACACTCTCACGTGGGAAGCACTCTGTCAGTTACCGACTACGAGCAGAAATCCCAGGACAGTTCAGTGCGTTACCAGCACGTGCATACGCGATGTATGCTCCAGAGCTGAAAGCGAACTCGGATGAAATGAAAATTAAGATTGCAGACGCAGAGTAGGGGACATTCAACTTGATCCGGCAGCTATTCGACAGCTGTTCCGCTGCTGCTCCATATTCAGTGAACAGGATGCAGTGAACACGATTCAGTGACTGACATTCAGCGAGCAGGCCAACGAGCCAGCGGAACACTTCGAGTCTAATGCCAATTCAAGTTCGTCAGGAGAGTAGTTCTGAATCAGGATTTGTCGTACATTTCAGTTGTCCGACCATCTTGATATCGAGCAACCTATGAAATTTTCCCAGTACCTCTTTGTCGCTGTCATCTGCAGTACGATTGGTCAACTCAGTTTCGCACAAGCGGCCGACGAGCCAGAGTTTCAACTCGCCTCGTTCTCGGTTGACGTGACGATTCCGTTGAATCATCGCTGCATGGGGTTGTTGCCGACCAAGTCGAAAACAATTGCGGATTCACTTGAAGCGATTGGATTCGTACTACTCAGCAGCGAAAAGCCTTTGGTTTATGTTGCCATCGATTGGTGCGAAATTCGTAACGGAGCATACGACCAGTGGCGAGACGGCCTCGCCGCAGCGGCAGGGACAACACGTGAGCGAGTCCTCGTATCGAGCTTGCATCAACATGATGCCCCAGTCACCGACGCGGACGCTGCAAAGTTGCTTGAAGAAGTCGGCCTCAAAGGAGAACTTTACGACGAAACGTTTCATCAACAGTGTATTCAAAATGTTTCCGCTGCACTTCAGGAAAGCCTGAAGACAGCCAGTCCAGTGACTCACATTGGAATGGGCAAAGCCAAAGTCGAGAAGGTCGCTTCGAACCGTCGGATTATCATGTCCAGCGGAGCTGTGTCATTCGGTCGCGGTTCGGCAAGCGGCGGAAAGAACTATCTTGCAGAAGCTCCCGAAGGCGAGATTGACCCGTATCTTTGGACTCTTTCATTCTGGAATAACGAGACTCCTCTCCTGGCATTGCATTCGTACGCAACTCATCCTATGAGCTATTACGGAAAGGGTGAAGTGACCTCAGATTTTGTCGGACTCGCCAGAAAAGCGATGCAGAAGAAGCACCCCAACATCAAACAGATTTACGCCTCGGGATGCAGTGGTGATGTCACCGCTGGAAAATTCAACAATGGATCAAAGCAGAGCCGAATTGATCTGACGAATCGGATTCTTGCCGGGATGGAAAAATCCTGGAAGGCAACGAAAAAACTTCCCCTCACTCAGGCCAAATTCGCAAACACAAAGCTCGACTTGAAATACTACGATCATGCAGGCCTTCAGCCGAAGCGGCTTCGAACGATCCTCGACGATAAATCTGCCCGTACTGAAGATCGAATTTACGCCGCCATGGGACTGGCAAGTTATGAGCGTGTGAAATCTGGTCAGCTGATCGATTTTCCATGCCTTGATTTCGGGCCAGCACAACTCGTTCTCTTTCCCGGCGAATCGTTTGTCGGCTACCAGTTGATGGCTCAGCAAATGCGACCAGATTCATTCGTTCTCTCAATTGGATACGGCGAATGTTGGCCGGGATATGTCCCCACGAATTCTGCATTCGCAGACAATTTCCAAGACAAATGGCTCTGGGTGGGACCGGGTTCAGAGAACCAGATGCGGGCAGCTTTACAGGAAGTTCTGCCCCCGAAGACTGTCGAAGAGTAATCACCCCAAGTTGATGCGACCGCTCGATCGCATTTCTTGAAGTGGCGAACAGCAAGTTCGCTGGTGAAATGCGTTCTTCACGGGCACGCGGTCGAGCAAACTGCTCTAATTTTTGAATTCATCTGTACGTAACCCTGAGTGACCATGACGACAGTTTCTTCTGGCAACCGCCGAGTCGCCATTATCGGTGGAGGGATCGCTGGGATTGCTGCTGCTTCGGCACTTGCAAAGTATGATTTTCGCGTTTCTCTCTACGAAGCGCGCAGCCAATTCGGTGGTCGCGCTGGATCGTATCACGATCAAAGTTCTGGAGAAGAAATTGATAACTGTCAGCACGTCAACATGGCCTGCTGCACGAACCTGAAAAAGCTGAGTAGCGATCTCGGCTTTCAAGACTGCTTCGAAACACAGAAGCAGCTTCACTTTGTTGCTCCAGATGGCGCGATCACATCTTTCAATGAAAGTTGGCTGCCGGCTCCGTTGCATTTAACTCTCTCGTTTTTGCGGCTCCCTTATCTCTCCTTCCGAGAGAAAAGGCTGTTCGGGTTAGCGGTCAAGGCATTGGCCAGAACTCCTGTTCAAAATTTAAGAGGCCGACACTTCGCCGATTGGCTGCGCGAACACAAACAGACGGATGCTCTCATCAAACGAGTCTGGGAAGTTGTTCTCGTGAGTGCTTTAAGCGAATCTCTGGAACGCATTGATGCCGCCTACGCTCAAAAAGTTTTCATCGATGGATTTCTGGCAAATCGAGAAGGGTGGCGCGTTGAAATCCCCACCGAATCGCTAGACGATTTGTATTCCAAGCGAGCCGCTCAAGCATTGCAGCGAGCGGGAGTTCAGATTCATCAGGAGCACAGATTACGTGAACTCCGCTGCGAAGAGAATTCCGTGCGAAGTGCATACTTTGCGAACGAACAGACTGCAGTTGCTGATGAATACATTCTCGCGGTTCCGCATCATCAGGTTCCTAAACTGCTCCCTGCCGAATTTCATGAGCATGCTACGTTGCAAGCAATCCAAAAGATTGAAACCGCTCCCATCACCAGCGTCCATCTTTGGCTGGACAGAAAAATCACACACTTACCGCACGCCGTACTTGTTGATCGTCTTTCTCAGTGGATGTTTGCTCGTCGAGCCGACCCTCAAGAGATCAAAGACGGAATTTTTCGATATCAAGTGGTGATGAGTGCCAGTCGCAGCCTCTCCGGGTTGAGTCAGGATGAAGTCGTTGAACGTGTCTTCAACGAACTTAAAGAGATCTGGTCCGACGCCGCTGACGCGAAGGTTGTCCACTCCCGAGTGATCACCGAAAAGCGAGCAGTTTTCTCTGTCACTCCAGGAATTGATGAGTTGCGACCGCAGCAACAATCATTCATTCCCAACCTGCAGTTCGCTGGGGACTGGACTCAAACCGACTGGCCTGCCACGATGGAAGGAGCTGCGCGAAGCGGCTATTTGGCTGCCGAAAACATACTGCGAAAGCATGGAATCCAAGATTCAGTATTGGAGGCTGGCCTGCCGAAAGCGATTCTCTCACGCTGGCTCTTTGGACTGAAGACTGCCCCGGATTAAGGACAAGAGTAGAGACGTTCTCGTTGGAGATGGTCTCACGTGGAGACTTTTTCAATCTTCCTGTTAGAGTCCTCTTCTCGCAAAAAATTGTTTCCGATAGGGACTCCGGCAGATGGATTTTGACTCAGAGGTTCTTTGTGCATCTCTGCTTTCGATTGCTTGTCGCCTTTGCATTGCTCGCCATCAGGTTTGACGTGAATCGTGTTTTCGACGACGTGAACCGCTCCCTCAGCGGGTTGAATTCCTTCACCCATTTCAAATGCCCACGCCTGTGTGAATTCAGCACCAAGCAGCAGGATCATCCCGGAATAATAGATCCAGACCAGTAAGAGAACGAGCGACCCGGCAACTCCGTAAACGGAGCCAACACTGCTGCTCGCAAAATATAACCCCATTGAAAATTTCCCGACTTCAAACAGGAATGAAGTCAGGAACGCACCGACCCAAACATCTTTCCACGCGACTTCCGCATCTGGTAAGACCTTGAAGATCGCTGCAAAGAGAGCTGTCATCATTCCAAAATTGACGACGAAGTTCACAGTCTGCAAACTCCATTCAGACCAGGCATCTGGCAAAGCCCATGAGCTGAGACTCGCAATCAAGGTCGTGAGAATCAACGAAACCAACAGCAAGAAAGCAACTCCCAGAACCATACCTAATGAGAGCAGGCGTTTTGAGACGAAATTCCAGACTCCACCTTCAGCGGGGTCGGGTTTTACTTCCCAAACTTCATTAAGCGCGGTTTGTAATTGAACCATCACCCCCGATGCACCAAACAACAAGGCGAGCACACCAAAAATGTTTGTCAGATAAGTCCCGCGCGTTGATCGTTCGCCAGTCCGCTGCAAAATTTCTTTAACTTGTTCAGCCCCTTCACTTCCAACAACGTTTCGAATTTCTGTAGCAACGCGCCCTTCGATATCACTGGGATCGAAAAAAATTCCGCAGATCCAAAGTGTCAGGATCAACAACGGGGGAAGCGCGAAAATTGTGTAGTATGCAAGTGCAGCCGAGACTCTCATGCAATTGTCTTGCATAAAATCCTGAAAGACTCTCTTGAGTATTTTATAAAGTCTGACAGCGGACATCGGTGATCTCGTCTGAACTCGCTTATGAAGGAAAGTGGCAGCAACGATACGATCGGTTGAACAATTCGCGATATTTTTAGCGTCTGCCTTTTCAGTAAATGTCACTTACATGAATTCACAGTTGACTCGCTGCGGGGCAAAATATGGAGGCAGAGCTTACTTTATTTACTTTGCTCTCGTCGTCTGGGACCAGCCTGGCTACTGGTTTCATGTGCCAGTCAGGAAACGGCCTTATCGAGTCAGGATGATGTAAAATGCGTGGATCATTCCTGGTACCCAAAAGAAGAGGGTCAACAGGACATTTAACCAGAATTGCCCGGTAAGCCCAACTTCCATTGCGACACCTAACGGTGGAAGCAGAACTGCTGCAATGAGTTTCAATGGATCTGTTGCTGTGACTGTTTGCTCTTTCATGACAACCCTTTCTATGGTCGTGATTTTTTGAACTGACACTGAAACCTGAATTTGCTCACTTAAACAATGAGAAAACTGACTCATCCACGAGCTTTCGACTGGTTCCAGTTTCATTGACGTCTTTGATTCTCAAGTCATTTCAAACACAATTCAGGTTGCGATTGAAAGTAACTCTAAGACTTACTTACGCAGACTTCGTGCCAATTGAACAACATGAACCGGATTTGTCGTGTCATCAGTTATTTGTCTGGGAAACTGAATGATTCTGTACTTAAGTGTTGAGCATCTCATCGAACAACTGACGGATAGGCCCTCAGGAAGATCGATCATCGACCTGAGGTGCGTCGTGAGAACCAAAAGAGCAATTGCGGCTGTTCTCTGGATGAATCTGCAGAGACTTCGAGCAGCGACAGTTGTCGCCGTAGCGAAAGATTGGGAAGCGCCGTAAACTGCCAATGAGAATTTCACACAAGAAAAAAATCATCCGGATCAGGATTTATGAAGACGAAGAATTCGTGCGGCTTACGACTCAACAACTCTTTTCTAACGTTGTTTTTCCTCGCTTCCGCTTGTGATGCAGCTGAGATCTCAATTCAGGAATTGCGGAGAGTTCAGATTCCGGAAGCTCATCAGGCAGTCGCGGTCGATTCCTCTTCGTTCTATGCCATCGCCAACCGCTCAATTGCCAGATACGAAAAGGGAACCTCGAAAAAAATCGGGGAGTGGACAGCTCCGAATGGTTCCAACGTCTTGCACCTGAATAGTGGAACCGTGCTTGATGGAAAATTGTATTGTGCAAACTCAAATTGGCCGAAATCTCCTCTAAAAAATTCCGTAGAGATATACTCGACGGACACGCTCACACATGTCGCAAGCCGCACGTTCGAAATCACTGACGGAGCCATCAATTGGATTGAACGACATCAAGATGCGTGGTGGATTGTCTTTGCTTTTTATGGCGATGAAGTCAATCAAACATTCCTGGCCCGCTACAACAACGACTGGGAAGAGACAGGCCGATGGAAATTTCCAGAGACCGTTCTGAAACGCTTTCGACCCAATAGCAATTCGGGAGGCTCATTCGGCCCCAATGGGAATCTGTTTGTGACCGGACACGATCATGCTGAGTTGTATGTTCTGAAAGTCCCTGAACAGCCCGGAAAGTTGGAATATCTCATGACGGTTTCGGCCCCGATCGCTGGACAGGGTATCGCCTGGGATCACAGTGACGTCGGCACACTTTACGGAATCGTTAGGCAAAGCAAAGAAGTGGTCAAAATGCGGCTCTCCAATTCCGAGGCATATGCAGAATTGAAGCAGCCAGTTGAATGGATTCGAAACGAAAACAATCCAGTTCTCCCGCCTCGCAAGGGAGAGGGAACCTTTGATACGACTCGCTGTATGAATCCCTGGGTGGTTCGATCGGGCGACTCTTACAATCTGTACTACGGCGGAGGCAACGATCACGGCAGGCATACCATCGGAGTCGCAACCGCTGCGGTTGATGATGTCACTCAATGGGAGCGAAAAGGCCCGTTATTCAAGAACGGGCCAGCTGGTTCATTTGATGCTGTTTGGTGCGTGTTGCCGCATGCCGTGAAGATGAGTGACAGCCATTGGCACCTGTACTACACCGGGAATGCTGGACGTGGCTCGGGATTGAGTGCTTTTCCAGGTATCGGACTTGCGACGAGTCAAAATGGTCTCGACTGGATACGGCACGGAGAAACGCCGGTCCTCGCACCAAGTGGTGAGTCGGGTGCTCCTGATGCCATCGGCGTTGCCGGAGGATCGGTCCTGAAAGTCACTCAACCGGATGGGACTCAACAATGGCACTTCTACTACACCGGTTGTCCGACCACAGGTGTTCGTCACGATTTGAATCAACAGAAAGTGATCTGCCTGGCCGTCTCGGACGATGGAATCAACTGGGAGAAAAAAGGAGCAGTGATGTTGCGTGACCCAACCCGCAACTATGAAGACATTGCTGTCGCAGGTCCGGTCGTGCATCAGGAGAAAGATGGCTCATTTCGAATGTGGTACTCCGCCATTGGTTCCCGCTGGGGGTACTACTCAATTTGCTATGCCGAGTCCACAGACGGGATTCATTGGCGACGAGGCAAGAACTATGGAGACAATCTGCAACTTGCCCCAACAGGAAAAGGTTGGGAAAAACAGATGGTCGAATACCCCACCATCATTCGCGAGGGCGACAAGCTTCGCCTCTTTTACTGTGGAGATGGTTATGGAAGAACTGGAATCGGTACTGCTATCTCAAAATGAGGACGCAGGAAAGTGAACCTGCCTCAAGTTGAGGGTGTATCCGATTTCACAACCGAAAGAGGATTGCTGGAGAAAAACTCCTCCATGCGGGGGAGAATGATTTCGGGTGCATCTTCAAAAACGTAATGACCGGCATCGGGAATACGTAAGACATCAGCCTTTGGAAAACGTTTCTCCCATTCGTCCAGAAAGTTAGTGGTAAAGCACCAGTCTTTCTCTCCCCAGGGAAGAAGAAACGGATGGTCAGTGAATTGGCTCAGTCCCGCTTCAACATCAACCAAGGTTTTGTAGGTCGGGTGAGATTCCTTTAATGGAATTTCCTGAACGAAGCGGTGCACCGCGATTCGATTTGCCCAATTGTCATAAGGGAAGAGGTAGCCCTTTTTGATGGTGTCGGTCATGCGGTCTTTCTTTTCAATCGCCTGTGAAACCGCAGCTCCTGCGAAGAGATTGAAACCACGGACACCAACCGCTCCGAGCACGGGAATGCGGCAAAGTGCAATTCGAAATGGAATTTCCTGCGACCGAAATGCGGCAGTGTTCATCATCACGAAACGAGAGAACCGTACCGGCATCCGCCCAGCCGCTCCCATCCCAATACATCCGCCCCAGTCGTGCCCGACAAGCGTAATGTTCTTCAAATCGAGATGTTCGATCAGCGAACAGAGATTGCTGATATGTTGCTCAATTGTGTAGGCGTAATCCTGTGGCTTCTCGGAAAGCCCCATTCCCAGATGGTCGACCGCAAGACAACGGTGATTCGCTGAGAAGTGCTTGACGAAATTCCTCCAGGCAAAACTCCAAGTTGGATTCCCATGCACCATCAAGATCGGTGAGCCGGTTCCTTCGTCAATGTACGAATAGCCATGCCCATCGATCTCGGCCGATTTCGGATCGAAGGGGTATTCTTCACGAAGTGAATCAGGGAGACGAGTCATATTCACAAGGGGAAATTCTTGATGCAAGGTGGTCGAAAGATGGTCGATGCGGTGGCTGCAGAAGTTCAACTTCTGAAATCAGCACACTCTAATCGTGTGCAGCGTAATGTATTCCCAACCGTTCTGCGGAGCTATCCTCACATGTCTGAAAAGTGAGAACCTAGAGCATCTTTCAAATTGGTTTGCAGGTTCTGCCTCGTGGCGAACAGCATTTATACTGGAGAAACGCGTTCTTCACGAGCACACGGTAGAGCAAACTGCTCTAGATCACTTTGAATGGTTGCGGTGTCCGTGCAATTCGCATTCATGATGATATTGACTACTCACATCGATGCAGAAGCCGAATACCGATTCGAAAAGTGCGACATTGATTCCCGAGTTCATTTCGGGTGAAGTGCAGAAGCCCAGTTAATCGTGAGATCAGCGAAGGCTCGGCGAACAAAAAAACTCTCCGAGACCGTAAGGACCTCGGAGAGTTTTGGTTGCGTACTGAATTCAACAGCAGAATTATGCTGCCCGACGAACTGGAACGAATGATTCGGCGTCCATCTCAGCAAGGATTTGATGGATGTTTTCCACGACAACTCGCTGACGCTCGGCTCCGAGCTCAGCGTAGATTGGCAGTGCGATGGTTTCATCGGCAGCACGTTCGGCTTCCGGGAAATCTCCCTGCACATAGTGCAAGTTTGAGAAGCACTCTTGAAGATGAAGCGGCTTCGGATAATAAATGGAGCATCCGACTTGTCGCTCGCGAAGTCGTTTCAACACTTCATCACGTTGACCACCAGAAACACGAATCGTGAACTGGTTATAGACATGATGTCGCTCTTCCACTTGTTCCGGAAGTCCAACTCGCTCTCTGAGTTCAAACTCTGAAAAGAGTTCCTGATACCGCTGAGCGTTCTCTCGTCTGGCGTCAGACCAAGCATCGAGGTGCCGAAGCTTTACAGCAAGAACAGCTGCCTGAAGGGCATCTAAACGGCTGTTGATTCCGACATCAACATGAGTGTAGCCACCGACATCGCCATGAACGCGTAAACGTCGGAGGCGGGCTGCAAGGTCTTTGTCGTCTGTGGTCACGAGACCGCCATCTCCGGCTCCTCCCAGATTTTTTGTGGGGAAGAAACTGAAGCATCCGATCGAACCAAGGACACCCGCTTTACGGCCACGATAGGAAGCTCCAATCGCCTGGGCGGCATCTTCGATGATCGCAAGCCCATATTGAGTTGCAATTCTCCAGATGGGATCCATTTCTGCACATTGCCCGAAGAGATGGACAGGCATGATCGCCTTCGTCCGCCGGGTCATTGCGAGTTCAATTTGTTCTGTATTGAGATTGTAAGTCTCTGGATCGATATCAACAAAGACGGGAGTTGCTCCAGTCCGGACAATCGCACTTGCAGTCGCAAAGAAGCTGTAAGGCGTGGTGATCACTTCATCGCCTGGACCAATCTCGAGTGCCATTAACGCAAGCAGAAGTGCATCGCTGCCTGAGGCGCATCCAATGGCATGTGTAGAATCACAATACTCAGCAACTTGATTTTCGAAATTCGAGACTTCATCCCCCAGGACAAATGCCTGATTTTCAAAAACGCGTTGAACGGCCTCCTGAACTTCATCTCGAATGGTTTCATATTGAGCAACCAAATCGATGAGGGGGACAGGCTGTGTCGTGTTTTGCTGTGTGCCGATCGGTAAAATGTGCGACATTTGAGCGACTCCATTCGCTGTAACTTTATAACCGTAAGTCTTTACGGGTCTTGAGATGATGAAAAGTAGAAGGAGGCAACATTTCTGTCAAGACGTGGATTCGCCCGGTGGGCCTGGGAAAAGAGGAACAGGCAAGAATGGCCAGAGATGCCCTTAAAAGCTCGCTACATGGGCACGTCGAGCATTGAAAATGCTCCATGAATGATTAAGAAGTTATTAAATTGACGAAACCCGTTCTCCACGGACAAACGGTTGAGAAATCTGCCCTCAGAAAGAGAACATTTATTTTTTCTCAGATCGTGTAATTTTACTTTGTTTTGAGTTTCTCCAGAACCACATCTCTCTTCGAAACGGCGCTCGCTGTCTCTTGCGCAGTATTCATAAATGCTGCAAATCTTCAACTTTCGACGCTTAACACATTTCGGGGCGGCGGGAGAGACAAATTCGGGGAGGCAGATCTGTTCTTAGAGCCCGCATTGGCTGTGAGAGAGTTCATTCAGCAAGACTTTGGAGCCGCAAATCATCGTTTAGAGCAGTTTGCTCTTCCGTGTGCACGTGAAGAACGCATTTCTCTAGAACCAGTCCGAAAACTTCTGGAATAGTCGCTTTTCTCAACGTTTGAGAGAGCAATTTCAAATTTCAGGATCAGTTCTAGTCAAAGTGCTGTTCGCCACGAGGCAGAACCTGCAAACCAATTCGAAAGATGCTCTAGTTCCACAATAATTTTACATTTTGCGAATTCGTAATGCATTGTTTTTGCCCGGAAACTGATTCGAAGTGAATTCTTCGAGAACGGCCCAACCGAATGGCAGAGGCTGGCATTTCCAGATTGTCAGCTCAGAACCTGGGCGGGTCGGGAGTTTCTGGACCAAGAGTTGATGCGTTGTCGAACTGACTTGAAGAAGCGTGCAACGATGTCCAACGACAACCCAGTTTCTCGGAACGGGTTGATCAGCAGGGATCACAGCCTTCAAGCCGTCATCGTAGTGGGGGCGCAGATTTTTCAGACTGAATCGATGCTTGGGATATTTATACCCCAGTGCATCCAGAGAATCACTCGCACTTGCTCCATTCGAAAACGTTGCTGAGCAAATGAAAATCACTGAAAAACACAAGACAAACTTACGCATCCTTACACTCCGTTCTATCAGATTTCGGGCAAGCCTGTCGCCTGCGTAGACCGCGCACTCCCTTACAATCGAATTCGGACGCATCGGAGAACATGCTTGATTCTCTTTGCGTCATCCTGGGGAGTTAGAATCGGCTTGAAGAATTTCAACGTTACAATCGTCAAAAGCCGACCTGTCGCATTTTCTACGCATCCTGAGCTTGCATCAGTCTTGGCTCGGAATGTGATACAGGGTTACGGTTTGAAATTGCTTGAAGACTGCGAAGTCATCGGATTCAACCAAATCGTCGATCCCCAGTTCTGTCAGAACGGAACTCACCGATTGCTGGCCACTATGACTGACGACGACGACCGATTCATGAGCATTTTCGCGAGTCGGGCGGGAAAAGTGTTCGAGAGAGGAATCGTTTCGCAAGAAGTAATAAACAATTGGAGCGCTCGCAGGAGAGACAGTGATAATTGAAGTATTCGCAGCAACATGACCAGTTTCAATTTCCTGCTGAAGGAATTGGACGAGTTCAGCCGCCTCTGGGCATACCCCCGTTTCACGCGAATTTCGAATAGTCTGGTGCTGGACTTGCTGCATCACCGGCAAGATGACGATGACCGCAAACCAGACAGCCCGTATAAAATTTCTTCGCGGACGTTCTCTGCCAGAGAGAAGCAGTGCATATCCGCGTCCAGAATAGATTGCGAAGAGGGGAATGAGAAACAGCCCCACACGAGGTGGTGGAACGACACGCTGAAACACGAGGAAAAGCAAACAGATCGCTCCCGGGATCAACAGGGCAAAAATCTGCCTAAGGCTCTGCCCGACTGACTTCGCTGCCACGAGCCCAATAACCCCCAGTCCAAAAAGAAGGAGAATCGCGGGGAATGACCAGTCTCGAAACCAGAAAGAGAATCCTTCCGCAAGTCCGTTGACCAGCGACATCAAAAACTCAACTAATGATCCCTCTTGAACAAATCCTTCTCCGGTCAATGAATGTATCCCGGATGTGGCAATAACGGGAAGATAAAATCCAAGTGCAAGCAAACATGTCATCCCGACAGCGATCGACCATCTCTTCATGAATCGCAGGCGATCAGATTTTCTCCGAGAGGTGAGCATTCCCTGATACAAAAGCCAGCCCCAAACGAGAATGTTTGAATAGACCATTACCGGGATAGTCCACAATCCGAGGGCCGAGCAGAACGTCAGCAACCACCATTCCCAGCCAGTTTGATTCCGTAAGATGCGAACAGCGAACAGGATGTTCAGCATCGTGAGGCAGCAAATCAGGGTGTATCCCCGTCCCAATCCTGAATACTCAATCAGTGCCGATGAAACAGCAACCAAAGTTCCGGCAGCGATCCCTGCATCTCGACCAACAGTGATCCGGCCTGCCAAGAATGTGAGCGGAGCGAGTAGCACTCCAGCGATAAAGGCGGGCAAGCGGATGGCCCATTCCGCATTGCCGAATACCGTGGTCGAACAGTGAATCAGCAATGTGTTGAACACATGATTGTTTGGATCCTGGTATAACGAAATCCCCACAAACCATGGGGATTTTGCATACGTGAGGAACGTGTGTGCCTCATCGAATCGAATCGGTTCATGCAGATGCGACCAACGAAGTATGAAAGATAAGAGAGTCAGCCCCAGCAACCAGCCACGATTTTGATGAACCGACACTTTCAACCAACGGAACGAATTTCGACTTCGCTGTCCGACATCCATGGAGTCGAGACAACGCATGTAGAATCTCACAGATAATTTCGCGATCGCGAGACTAAGAAGGCTCAGTAGCAAACCGAGACTAAAGGCGATCCATCCCAGATTTCTATGAACTTGCTCGGTATATGGCTCTGCGGCCCCATCGCCAGAGAACTGGTCAAGAAAAGCACGAACAGCAGCAAATTCCATCCTCGACACAAGGATCAAGCTGAATCCAAGCCCGCCCAAGACCACGACGCAAATAAACTTCAATCGCTGAAAAAACTCAGGTCCGAATTTTGGGGAGGAGTTAGTCATCAACGCTTTGTATTCAATGAAGAAAGAATGCGACATGGCAACTCGAAATAGTGACTCATATTCAATGAGTCTTCGAGTGTGCAAATGTTGATGCAAACAAAGAGCGGGGCAGAGCAGGGCACAATCATCAGAGGGAATGCTTACGCAACGGCATCAAGCTGCCAGAAAGCAGAATCAGAACATGCTAAAAACAGTTACGTGTTTCCGGTCCCGTGGGGATCATCCCTTGCTGAATCACTCGTTAAATCAATCATAGAATAACGACTTCAGCGTCGGCTATTCATGATCATCATGATTTGAGTGCGGATGAGCGTGCTCGTACGTTTCGCGCATTCTTCGTGTACTCACGTGAGTGTAGATTTGCGTCGTTGTGAGACTTTTGTGACCGAGAAGTTCCTGAACACTTCTTAGATCTGCTCCCCCATCAAGAAGATGTGTCGCAAAACTGTGACGCAATGTATGCGGAGATGTGATTGAGTCCAGCCCGGCGATTTTGATGTACTTTTCGAGCATCCTCCCGATGCTGCGTGTCGTCAGTCGCCGACCGAAACGGTTCAGGAACAACGCGTTTGTCTCATCGGGAAGACCATTCGGATCAGGGCTTCGGACAGCTAACCAATGCTCAAGTGCGCGAACTGCATACGTTCCCACGGGAGCAATCCGTTCTTTCCTTCCCTTCCCGTACACTCTGAGGATATTCGCTCCGCGGTCCCAGCTGTCAACATCGAGCCTGACTAACTCTGCAACACGCAATCCGGCAGAATAGAGTGTCTCCAGAATCGCCCGGTCACGAATTCCCATAGGATCGTTCGCTGGTGGGGCTTCCAGAAGCTTTCCAACCTGGTCGGTTGTCAGGAAGTGTGGAAGTTTTCTTCCCGCACGAGGCGTTCGCAGGGCTTTCGCCGGGTTGGATGAGGTCAGCCCTTCACGAGTTGTGTAGCGATAGAAACTTCGCAGGGCAGCCAACCGGCGAGCGATCGTCGTACGAGCATATTCACATTCGTGAAGATACGAAACAAAGCCGCGTAAAACAGGAATGGTGATCGATTCCGGATGAGGGATTCCACCAACTCGCTCACGCAAATAATCGTAAAAGCTTTCGAAGTCGTCAGAGTACGACTTAATTGTTAATTCAGAGGCGTTCTTTTCAAGGCGCAGATAACGCAGAAAATCCTGGACTTCTGTCAGCACCGACTCTCCTCCCGAAGATTTTGAGGGGAACGCATCAACGCGAACTTCTCAATGACTCAAGCGGACCGTCGAAACGGCTTTTCGTTAGCTGCCAAAGATTGCGATTGGAGACGTCGTACTTTCTGGCTCAATACAGCAGCATCGTACCAGGTGAAATTCATTTCCGGATCGGCAGCATAGTGCCCCAGTGTTTGAAGAAGTTGTGGTGAACTTTCTTCATCAAAGACGAACACAAACCTCTCACCATCTTTCATGAGAGCAATGATATTCACACTTCCGTCCATCCATTCCACCTGCTTGGTGAGAGTTCTATCCCGTTTCGTTATCGGATTCCCAACCAAACAATCCCTAGCCAATTGCTCGGACATCGAGAGATTCCATCAAACCTTGCTCGACCCGACTCGCCATCCCTCACAACCCGATTTGTCCTCCTGATCTGAAATAATCTCCAGCGGACTCTACCTGACAAACGTTCACAGGGAGAATCTCTCCATAGACTTGCAAAGCGAGAGCGGAAACTGGAAGAATCCCCTTTCTTAAAGAACTTTCAGACTCTCACAACAAATTCAAAGACATTGATATGGCGGCAAAGCAACACACGCTCCCACAGGGATTTCAGACAACCGGAGTGACTTGCGGCATTAAGAAATCAGGTCTGCCGGACCTGTCTCTTTTCACCTCCGAGATCCCAGCGACGAGCGTCGGCGTTTTTACGCAGAACCAGGTTGTCGGAGCGCCGGTGATTGTGTCACGCGAGCGCGTTCCCAGTCCCTCCGTCCGCGGGATTATTATCAATTCAGGAAACGCCAATGCCTGCACTGGAGAGCAAGGTCTCACCGATGCCCGAGGGATGACGGCGATCCTCGCCGAGCAATTCGCCTGTGACGAATCCGATGTGTTGGTCTGTTCAACCGGTGTGATTGGCCACTTTCTTCCAATGCCTGTGATCGAGAACGGAATTCGAGACGCATTCAAACAACTCGGAAAATCATCTGAGGATCTCACCAAAGCTGCCAAAAGTATTATGACAACAGATACGGTCGAGAAGATCTCTTCGAAGCAGATCGATATCGACGGCACACAGATTACAGTGACAGGCGTTGCCAAAGGGGCAGCCATGATCGCTCCAAACATGGCGACAATGCTTTCCGTGATTATGACAGACTGTCAACTTGAAACGACACTCGCAGATTCAATGCTCAAGCAGGCTGTGAACCAAAGTTTCAATTGTATTTCGGTTGAGGGTCATACCAGCACGAGTGATACAGTCTTGCTGATGGCGAACGGGGCAGCCGGTCAAGCTTGCAACAGCGAGCAATCGCAGCAGGCACTGCAATCAGCCTTGAACGAAGTCTGCTCTGATCTCGCCCAACAAATTATCCGAGACGCTGAAGGCGCCGAACATTTTGTACGTGTCGAAGTCTCTGGCCTCGCAAATGAAGATGATGCGAGAAAGATTGCTAAAGTTGTATGTGAAAGTCCGTTAGTGAAAACCGCTGTGACCGGAAATGACCCGAACTGGGGACGTATCGTGTCCGCTGCAGGTTACGCCGGCGTGCCGTTTCAGGAACAGGATCTCTTACTCCGCTTGAACGATGTTGTCATCTACGAATGGGGTTGCCCAACAAGCTTCGACGAAAGTGCGCTCTCGACTTCGATGGCAACTGGAGAGGTCAAAATTCAACTCGAGTTTCGACTCGGAAATGCAAAAATGACTTATTGGACATGTGATCTCACTTCAGAATACATCCGCTTGAATGCTGATTATACAACATGATTTAGCGGATTGCAGACAAATGGGTTGCTCATGGACTCTTACTAAGACACAATGACATACCTACTTGTCGGAACTTGGGCGGAATAAAAAATGGCGAGAATTCTAGTTGTTGACGACAGCCTGGTTGATCTTCGGTTAGCAAGTCGACTGCTGGAAAAAAATCCGGACTGGGAAGTCTGCACTGCCAGGAACGGTAAAGAAGGTCTCATTCAGGTTGAAAATGAAATTCCGGACCTGATCGTCACCGACCTCAAGATGCCTGAAATGAACGGACTTGAGTTAGTTGAGGTGATCCGAAATGAATATCCGCTGGTCCCTATCGTCCTGATGACCGCTGCGGGAAGTGAATCGATCGCAGTCACTGCTCTTGAAAAGGGAGCCTCAAGTTATGTTCCGAAAAACGAATTGGCTTCGGAACTTGTTAACACTGTTGCTCGAATCCTTTCAACCTCCAACAAACGCCGCAAACAACGCCGTCTGCTCAATTACTTGACGTCAACTAGTTATGTCTTGGAAAACGATCTCGATCTGATCTCCGCACTCGTCGCTGAAATCCGAGAGACTGTTCAACAACGATGGATTTTCGACGAGAACGAAAGTTTGCGGTTAGCTTCCGCCGTCGATGAAGCACTCACTAATGCTTATTTCCACGGGAACCTTGAAGTCAGTTCCGACTTGCGCGAAGACGACCCGAATGCCTACCACGATTTGGCAAACTCTCGCCGGAAAATACTGCCGTACAGTTCTCGTTTGATTCACGTCAATCTTGAACTCAGTCGGGAAGAAGTCAAGATTACCATCCGTGATGAAGGTCCCGGATTCAATCCCGAAGGGCTCCCCGATCCGACAGCTCCGGGATACCTTGAACGTGCCAGCGGTCGTGGTGTCCTGTTGATGCGAGCGTTTACTGACGAGGTGCAATACAACAAAACCGGGAATGTCGTCACCCTGAAGAAGCGATCATCGAAAATCCAGGATGGAAACTACATCCTTGATGAGAATTCTGAGATTACTGAAGCTGGCTAAGAGCCACTCAGCTTACGACGGAGTCAATTGCCACGAAGATTCGATCATTAGTAGTGACTGAATCGCAGCATGATCAGAGAGAGTAAGTGCAGAGGTCGTGAATGTCATATTCGCAGGCTCGAGCAGTTTGCTCTACCATGGGCCCGTGAAGAACGCATTTCTCTCGTAAAAATACTGTTCGCCACGAGGCAGAACCTGCAAACCAATTCGAAAGATGCTCTAACTGGGGCGATCATCGGTTAGCTTGCTCTCAACCGGGTCTACAACAAAGACTTCAGGCTGAGCCCCAGCGCCAGAACCGGAGCTGAAACCGGCACGGTGGATCTGAACATTCCCCTTGAACCACCTCATCATGCGTGTTCTATAGAAGGACCGGCTGGCTGGGATCAGCAGGCTGAATCCGAAGATGTCTGAGAGAAAACCTGGCGTCAGTAAAAGTGCCGCTCCGAATAGAACTAGAATTCCGTCAGCGAGTGCTTGACCTGGGACTTCTCCTCGCCCCATTTGCCCTCGCACTTGACGAATCACGCCCAGTCCTTGCTGTCTCGCGAGCGTCGCACCCAGAATTCCTGTGACGACAATACCTCCCAAAGTGACCAAGAGCCCAATTCCGTTTCCCCACACGGAGGAAATGGCATGGTGGACTTGAAGTAGGATCACCAGTTCAACGAAAGGGACCACCGTGAACAGAAATAGGAGTCGAATCAACATGCCATCATTATTGCGTCCCGCAGCGGGATGCCAAGTGCTGATCGGAACCGATTTCAAATGAATTCAAGACTCTCGGTGATTGCTGACCAAATCCACAATCCCAATGCGGTCCTTGAAAATTTTCGTGCTTCTCGCGCAGGTGGAGGGGTGCGATTCATGTAGGAACTCGCACACATCCACGAGGCAGAATGCGTTGAATCATTCCCAAAGAGGCCCTGCCAAACCGGGACGCTCCAGGATCCCGGTAGAACAGACTGCTCCCAGGAGCAACCTCAAAACAGCTTCCCAAGAACAGTATCCCAAGAACAGCCGTCTGAGCGTTTGTCTCGAATCAAATCCGCTTCGCGCTCAGAACCGGGACTATTGCCCCCCGGCTGATTCTGATTCAACAAACCCTGGTTTACTCACCGGACAATTTCCAAGGCATTCGGACAACAACACCCGTAGTCCGATAGACCTTTCTTACTTGTCTGCTTCAGGAGACTCGGTCTTTTTTCCTGGAAGATATTCTTCTGAAAGGTATTCTGCAAACGGTTCAAACTGAATCTCCGGCTCACTCTCAGTCACAGGTTGACTCTCGGTGACAGGCTCACTCTCAATGACAGGTGCACTTCCTGCTGCAGGTTTAATCTCCGGTGCTGGTTCACTTCCGGGTGGCGGCAAGAACGAAGGCTCTGGATCAGTCACGAGACGAGCAGCCTGAACTGTCACTGGACCTTCAGTATTTGTCGCCTCACGAATGTTAAGAGCCACTTGCTGACCAGCTACGGAAATATTCGAAATCTGCATATGTGACGGTGATGAGATGGCAATCGGTCCTCGTCCGAGGGTGTTATTTTTGCCTTGGAGTTGTAGACGTATCACTGTTTCATCGGGGTAGGTGAGAGCAATTTCGATCTCCGGCTCAGGAGTCGAACTTCCGATCGGCGAGCCCCAGTCGACGTGATTCGCGTATCGCAAATCATAAAAACCGCGTTGCATCACAACTTGAGGATCATCCAAAACACGCCCTCCTTGCTTCACTTCGAAACTTGCAAGATGCAATTGCCAGGCGTGGCTGACTCGTAATGTAAATTCATCTTTTCCGAACCGATTTTGAGGTGTCGCTGTCAGCGAAGCCAAAATATTTCGCATCACATGTGGAGGAGTACGCTTTGCTCCAACGAGCGCGGCACAACGAAGCAGAACTGGTGCGGGCATATGTGCCACACGCTGCTGATTGTTGAGCATCTTCACAATCTTCTCTTCGTCACGTGCATAAAAATAGAGAGACGCCAGGAAGATCGTACTTTGCGAGGCTTCGATATCGACATCGAGATTCCTGAGAATCGCATCTTCTGCCATCGCAATTCGGCCATGACGTTGCAGAATTCTCGCAGCGATCAGATTCGCTTCCCAAACATCGGGTGAGTATTCAAGTGCTCGTTCAGCCGAGGCGACAGCAAGATCGCTTCCAAGGTAATCCTGAATTGCAGCTTTGTTCGCCATTGCAGTTGCAAGCATGTCATCTTTACGGAAGTGACCGCTGCCAATTTTATCCAGATACGAATAGGTCTCGATCGCTTCTGACAATTTCCCTAATTCCTGCTGAGTTCGACTCAGGTAGTACCAGAAGGGTGGATACGCTTCCATATAGGGTTTCATTCTGTTCAGGATGCGCAAGCGAGTTTCGAGATCCTGCTCAACGACTGCTTCTTCCAGAGAATCAAGATCATCGCCACGAACCAGCCAACGATCTGGAATCTCTTTCTTGCGCGCCATCTCCCAGAACGTATCCAAGAGCTGGTTGGACCGTTTCAGCAGACCTGAAATCTCGACCTTTTCAATCTTTAAGATATCGAGATCGCGCTGATAGGTTTTGTTCCGATAGTCCCACCAGCTGTTTGCTCCAGTTTTGACAGCGCTTCCAAACTGGGCTGTGGCAAGCTCAGTCCCAAAGGCAAGTGCATCCCAGGTGATTTGTCGGCGAACCGAACTTTTGTGATGCCGATGTCGCAGTTGCTTTTCACTATCGGTAATGTTGACTTGAGAGATCTCATCAAGGACTGATGTATAGAGTGAGATCACTTCCTTGTCATGAACCTGAGTCAGGTTCAAGTTGTTGAGAATCTTCTCTTCTTCTTCCCGAAGAACCTCGGCATTCGGGTTTTTGCGAATGCGATGAAAAGCTGCACGGCAGTAATTCAACGCAACGGCAGTACGTAACGCGTCCTCTCGAACTTCGCTTTTGTTTTCTTCACCTTCTGCAAAGAGAGATGGCGTGAACATCAGAAGCAATGAGAACGACATTAAGATCAGGCGAGGTTTCAACGATATTTTAGGCATGGCTCAAACTGGTTGAAACGAGTGGATAGGACTGCTGATCAAATTTACTCATCAATTGATCAGACTTCAGTCTTGATAATGCAGACCGCGTGCCTATTCCTGAATTTCATTTCGTAATGCGGGTTAACGAAGCTTTTCGGGCTCCCTAGAGTCTCAGGGAACACCCCATCTTCACTGATTGCTACAACAGCCACTTTCAACCGGCAGGAACCGCCGCCCCACTCACCAAGGTGGGTACTGAAGAAAAGAGCAAATTCGTAAAACCTGCAAATCCCATTGCAAGGCTTACCAGAAATTGAGTGCACTGTTATGAGAAAAAACTAGAGAGACACGAAAAGAAATTCTTCAATCGTAGTGATTGATCAGAATAAAAATCGCTATTCAGGATTCATTAGAGCAGTTTGCTCTACCGTTTGCCGGGAAGAACGCATTCCTCTAGTAAAAATGCTGTTCGCCACGAGGCAGAACCTGCAAACCAATTCGAAAGATGCTCTAAAGCAATTCCCGAACTAGAGGCGCGTGATGACTTTCGTGTTTTACCTGAGGTGGAAGCGTTTCACCATGAGTCTCTCATCACGAACAACTCGTCACGAGCATCGAAAACACGAAAGCTCCATAGTGAATTACTCTGCGGGTAATTTACGGATTTGAAACTGGCGGCTTTGAAACTGCCTCTGGCTTTGCAAACCAGGTTCGAACCGGCTTCTCTTCCGTAACCAGCCAGAGATGCAATTCTCCATTAAGAGAGCCTGTCACGACAAAGGTATCCGAGACTCCCAAACTGAGAAGCTCGCCGACTGGACCGACTCTGGTCTTCTCAACTTTGCTATCGGCGGCCGCGTGGAGACGAAGTTTTTTGTCCGTTGATGTCGTCGCCAGTTTCCCATCGCTTAACAATTCCATGGCTGAGACTATCCCTGCAAAGCCAGCGACGTTTCGAATCTCTTTTGCATCCGCAATGGACCAGACGCGAATTCGTCGATCATCGCCCCCTGAGACAACTTCGTTTCCAGATGCCATAAACCGAACGGCATTAACGACATTCCCATGACCGTTGAATGCGATGATATTCTCTCCGGTGGAAAGATTAAAAACCTTTGCGGTTTTATCGCGACTTGCAGAGACCAATTTGCTTCCATCAGGAGAAAAACAGACATCGGTAACCCAGTCGGAATGGGCATGAATCGATTGCGTTTTGGCCCATGTTTGTCCATCGAAAATGTGAATTTGCCCATCCGCCCCACCAACAGCTAGCTGCTTCTGATCTGAAGAAAAAATCAGACAAGTGATAATTGACGGTGAGACGTGAAGGTGATTCACTTTCTTTGAGCTTGCCAAATCGACGATGATGACTTCTCCCACTTCCCCCGGAGTTCCAGCTCCGACAGCAAGTATGTTTGAGTCACCCTGAAATTTCAGTGAATAGATACGTTCCGGGAAACCTGAAATCCGGTCAAGAATTTCGCCGCTTTCCATCGACCAAACCAGAATCTCATGGTACCCCGATGAAACAACTCGTTTTCCATCTGCATGAATTGCAACAGCTTCAACTGGAACCGGATAAGGGTAAGCCTCGGGAGGTAGTGGATAGGTTGGACGAGACATCACTTCGATGAGAGAAGTCCCGGGGTCAAGTTGCGAATCATACTGTGCTCCTAATGCGACCCAGCGAGTAATAAGCGAGATTTGTTCCGGGCTGAGAGGGTCATCCTCTTTCGGCATCGATCCATCTTCAATCATAGTGACCAACGTCGAAAGCCCCGGTGATTCAAAATCGAAGAGCTCCCCGGACTCACCGCCGTGCAGCATCTGAGCATACGAATCAAACTTCAGCTGACCACGTGGTTTGGATTCGTTGTGGCAGGCGAGGCATCGCTTTTGAAGGATTGGTGCAATCTCGTCGCTGAAAGAAACCCAGTTTTTATGCTGAATCGCTAGCTTTCGGACTTGCTGCCATTGTGAAGCCTCCAGTTTCTTGAACTCCTGCAACTTTGCAGACGCCTTTTTGACCTCTTCCTCCAGACTCATGAGCGCAACCATTTGCTTCATCGATGCGGCTGCTAGTTCATCCACTTTCTTATTTGCTTCAGCTATCGAATTTTGAATCTTTTTGACTGCCGCTTCCCGAGTCTCAAATTCCTTCTTCGCGACCTCGGCAGCAAGCTTGGCAGCCTCGACCTCTTCCTTCGCCTCTTCTTGAAGTTTCACCTTGGCGTCAAGTTCTTTTTTCGCAGCCTCTGACTGCTTTTGTGCTTCGACAATCTCCTTCTTGAGTTCAGCAAGTTGTGACCGCAACTCCTTCTGCATCGCCTCAATCGGGACCAGTGAGAGCTTGACCTGTTGAATTTCTGAACGACTCGTCGCGATCTTAGCAGCGTAAGATTTTCTTTGAGCATGTTGCTCGATCGCAACGCGACGCGCTGCTTCTGTATTCGCGTGTAGCTCAACTTCTTCTGAGTATGCGTCGAGACACAACACCGCTTCAAACAGAAACACTGGCAGGAGGGCGGTAACAATCAATCGAAGCGGTAATGAGGGCATAGTCAAGAACCATTGGAGTTCTGTGGGAAGGGACGCGAATCGCAGGTAAGGCTCACGATTTCTTCAGCCAGCCCAATCGATCCAACCAATCTTCACACAACTCTGTCCAACGTGTCACAGGTTGATCTTTCACAGTCCGCAACCCATATCCATGGCCACCCGACTCAAACAAGTGAAGTTCTGAGGGAACGCTTTTGCGTTTGAGTTCGGTCATCAGAGAGAGGCTACTCATTGCTGAAACTCCATCATCAAAAGCATGCACCAGAAATGTCGGTGAGGCTTTTCCCGTAACTTTCAAATCTTCAATGAGGCTGTCATCGTCATTTACCAACCAGGCGGGGTAGACCAGAATTGTCGCGTTGGGAAGACACGACTGTTTGTCGATCTCATCTTTCGCTTCATACTGTCTTTGTGACGTATATGCTGTTCGGGCAGCGGTGTGACCACCTGCAGAGAACCCAAGCACCGCGATTCGCTCGGGGTCAATTCCCCATCCTTTCGCATGGTGTCGCGTCAGACTGAGCGCACGTTGAGTATCCTGAACAGGAGCCTTCCATTTCATCTTCTGCTGACTTGTCGGTACACGATATTTCAAAACGATGGCACTCACACCCATCGTATTCAGCCACTCAGCGACTTCTGTCCCTTCCAGATCCCAGGCAAGAATATTGAATCCTCCTCCAGGGCAGATAATGACTGCGGAACCGTTGCGAGTTTCCTTGGGTGGTAAAAAAACATGCACTTCTGGATGAGCGACATTCTTCAGTTTGATGATTCGGCGACCCGCAATGAGCCGGTCAGTCGGTTTGGTAATGTCCACTTCAGGGCCGACGTCCAGTTGCTCTCCGGGAGGATCGTTCGCCCAAAGTTTGATGACGTCATCCCCGTAAAGATCTGTCTCATTCATTAGCTGAAAACATCCACAAAACAGAATTATCAAGACGAATCGGATCATATCTTTTACCTGAAGCATATTTGAAAGAGATGTACGCAATCTGTGTCGTTTTCTGTTTCGAAGATAAGGAGGTCACCAGTAAATGAAAAGCACTCTTCACAAACGCAGGAAACAGGAATGACTTCGAACTCAGTGGCGATTTGAGATTTCAATCAAGGCTGTAGTTGAGACTGTCGCTCTCACACCGGTCACTCAAGGAAAGGATGAGACAACCTCACCACAAAGACGGAGCGAATAGCGACTTGAATTCAACAGCACCGCTTTTGGGATCGGACAATACTATTGTCTTTACACGCTACTCGGAACGGAAACGTTTGTCTAGAACAGGCGCGGTTTTGCAATCCTCTGCGTAGAATCCATCACGACAGCCTAGAGAATCCGTACACTCCACCGCTTGACCAATTCGAACCGACGAGCCATCTTACAATGACATGAATTCAATTTGACTCATCACAAGATTGAAGGTCGAGACCGAATATGTCGAAGTTCGTACACCTCTTTATTTTACTTTGCTTACTCTCAGCGCAGTCCGCGCTGGCCGATGGACCTCAAGACAACTCCGTTGATAATGTTCGTCCCGTTCCGCAAGTTGGCATCGAAATTCCAGAAGAAATCAAGGTGGAACTGCAAGCACAACTTGACCAACTGAAAGCGAAGATTCAAGAGCTAAAAACTCCGGAACACAAACAGATTCACCATCTCATTCCCGATGTGGAAGTCTTCCATCGTGCGGTGACTCAGACGTTGCAGCATCGTGAAATGTTCCACGAACGGGACATCAAAACTTGCACGGCGTTACTTGAAACAGGCACCGAGCGTGCCGAAGCACTTAAACTCGGCAAAGCTCCGTGGACTCGACAACACGGGCTTGTTGTTCGAGGTTTCATCTCCGATTTAGATGGATCGGTGCAACCGTACGGTCTCGAAATTGCAGACGATTACGATTTCGACAATCCAAGACCGGTTCGCTGCGATATTTGGTTTCACGGACGTGGCGAGCGGACAATGGAGATCCATTTCCTTGCGCAACGGAACCGCCTCAAAGGACCATACCCACCGACCAGCGGCATCGTGCTTCATCCATACGGAAGGTTTTCCAACGCGTTCAAATTCGCTGGCGAGGTCGACACGCTCGAAGCACTGGAACACGTCGAGAATAACTACCAGATTGATCAAGATAGAATCTCAGTGCGAGGTTTTTCGATGGGAGGAGCCGCGTGTTGGCAATTCGCTGTCCATTATCCAGATCGCTGGTTCGCAGCCAATCCAGGAGCCGGATTCTCTGAAACTCCACTCTTTCTCAAATCATTTCAAGGCGAGACACTGAACCCACCATGGTATGAAGAAAAGCTGTGGCGAATGTACGACTGCGACAAATGGGCAGACAACCTATTGCAACTTCCAACTGTTGCTTACAGCGGAGATATGGACTCGCAGAAACAAGCTGCGGATGTGATGGAAGAGGTACTGAAACGCCATGGGATCGACTTGATGCACGTCATCGGTCCGGATACGGCTCACAAAATTCATCCCGAATCGAATCAAATCATTCGAGCGAAGTTCGACTCTCTGGCAGAGCGGGGGCGCGAGCGATTCCCAAACTCTGTCCACCTGACAACTTTCACACTGAAATACAATCGATCCAACTGGATCACCATTCATCGCTTAAAAGAACATTGGGAACGAAGCACGATCCGCGCGAACATCACATCCAAGAACAGACTCGAAGTCGCCACCGATGGAATTACCGAGTTTTCGATTAACTTCCCTGCGGGACACTCTCCATTCGCACTTCTGGAAGTCGTCAAAGTCGTCATCGATGGACAAGAAGTCTCCATGGTGAAAACCAAATCGGACCTCTCGCTCAACGAACATTTTCATCGCCGAGGTGACCAATGGTTCTCAGGTCCCAGCGAATCCAAGATTCCTCTGAAGAAAGCTCACAACCTGCAAGGCCCCGTCGATGATGCGTTGATGTCAGCATTTCTTTTCGTCTTACCGACCGGTGATAACGAACTCCCAAACTTGAAAGAATGGGTTGATGCCGAGATGTCGCGAGCCGTCAAAGAATGGCGGCGTCACATGCGGGGCGATGTGCGAATCAAGAAAGACACCGAGGTTACCGAAGAAGACATTGCCAACTACAACCTGATTTTGTGGGGGACTCCGAAGACAAATTCGCTGATCTGGAAAGTCGCGAAAGATCTTCCGATTCATTGGGGCGATAACACCATCAACGTCGACGAGAAAAAATACAGCAACGAAGAGCACATCCCAATTCTTATTTACCCGAACCCACTGAACCCAAAAAAGTACGTCGTCCTCAACAGCAGTTTCACTTACCGGGAATACGACTATCTCAACAACGCCCGGCAAACTCCGAAACTCCCTGACTGGTCGATCATCGACATCACCACTCCGCCAAACTTTCGCTGGCCCGGAAAGGTCATCGACGCCGGATTCTTCAACGAAAACTGGGAGTTGAAGACAAACAATTGAAATGTCATTCATAAAAGCGACTCAGACTCAATTTTCCTGAGCCTCTTTCCCACCATAATTGTCCAACAACGTCGAAAAAACTCTCCACATCAACACCTGAATCCCAACTCCTAACTTTTAGCCAAACATGTCTGACTCAAAACCTATTCTGCTTCACAAGCATACTCGTAAAGAGTTCCGCACGCGGTTTGCAACTGGTGAACTCAAGGCCTGCATCATTCCGATCGCAGCCATTGAACAACACCTCGAACATTTGGAGATGGAGCATGATTGGCGTAGTGCCACTCACATTGCCAGTCAAGTTGCCCAGCGACTCAGCCCGAACGTGCTCGTCGCTGAAGGCGTTATGGCGGGCATTAGTGAACACCATATGAGCCACCCGGGTACACTCACTCTCAGTCCGGCAACGTTCCTGGCAGTCCTCACCGATTTGATTGACTCCGTCGTTCGAGCTGGTTTCAAAAACGTTTTGGTCCTGAACGGTCATGGAGGAAACATCATTCCATGCGAAGCCGTCTGGGATCAGCTGTTGCGGCGTTTTCAAGTGAACTTGCAGTTCCTGCCATACTGGAATGTCCTCAACCGGGAGGACGCAGAACTTCTCGAAACCAAATCAATTCCGGGACATGCACAGGAATTTGAAACCGCATTCGCCATGGCGGTCTTTCCAGAAAACGTCCGAGAGCATGAGCTCTCCAATCAACCGGACCCCGCACCCGCATTAGCAAAACCGGAAGCAGGACAAGAGCTCATCAATCGGGTCGTCGACCGTGTCTCAGCTCATCTCGAAGAAATGATCAATGGAAAGTCAGTCGTCGCGACACCTCCATTTTTCCCGTAAGCAATAGGCTGCTGCGTTTCTGGAAACATGCGAACTGAATGCCGATTTGAATCGCTGGGGTTCCTCGATCAAACCGATGTGCCGTGAGGCATCGTGGTTGGTTATTCGACGTTTTTAAGCAGCCGAACCGTGAGTGACTGGAGTCGCCAGCGTCCTGGCGATTCCACTCCGTAGTGTGGACGGCTGTCGAGCGTGAAGATTTCCCCCGCTTTCAGAACTCCGATATCGCTTAAAATTCCGGACTGATCTTGAGCGTCATTATCTGCATCAGTGCAATAAATCGCGAGCGGAGAGTCGTCGCCAACCGTGTAGTACCCTCCACAAACGCCGTTCCCAGCGACAATCGCAGCGGACTCAACAATCACATCCTGATCAAAGCGGATTTGCAAACTTTCACCACTTTCCACTTGATCGAACTCGCCACCCGAGACACCGAGTCCTCTCGCATTGGGACGGAACTGACGATCATCAGCAACAGCCTTTCCTTCAACAGATGCACTGACTGTCATCTTCAATGATCGACCGCGAAACGATTTCGACTGGATGTTCACTCCGCTGATCGATTGACCGTCAAAGTGGTCACCAATTTGATCAACGACCAAGGGGCCGTGATGCTCGTTGAATTCTTTTTTCGGAAGACCGAATTCGAATCGAACACGCTCATCAGATGCAAATTCAACCAGACGATGGCCTCCCACGTTGCGATGCAATTCAGCAATCATCCCGAGACGCCCTCTTTGCAAATTGAATGGTTCAAAGCCGCCAAGATCCGTGGTCTCCTGTAAATCGGTAAAGAGATTAAACAATTCTGTCGACTGAGCTGTCCCGCTTCGCAGTAATTCTGCATCGAAAAAGATTTTCCAAAGAGCAGGGGCTTCGCCTCCCAGTCCGAGCTCATCAAATCGCATCGCACAAGCAGCATGGTCCTCTGCCTGTTTGTGATCATTGAAAAACATGGGGCGGTACGGAATTGGCTCGCCTGCCATCGCATCCAACACGCTGAAGCTATCTTCCGCCCCTTTTTCTCCATCGCGAAGGTTAGGAAGCGGCTGATCGATCAAGTCAGCAAACGTTGCAAACAAATCCTGCAAACCAATCAAAGAAAAATTCGTTTGCCCCATCGTTTCTTGATTCCCATCGCCGATACCTGCTTGCGGATACGACACCAGAAACGGAACACGATGCCCCCCTTCATAACAAGAGCCTTTATTGCTTCGTAGCGGCCCCGTCGCGGTGTTGTCGTCCTTCTCTGCTCCGTTGTCGCTGGTAAATATGACCATTGTGGTCTGGAGCAATTTCATCCCAGGCTTACGTGGATCATCATGCGTTTCGAGATAATCGAGCAGCCTTCCGAGCGCAACATCATTTTCGTAGATGAAATCGCTTCGACGGTCCATCGGTTCGCCTGCCACATTTCGAGAGGCCCCCGCGACCGGAACATCGCCAATCTGATCGGACGGAGTATGCGGTGTGTGATTCGAATTACTTGCGTAATACAAAAAGAATGGAGACATTTTCGTCTCAGCATGTTCGAGGTGCTGAGATAGAAAACTCATTGCCTTGTCGGAATGGCGCTCGCCGAGATCTTTCAAAATGTACGCCTGCGGGATTTCCTTTGCGATTTGCCGACCATTGTTCGTCGCTCCGATGACAGTACGACCGTCGATATGTCCCGGCCCGACCTTCTGGTTTGGCCCATTCTTCTTTTGATGTGGCTGCGGACCTGAAGTCCCATGCGAACGTGATGTGATCCAACAGTGATCAAAGCCATGATCGAGTGGTGTATCAAACAACGGTTTTCTTAGATCCGCATCTTCAAAACCCGCAGCCGGGGAACCGTCGGACCGTCGATATCGCAATCCAATGTGCCACTTTCCGACCATCGCGGTCTGATAGCCAGCATTATTAAACAGCGTCGCAATCGTCGGCCGGTCCCGTTCAATCATTGGATCTCCCTGGGCACCAAAGAGGACCCAGTGCTTCAACCGATTCCGCCACGGATACCGCCCGGTCATCAATGCATATCGTGTCGGCGTGCAGCGACTCGAGGGAGTATGCGCATCCACAAAGCGGACTCCCATCCGCGCCAACCTCTCCATACTTGGCGTATGAACCTGATCCTGATCACTGTTGCCCGTCAAATCCTGATACGCGCTCGTATCACCCACCCCCATATCGTCCGCCATGATCAGAATGACATTCGGGTGATCATTTGCGAGAAGCGGTGCTTGACAGAAACTGACAAAGCAGAGCACGGCGGAGGTCAGCGATTCTCTCAAAGACATGATCTTTCCTCTGGCTTTTTCGATATTGTCGATACATCAAAACACGGGAAACGTCTTCTCCAGAGAAGGCATCTTCGCGCTAAGCAAATCGTAGCTGTGATTGACATCAGAGAATAGTGGGACAACGCTACAACGGAAAAGTTGCTGGCCGCGAGGAAAACCCACAACCGATTCAACAACTGGAGAATGGCCTCTCAAAGACTTAGGAAAACTCTCATCTCAGAGGTTTTCGGAGAGGTGTCAAGAACCTATAACATTTAAAGATCAACTGCAGATCAATTAGAAGCAGATCAATCACAACATGTCAGCGGGAACATTTATAAATGACCACGTCATCGAACCTTTCTCGAAGTCATCACAGATTGATGGGCTTTTTGTTACTGGTTGCCATATTCTTAACGGCTCAGCGTACAATCGTCGCCCAAACTCAGCCGGACACTGCCAAATCTCTCGATCTTGGCGGTGTGACTGAACAGCATGTCATGGTTCCGATGCGGGACGGAAAGCATCTTTCAGTTTACCTTTATCTCCCTGAAGGCGATGGCCCGTGGCCTGTTCTTTTCGAGCAACGTTACGCCAGTTTACGCGGAAACTCGACTCGCCTTTTTGCTGCCGAGCTTGCCAAAAGGGGATACGTGGTGGCCCTGGTGAATTATCGAGGAACACATCTTTCCGAAGGAAAATGGGTCGGCTACCGAACGATTCAATGGGGAGAACTGCAAGACGGATATGACGTCTGCGAATGGCTGGCGGAACAGAAATGGTCGACGGGGAAAGTGGGAACATTCGGAAGTTCACAGGGTGGATACGCACAGAATTATCTCGCAGTCACTCAGCCGCCACATCTGGTCTGCCAGTACATGGTTGACACCGGACTCAGCTTATTTCAGGAAGGGTATCGAATCGGTGGGACCACACGACCAGAACGTTTTAAAGGGATGGATGGAGTTGCCAGGAATCCTCAGGACAACCGGGACTTACTCGCCGAATGGTTTCAACATCCTCATTTCGATGATTATTGGAAAGCCGAAGACGCTTCGCGCCATTTTGACAAGATGAACGTCCCCTGCTTCACAATCGGAAGCTGGTACGACTTTATGAATCAGGGGTCGATCGCCAGTTTCCAGGGTCGACAGGCCCATGGAGGACCGAACTCGAGAGGTCAGCAGCAGTTACTGATCGGACCATGGCTGCACGGACGGACGAACAAAGGAAACCGCGTTGGTGAATTGACGTACCCCGAAAATGCAGCTTGGCCATCTCTTGACCACATGGTCGAATGGTTCGACCACTACTTGAAAGGCAAAGACAACAAAGTCGAAGAGGCTCCGACCGTTCGGTACTACGTGATGGGGGCAACCGGAGAGCCGGATGCGCCAGGAAACGTCTGGAGAAGTGCCGACGACTTTCCGCCACAGTCAACTGCGACACCAATTTATCTTCAGCAAGACAAATCACTATCAGAAAAACTTCCAGCGAAGAATGAAAGTTTCACAAGTTACATCAGCGATCCACTCAACCCAATGGAAATTCCCGGTCGATCATTTCCCGGAGCACGCGATGCACGCGCATTCGAAGAGCAGTCGGAAGTACTGACATTCACCAGCGAAGTCCTCGAACATCCAATCGAATGGACGGGACGTGTCCACGCGGAACTCTTTGTTTCCTCGACTGCACCAGATACAGATTTCATCGTAAGAATCAGCGATGTCTATCCTGATGGACGCTCAATCTTAATCGTCGACTATCCTTGGCGTGCCCGCTATCGCGATGGTTTTGACCACGAAGTTTTGATGGAAGCTGGAAACGTTTACAAAGTCGGCTTTCCGGTTGGATGGATGAGCCAGATCTTTAACAAGGGACATCGCATCCGTGTCACTATTGCCAGCACTGGCGCCCCATTGTACGAGCCGAATCCTCAAACGGGAAAACCACTGACAATCGAATTCCCCGAGGATGCGCAGAAGGCAACCAACTCAATCCACCACAGCAAAAAATATCCATCAAAGATCATCGCCCCGGTGATTCACCAGAACTGATCAGATCAGTCGATGGCGTGAAGGACTTTGAGAATGCACAACAACTGGAACTTTACGTACGACTTCGATGCGAGCAGCCCATGAACACATAAAACTGACCTTCACGGGCATGACACGCTTTGACATTTCCGGAACAATCCTTGAAGAGATCCTGATACCTGAAATTGCTCGCTCATACATCGATATCAGCGACGTTTTTCAGGTTGTGGGAATTGCCCTACACTTCGGGGTATTTCCATTCGCCACGGTACTCGCGGCGGAGCAGGGCGTTGGCTTCGTCATCACCGGGAATGATTTCTTTCTCACCATCCCAGTCGATACTGCGTCCCAGCTTATAAGAGAGCATCCCGAGTAAAGAAAGGTTCGTTGCCAAATGGCCAATCTCTGCACTCGCGACGGGGGTTCGTCCGGATTCGATGCAATCCAAAAAGTCTTGCCAAAGTGGCGGAACATTGTGACCATCTTTTTCGTTGTCAAATTTTGGGTCCTGATGAACCGGCTTTTGCCCCCCCTTGCTGGGGTAAAACGTCCAACCATCACGCCAGCCCATATGAAAGACGCCATTCGTTCCATAGAAGTAGCAACCATACGGATGCGGTTCAGCTCCCTTGCCACCAAATCGATGATGCTCCCAAGTCGCGGTGAATGTCTCAAATTCGTAAACGGCAGACTGGTGGTCAGGGGCGTCGGATGTTTGGCCACTTTCATTGTTCACAGCTTCCCCACGGACCGGTCGTCCTCCGGTTGAGTAAATTCGCTTCGGTGCTTTCTCATCAGTCCACCAGAGCACCTGATCCAACCAATGAACTCCCCAGTCTCCAAGGGTTCCGTTGGCATAATCAAGGAAATGACGAAATCCGCCGGGATGAATCTTTCGATTGAACGGTCTGAGTGGGGCAGGGCCGCAGTACATCTCCCAGTCCAGATCTTTCGGCGGCTGGCTATTCGGAGTGGACGATTCTTTCCCGCCCCCGCCATGCACAAACATCCGGACGAGTCCAATATCCCCCACCTGGCCCGACTTCAAAAACTCCATTCCTGACACATGATGCGGACCGATTCGACGATGAAGTCCAACCTGTACAATGCCGTCTGCCTGCTCGGTCGCCTTCACAATCGCCCGGCTTTCGTTAACAGTATGCCCGGTCGGTTTTTCCAGAAAGACATGTGCTCCAGCTTTGAGGGAATCAATTGTATTCAATGCATGCCAGTGATCCGGAGTCGCGATGATGACGATTTCAACATCTTCCTTCTCAAGCATTTCTCGATAGTCGCTGTAAAGCTTTGGCTCGTCATCGGTGAGTGCCGAAATTTCGTCGGCACAGACTTCTGCTTGCGACATGTCGACATCGCACAATGCCACGACTTTCGACTTCCCTGCCTTGATTGCCTCGATGAGGATGTTCGTCCCCCACCACCCCGAGCCGATCAACGCTGTCCGGTATTTTTTTGCTTTCGACTGTGCATGAACATATGGCGCACCGAATGAAAGAGCTGCTGTCGTTGCAGCGGACGTTGAGAGAAAATTTCGGCGATTGATTTGCATGATGATTTTGAAGAGATTTCGATGAGGGATCGTGGATCAACTAAACTTGCAGAAGTACCGATCGAAGTGCTTCTCGAACTGGAATTTCCACGACTGAATGTAGAGATTACGTCCTGCTGAAAAACGTCTGATCAGAAACAATTAGTGATTAAAAATAAACTCGCGGCTGGTCATCAGCGACCAGAAAAGATCTTCGATGACGAGACGTTGTTCTTCTGGTGAGGTCTCGTTCATGATTGTCGTCAAAGCACTTCGTTCGCCAACAGTTGGATAGCGGCTCAAGCACCAAAGGAATGATTGGTCAACGAGCGACTCAGTAGACATTCCATTTTCCCTCTGGGCGAGCAGCGATGCGATACGGCCCTCTTTGCTTTCAACCTTTTCGTTGATCGTTGTTCCGTTCGACAGATGCAGGACCTGCACCATGCTCGGGACGTTGGATCGCTCACACTCGCAAACAATGTTTCTTGTGTTTCTCCCGAAAGTTTTCAGAAAGTAAGATTCTACTGAAGAGTCATAAAGCTGAATCGCTCGGGTTCCAACAGGATAAAAGTCCGTCTTTTGGAAGTCTGCACCAGGAAAAGCGACGCGTTCAAAGTTTGAAGGAACATCGGTCGCCTGAGCAATCGAATCGTGAATGACTTCTGCAATCAATCGGCGAGGGAAGTACCTCGAATAGAAGCGTGTGTCGGCTTCGTTCCCCTCAATCGGTAAGCTTGAACGCTGATAGGCATTCGATTGCAGGATCTGCCGCATCAAGGTTTTTAAATCAAATTTGTTATCAACAACATATTTTGCAGCGGCTTCGAGAAGTTCTTCATTGCTGGCGGGGTTGGAGACACGCATGTCATCGATCGATTCGACCAGCCCCACGCCGAAGAAATTCGCCCAGACACGGTTGGTAATCGACTTCGCGAAGTAGGGATTTTCCGGCGATGTCATCCACTTTGCCAGCTCAATTCTGCGATCTTCGGTGCTGTCAAAAGGAATCGGTTCTCCATCGAGCGGAGTCGGCGGTTGCGGCTTGCCTGTTCGAGGTTGATAAAGCTCCCCACTCTCGACAACGAAGACTGTTCGCAATCCGTCACCATTCCGTCGATCTCCGCCCCAACCTTTTGCACGCACCCGGGAGAAGAGATTTGCCATCGAGTAGTACTGGTCGTTGGTCCATTTTTCGAGTGGGTGATTGTGACATTTCGCACAACCAATACTCAGTCCCAGAAATGCCTGACAGGCATTCTCCGTCATGTCTTCTGGAGTTTCATAGAGCGAATAGAAATTGGCCGCTCCATTTTCATAGGTGCTGCCGGTCGCTGTCAAAATCTCTCGAACGAACTGATCCCACGGCGTATTTTTCTCGACCCGGGCATAAACCCATTTGTAATAAGCCTTGAGCGCCTCTGGTCTCAACAATTGACCATTGAGCATCAAAATGTCTGACCACTTGTAGGTCCAGTAGTCGACAAACTCCGGACGTTCCAGCAGCGACTCAATCAGCTTGTCTCGTTTGTCTTCTTCAGTCGCAGCGAGAAATGACTTCACTTCTTCAGGGGTCGGTGGAAGTCCAATCGTATCGAGGAAGACCCGTCGAACGAACGTTGCATCATCACACCTTGGTGAAGGTGGGAGCTTGAGACGTTGAAGCTGTTCGTTGATCAATGTGTCGATGAAGCCACGGGGCTGCAGCGAGGTATAGACTTCAGCCGGGACATCGTTTTCATAAGGGACGGTAATTCTTGCGACAGAAATTTTCGATGAGAACCAACCGACAATCGCCCCTTCACCAGCCCCGATGATGGAGACCTTGCCTGATTCATCAACCGTGCAGACCGCTTCGTTCGTGGAAGTCCACTTCACCCAGTTCGTCACATCACGATTTGAATGGTCAGTATATTTTGCGTATCCGAGAAGTTGTTGGGTTTGCCCTTTCTTAAGCTGAACTCGCTTGGGCAACACCGTGATCGTTTCAACCAAGGGGTCATTTTCGCTGGGAGCAGGTGCACCGTTTGCAATCCATTCTGCGATGATGCGATAGTCTCTCGATTCGTTATCCAGTCGCAAACCTCCCTTGTGGGGGATCGCTCCCGAAGGTTTCGCGAGGACCAAACTTCGCCCGGGATCTGAGAATTCGACACGGCGACCGAGATCTTGCTTCGTGATCGCGAAGTGGTCTGACTGCGGATCATACATCCCCAAAGAGAGACGGAACCCTCCTTTCCCTGCGAGAGCCCCATGGCACGCCCCGGTGTTACACCCAGCCTTCGTCAGCGCCGGCTCAACATGATTTCGAAAACTCCACAGGTACGGCACATCCATGTCGCCAATAGTGATCGTCGCTGAGGCGGATCGATTTCCATGACGGACAGTAACGACTGTCTTGCCATTTGATTTCGGGCGAATCACTCCCTCATTATCGACCGCTGCAATTTTCTCATCCTGAATTGTCCAATCCATCTCGTCATGAATCTGACTTTGAATCATTTCCCCGGAGCGATTTTGAAGAATCACTCGAGCCGAAGATTCCGGACCACTCAAAACAATGTCATTGGGAATCAGGATCAGGCCATCATCAGCTGCTGCCAATGGGCATAAAACGATCAGACAAAACAGAAATGTATGGGATGTCATAGAATTCATAATCGTTCGTCGATGAGTCGTTCAAGATGAGTTGTTCAGTTTGTGCAAAGTGCTCAACGCATGAGGCAATCGAAAACCTTGCAATTGTCTCAATTTCTCAGTGTCAGAGAGATCAAGTTCTAAATTCCGACCAGTTCTAAGCCACCACTCAACTCCTGAGGTCAGCAGCATTCGCAAATCACAATCCGTTGATATGATAGCTTGTTGCGCAGCCTGCGTGCAGTCTTCTTTGCAGGAGCATCAGTCAACTCCGTTAAGAATCATGAGAAAGTGGATGATTCAGACTCGCGAGATTTTCTGACTCTGATATTCTCAAGGAAATCGAGACATCGATCAGCAGAAACGTCACCAGACGTTCGCAACGGGCGAATGAAGCAAATGAGTTTTCGAAATGAGTGAGACTACGTATTTTGACCGTGAATTGAGCTGGTTGGAATTTAATCAGCGAGTTCTGAATGAGGCTCTTGATGAAGACGTCCCGCTTCTCGAACGTCTGAAATTTCTGGCGATTACGAGCTCTAATCTGGATGAATTCTTCCGTGTTCGAATTGGTGCGCTCACTCACCTGATTGAATCGGACGCTGCGACGATTTCGCCGTCGGGGATGACTCCGTCCGAGCAGATGAAAGCTGTTTGTGCGCGTGTCAACAAAATGGTTGACGACCAATACAAGTGCTACTTGAACGAATTGGCTCCTCAATTGAGCGCGCAAGGGATTCGTCAGCTTCACGCAGAGGAGTTGAATTCCGCACAAAAAATGATGCTCAAGCAGCTCTTTCAGTCAGAGATTCTCTCAGTCCTGACTCCAATGGCTGTCGGAAATGGAAATCCGTTTCCACTTCTGGCGAATCAGATTGTCAATGTCTGTGTTCGTCTTTCCCCACGAAAAGACGCCTCTGAGAACGCCGTCCTGTTGCCTCGGTATGCGGTGATCCCATTTGGTCGGACGCTGTCCCGATTTTATTCTCTCCCGTCGGAGAGCGGTTTTGCTTATATGCATCTGGAAGACATTCTTTCATTGTTCATTCACGAATTCTTTCCCGGTGAAGAAGTCGAAGAGTGCCACGCATTCCGTCTGACCAGAAATGCTGAAGTGGAAGTTGAAGAGCTGACTCCACAGGGACTCGCGGTCAACATGGCAGAGGTGATTGTTGCGCGGACAGAAGCAGATTGCCTGCGTCTCGAAATTGATGACGCAGCTTCAGATGAGCTGATTCATTTTTTGCAGCAGGAAATTCACGTCAGTCCAGAACAAATTTACCGCCTCCCTGGCCCCGTCGATTTGGGAGCGTTCATGGAACTCGCTGGGCGACGCGGATTTGAGCACTTGAAATATGATGCGTGGCCAGCAGTCCGCTCACCAGATGTTTCCGCCGAAGAATTAATGTTCGACACGATCGCAGAAAAAGATGTGCTTCTTTTTCATCCATACGAAAGTTTCGAACCAGTTGTCAGGCTTATCGAAGAAGCAGCCGATGACCCGGACGTCATTGCCATCAAACAGACTCTTTATCGGATTAGTAGCCGAAGTTCGATTATTCGCGCTCTGAAAAGGGCGGTCGACAACGGGAAACATGTCACCGTCTTGCTGGAACTCAAAGCTCGATTTGACGAAGAACGAAACCTGAAGCAGGCCCGAGAGCTTGAATCAATCGGAGCTCAAGTCATTCATGGCGTGAAAGGACTCAAAACGCATGCCAAAGTTTGCATTATCGTCCGCCGCGAACCTGGCGGAATTCAACGGTATGTCCATTTCGGAACTGGAAATTACAACGAATCAACTGCCAAACTTTACAGCGACGTCTCGATATTAACGTGCAACGAAGACCTGGGGGCGGATGCCGTTGCCTTTTTCAACACGATCGCTGGCGATTCGCAGCCTCCGCAGAATTATCGCAAAATAGAATCCGCTCCACTGAAATTACGGACCACATTAATTGAACATATTGCAGCCGAGGCAAAACGGGCGGAGAGCGGACAAGAAGCGAAAATCATGGTCAAGCTTAACGCCTTGACCGACACAGCATTGATCGACGCTCTATACAGCGCCTCGCAATCGGGCGTGAAGATCTTCTTGAACATCCGTGGAATCTGTTGTTTGAAGCCCGGAGTCCCTGGTCTGAGCGAAAACATCCGCGTCGTCAGTATCGTCGATCGGTTCCTCGAACATGCTCGAATTTTATACTTACATCAAGGGGGCGACCCACAGCTGTATATCTCCAGCGCCGACTGGATGGCTCGAAACCTTGATCAGCGAAAAGAACTCCTCGTTCCGGTTGAAGACCCGAAATGTCGTCGTCAATTGATTCACATTTTCAATGTATTCGACCAAGACAATGTCAAGGCGTCAGTGCTTCAGCCGGATGGTTCTTATACCAAAAAGTCGATGGGAGAAGCTGAACCGTTTCGAGCTCAAGAAGTTCTTTATCAAGCAAGCAAGAATGCATCGAACCGAATTGCCAAAAAACAAAGAACTATGTTCGAGCCGCATCACTTTTAACAAAGACCGATATCAAAGACAGACACAACTGCGATATCGCAGCCGCTCCCGGAACGATACTGACATCGACATGTTTCGTTGACCACGTCTCAACTTCACAGGTTCACAGGCTGCTCGTCAGGCGACAGAACGTGAAGGCCAATATTGAATTCGCTCTGAAAGAAGTACACGATGGTCTACCTCAATAAAATCTACACCAAGACCGGTGATTCCGGTGAAACATCTTTGGGTGACGGAACACGAGTTCCCAAAACGCATCTGAGAATCGGTGCATACGGAGGCGTTGATGAACTCAACGCTGCGATCGGCGTTGCGATTGCTTGCGGTTCACTTCCCAACAAAACAGCGGAAGTTCTCACGATCATACAGAATGATCTCTTTGACGTCGGAGCCGATCTGTGCGTCCCTGAATCAGACGAACCGCTCGAATACGAACCGCTTCGAATGACGCAGCCAAAGATTGATCAGCTTGAAAAGCGGATCGACGCGAACACCGAAAAGCTGACTCCACTCAACAGTTTTATTCTTCCGGGTGGAACTCCGGGGGCGGCGCATTTGCATCTGGCACGAACAGTCTGCCGCCGTGCAGAAATCGGTGTCATCGCACTCGCTGAGGTGGAAAAAATCAACCCGCTCGTCGTCATGTACTTGAATCGACTGTCAGACCTGCTGTTCGTTCTCGCCAGGATTGTTAACGATCATGGTGAAGCTGACATTCTTTGGAAACCGGGCGGTGAACGCTCAGGCGAATAACAGCTCCGGGACTCCACCGGTTCATTTTCCGGGGTCCAAGAGTGTTGCAATCACCTGTGCATAAACCCGATGTCCGAAGTCATTCGGATGGTTCACACCGTTCCCGGTCTGGTCCCAATCCTGCTTCAGATTCAAGAACTCTGTCCAGATGGCGGTCACGTCGGCAAGGGCGATGCCCGGCTCACAAAGCTCCTGAAGTGCGTCTCGATATTCGGGAAACCGCTCATGTTTCAGCGTGATCCATCCCCGGTTCCCCAACATCGATGCGACCAGAATAAACTCCGTTTCCGGTTGCTGCTCTCGAATCAAGTCGATCGTTTGTTTTGTTTTCGCCTGATAATCTTCGGTTGATCGGCCCGCAGAATCATTCATACCAAATGCCAGAATCACAAGGTCCGGCTTCTCTTTCAAGACATTCTCAACTTGTGTGATTCCCCAATCGGTCGCTTTCCCACCGACAGACAAATTCTTGAGTTTCACTTCCGTACCGAAACGATTTTCCAGGTGAATTTGCAGCAACTCAGGATAGGCCGGCTGATACGGTGGAGCCTTTCCTAACTCTGATGAGTTCGCACCAGCGGAAATACTATCTCCCAAAACCACAATTGAAACGGGCTGTTGACTCGTTAGTTTCGAGACTGTTTTCGGAAGTGCTTTGGAATCGTAAACCGGCACGGCAGACTTCCAAAGGTCGGGGGCATGTTGATAAGTGATGCACGTTTGCATCTCTGCATATTCCAATCTCGCCCCGAATAAAATTTCCCCATTCCCGTCACGGTGCGTCAGGCGGTATTGCTGAGACCCGGCAGGTCGACGAAGTTCATCGGGATGATGGATCGGAATCCTCGAGCCAGCTGGGATCGTAATTTCTCGACTGCCAATCTTCCAAACGTAGTCACGCCCTTCCTCATAAACGATCTCACCTGAAGAACTTTTAACGGAGAGAATTTTCTGAATTGGAAACAAAACGGACGCTGCAGCGGTGGTTCCTTCTGGATCTTCTTTGAGAAACAAAACGGATTCGCCTTCCACTTGTTCTCCACGCCAGAACGGACGCAGCAGTGCGGCGTCGTACTTCCAACGCTCCTCGCTGGTCTCTTCGGAAAACGTGAAGTTCGAGAGACAAAGCAAAACAACGCAAGCACTCAAAAGAGAGTTGAGTCGTCCATTCGAGTTCAATCCGACAGTGCAAGCCATTCCGGTCAGTTCCTTGAAGTCGAGGTCACGAGAAGTGAGAGAGGAGTCAGACTACTACAGACTGAAGCAGCGTACAAGAATCAGGATGTCGTCTTGCAATTGTTTCCGAATGACTGTTCAATTCATTCCTTGAGCACTCCTCTGTGATTACGAAAGAAATTAGCCCGATGACCTCTTCCTTGTTCGCGAATAAAAACGGCCTCTTCCTCTTTGGAGCTTTCCTCGCTCTCACATTTCAATCCTGCAGCGATGCTCAAGAACCTGGGCGAGCAACTTTGTCTCCTTCGTCGCCTCCCTCATCCGCGAAGACGATTAGCCCGGAAAGAGAAGGGGAGGACTGGCCTCATTTTCTAGGACTGACCCATTATGGAATTTCCCAAGAAACAGGCTTACTTGAAAAATGGCCGGAAGCAGGTCCGCCGCTGATTTGGGAAAAAGAAGTTGGCACAGGCTACGGAGCCCCATCGGTGCTCGGGCGTCAATTAGTTTTACACCATCGTGTTGACGACGAAGAGATCGTGGAATGCTGGGACGCTCTGAACGGGAAAGAGATTTGGAAGTATGCGTATCCAAGCAAATTCCGTGACCCATACGGGTACAACAACGGACCTCGCTGTTCACCCGTCCTGACCAAGAAACATTGCTTTACTCTCGGTGCAGAAGGGAAGCTGGTTTGTTTGAAGCTCTCTGACGGGTCCCTAGTGTGGAAACACGATCTCAAAGCTGACTACAACATCCCTGATGGATTCTTCGGTGTCGGTGCTTCACCAATCCTCGAAGGCCAGAAGTTGATTGTTCTCGTAGGTGGCCAACCCAACTCTGGAGTCGTCGCATTCGATTCGTTTTCTGGGAAAAAACTCTGGGAAGCGGTCGGAGAAGAGACTTGGGACAATACTGAAACGGGTTGGTCAAACGATCCGACCTATCAGTGGAAAGGTGATGAAATGGTGGTCAGCTACTCATCTCCTGTCGCAGCTACGATTCATGGAAAACGTCATCTCCTCTGTCTGATGCGGCAAGGTTTGGTCTCACTTGATCCAGAGACCGGGAAGACTCATTTCAAGCACTGGTTTCGATCGCGAACTCATGATTCCGTGAATGCCGCACGACCGGTCGTCGTCAATGATACGATTCTGCTGTCAGCTGCATATCGAGTGGGGGCAACACTTCTGAAAGTCAATCCGGACGGGAAGAGCTACGATGTCGTGTGGAGTGATGCCCGCAACTTACTCACACACTGGTCGACAGCCATCCCGCTTGACGATTGCTTCCTCGGCTTTAGTGGACGCCACGAGAACGAAGGAGAACTCCGCTGCATCGATGCCAAAACCGGTAAGGTGAAGTGGGAAACAAGCGGCTACGACAATCCAGAAACTCTTGGAAGATCGGCCTCTGGAGCAATTGTCAACAAGGAGACGGGAAAGGTTGTCCCGTGGCCATTTTACGGACGTGGATCCAAAATCCTCGCAGACGGAAAATTCATAGTCCTGGCAGAACGTGGGACTCTTGCACTTGTGAATGCGACAACCGAAAACTGGCAGGAAATCTCTCGATACTCCGCACCACGGATGCACTACCCCTGCTGGACCGCTCCAGTTCTTTCACGTGGTCTGTTGTACTTACGATGTGATGATGCGCTGGTCTGCATCGACCTTAAAAAAGAGAGCGAGTAGCAACTGACGTCGAGATAAATCAGATTGCTCAATAGCGTTTCTCGAATTGGAGTACGCGCTCTGCATCGTCGCGAACACCAATTCGAAAAATGCGATCGCGATGTGTTTTAGAGCATCTTTCGAACTGGTTTGCAGGTTCTACCTCGTGGCGAACAGCATTTTTACTAGAGCATCTTTCGAATTGGTTTGCAGGTTCTGCCTCGTGGCGAATAGCACTTTTACTGATGAAACGCGTTCTTCACGGGCACATGGTAGAGCAAACTGCTCTAGAACCAGTCCGAAAAATTCTGAAATAGGTGCTTTCCTCAACGTTTGAGAGAGCAACTTCACGTTTCAGGACCAGTTCTAATATCGCGGGACAGAATCATCGATTTCCTGTGACCAGGCATCGATACCGCCTGCCATGTTCTGGACCTTGGCAAAGTCTTGGCCTTTTAGCCATTGAGTGACCCGCATACTGCGTCCACCATGATGGCAGTGAACAATGATGTGTTCATCCCTGTGTTGCGCAAGCTCTTCTGAGCGATCCTGCATTTCACTCATCGGGATGAGAGTCGCCCCGGCAATGCGGGCGGTCTCGTATTCATCTTTTTCACGGCAATCGATAAACAGGAATTGCTCGCCAGCATCCTGAAGCGCCTTCACATGGTGAACATCAACTTCAATAGGGAGTTCTTGATTCTCTGCAGACATGGGTGATTCTTTCCGTACTCATCCGGTTGTGGTTTGAAAGGGTAAATTCTCGCGAACAGAGTCACCTACCGCTTTAGAGTATCTTTCGAATAGGTGTTCAGGTTCTGTCTCGTAGCGAACAGCGATTGCACTGGCGAAACATGCTCATTCCGGGCACACGGAAGAGCAAACGGTTTTAGATCGCTTCTGGTTCAAACGGACTTGCGGTCGGAGCCCACTTGCAAAGTTTGATTCCGAGTTCGTACAGGAACACTAATGGAATCATCATCAGCAGCATGCTCATCGGATCGGCAGGAGTCAGCAGCATCGAGACAATTGCGATGACCAGGATGGCCATTCGTCGTTGCTCTTTGAACTGCTCCACTTGAAAAATTGAAATTCGTTCAAGGAAGAGCATCACCAGTGGAAGTTGAAAACTGATTCCAAACATCAGCGGTAACATGACAGCAAAGCTGATCCATTCAGAAATTCGGATCTGCGGGCTGATCTCAAGTGTTGCGTTGAATTTCAACAAGAAGTTGAGCACAAACGGAAAGACCGCATAAAAGCAAAATGCCGCACCGACGAGGAATAACACAAGACTGATCCCCCCAAAAACGTACACATATTTTCGCTCGTGCGGATATAATCCTGCAGCCACGAATTGCCACATTTGAAAGAAAATCCAAGGGCTGGAAAGTACCAGTCCCGAAATCAGCGAGACCTTAATGTAAGTCAGAAACGCTTCTTGAACATTCAGCGTGACCGCCCGGCGAGATTGTTCAACTGTTGCCTGAAACTGAGCAAACTCCGGAGCTTGCAAAGTCAACGTGATATTCCGAGATGGAACTGCTTGTTCAGATTCAACAGTCTGATCAGTCTCATTTGTGGTGGCTCTGTTTGTGGTGCCTGCATTCGGGCTTTCGGCACCGGGAGTTTTAGGTTTTTCCGGTTTCGGAAATCGTTCCGGGTCGGCCTTGTGAAGTGCTCGAGTGAGTTCCTCAATCGGAACTTTCACTTTCACCAAGTCGGGATGCGGTTTAATTTCTTCCTCAATGACGTACTCTTCGCCGGTCTCTTCATCAATCGCAGTCTTTTCTGGTTCTCCTAAGAACAATTCGAAGAGTGTGTCAAATCCCAACTGCTCAGCGAACCCGTCCTGGACATCGTCTTCAACGTTGATTTCTGAATATTTCGACAGTGCCTGATCGATTGGCCCACGAATAATGTTAACCAGCTTGGCCCCATTCAGGAGACAGATCACCACGGCGATGACCAAGCCAATAATGGCTTTGATCAAATGCACACGGAGAATTTCCAGATGCTCACCGAATGTCATCGATGAGTCGTCAAAGAGGTCTTTAGTTGGCCGGTTCATATCTCTTAAACTCGTGAATACCTGAAATCAGACGGATCTTTTGAAGCGTTGCTGGAAAAATTCAGCAGCATCACTTGTAGCGAGATCAACGGTATCCACTCGAGTGACCTACAAAAGCAGATCGAGAGAGCAAACTGTCTGGCGAAATCATAGGTTGAAAATCTACACATTACAAGATTTGACGAATTATTCAGTCGCCCACACTTCATGGGGAACTTCAAACGGTTGTTAATAACTGAAACGGATCGTTGAGCAAGTTACAGAATGTCACCACAAACCTGGCGGCCTCTGCTCCATTGATCACACGATGGTCGTAAGACAGACTCACTGGCAGAATCAACCGTTCCTGCACGTTCCCATCAATCAACTTCAGCTCTTTCTGTCCCCGACACATCCCCATGATGCAAACCTCGGGATAGTTCACAATCGGTGTAAATCCGACTCCACCGATTCCTCCGATGTTGGTCACGGTGCAGGTTGCTCCCTGCATCTCGTTGACGGAGAGTTTTCGATCGCGAGCCTTCACTGCCAAATCAGTCACGTCGGCAGCAATATCAAGGATACTTTTCTTGTCACAATCCCGAATGACTGGAACGACAAGACCGTTCGGCGTATCGACCGCACAACCAATGTTGTAGTACTTCTTATAGACGATCTCGTTTGTTTCCGGGTCCAGGCTACTATTGAACTTGGGGAACGCTTGCAAACAGGTCGTCAAAGCTTTGATGACAATCGCAGTCATGGTGACTTTTGGACCATTTTTTCCGATCCCCTGACCGAAACGTTTTCTGGCCTCTTCAAGATCGGTGATGTCTGCCCGGTCATGCTGCGTCACATGTGGAATGACATTCCAGGAGACAGTCAAATTCTCTGCTGCTGTCCGAGCGAGCTTGTTCATCTTCTCCCGCTCGATCACGCCATATTTCGAGAAATCGGGGAGAGGAGGTGGTGCAATCGACCCGGCAGCCAACACAGATCCACTCGAACTGGCAACCGTCCGACTCAGTGATGTCCCTTGAAGCTGCCCTTTAACGTACTTTTGTACATCTTCCTGGCTAATTCGACCACCACTGCCTGAACCTTGGACATCTCGTAAGTTGACTCCCAACTCGCGAGCAAGACGCCGTGTCGAAGGAGCTGCGGGAACTGGGGTCCCGTTCGAGTCGTTATCGTCGCCGCCACCACTCATTGCAGCAGTCTTCGGGGCGGGTGATTGCTTCGCTGGAGCACTCTGCGCTGGCGTTTGATCTGCTGATTTTTCTTTGACAGCTTCTTTCGGAGCCTCATTCGCTGATGAAGACGCCGCTCCTTGTGGAGCCGCTGCCGATTTCGAAGCGGGAACTGAATCGGCCACTTCAAAAGTCACGACGAGCGCACCGACTGGGAGAGAGTCTCCTTCAGAAACATGGATTTTTGTAATCTTCCCGGCATGTTCACTCGGGAGTTCGACAACCGCTTTCTCGGTTTCGAGTTCCATCAACGGATCACCAACGGCAACGGTATCCCCCTCGGAGACCATAATCTCGGCAACATCTGCCGAGTCCACACCTTCACCGAGCGGCGGAAGATTGAAATCGACTGAACCTGTGACGATTTCCGTTTGAGAGGTAGCCAATTCAGGTTCCGCTTTGGCTGGCTCCTCAATGACAACGCATTCAGGTTCCTCCGCTTCTTGAGACTTTGTTGAATCGCTGGCGGTTTCAGCTGCTGCTTCGGCAGGTTTGGAAGAATCAGTCGCACCGGGCGAGGTTTCTTCGACCTCCATATACGGCTGGCCAACCTGAATCGTGTCACCAGAACTGACGAGAATTTTCTTAACGATGCCCGCTCCGGGTGCAGGCAATTCGACAACTGCCTTCTCGGTTTCAAGCTCCATGAGAGCTTGCGTCGGCTCAACCTGGTCGCCTTCGGAGACTAAAATTTCCGCGACATCAGCTTCGTCGACACCTTCGCCGATATTTGGCAGTTCCCACTTAGTACTCATCGTTCTAATCTATCTATGAAGGCTTTGTCTGCAGTCCATTGAAGGAGAAGCAGGCGTTTGTATCAATCACAATTCACGCGCTCGTTCCAGATTGGCATTCATATCAATGCGTAGCTGGAAACGGTGTTCATGTCTTATCGGATCATAGTGTAGTGATTTTGAGACGAGTAGGCATCACCATCTTTTTTTCACAGATGTGAGAGACTCTTCGCCTCTTCCGCAAACTCAAAGTGCTCATTCCGTCTCATTGTTTATTCGCTGATGTTTCAGGAACCACTGATACAACTCAGGGTTGTCGTAGGTTTCCGTCCAGGAATCGTGCTGGGCATCCGGATAAATCGTCAATTTCGCATCACCACCATTTGATTTGATTGCTTCAACCATTTCGACGGATCTCTCAACCGGAACCGCACGATCTTTGGCTCCATGAAAGACCCACACAGGAATGTCCTTCAGGGCCTTTCCAAACTGCCGGTCTCCTCCGCCACAAATTGGTGCAATCGCTGCAAATCGTTTCGGGGCGTACATTGCCAAATCCCAGGTCCCGAAGCCTCCCATGCTCAGACCGGTTACGTAAATCCGATCTGCATCAACTTTGTACTTCTCTTCGATTTCGTCGAGCAGCGCACTCAACTCCATCGCATGCCACCATCTCCCTTTCGGACATTGAGGCGAAACCACAATAAAGGGAAACGCTTTTCCCTGCTCAACCAATTTTGGTGGGCCATGGACTTTAACGAGTTCCAGATCGTCTCCACGTTCACCTGCCCCATGGAGAAATAAAATGAGGGGCCATTTCTCTTGCTTCTCATAATCTTTGGGAAGCGAGATCAGATAGTCCATCTCGACCGTAACAGGCCTTTTAAGTTTTGCGGACTTTTGATTCATCTCATCAGCTCCAACTTCGGAGAAAGAACATCCTATTAGAATGAAAGCAGCGAGAAGTGTTCGCATAGGTCGTTGTCCCGTTTTGATCTGGAATGAAAAACAAAGAGCTTTCAAACAATAGCAAACCTGCATTCGAGAAGCACTTCAAACGAGACCACAAACAGAGACTTGCTTATTGAAAAGGCCACTGCTTCTGGATGATGAAGAAACGTGATGACTCACGATAACAGTCTTCGTCCGGCGTGAGCACGCTCACTAACAGCGGGCGCCGAGATGCCACGAAGTGCTCGCGAGAGAAATTTTGTAGAGCTTCGGACGTCTTTAACTTCGGGCAGGAATGCTCGACCACCTCGTTCGCCAGCCAGTGCGGTTTCCGAGCAATCAAGAAACGGGAGTCGGGAGCAAACGTATTGATCCAGTCGACTTCACCTTCATAAATCCAGGATCCACGTAAATGGTTTATCGCCATTCTGTCCGGGGAATCTGAAGGAGCAGGGAGTTGAGGATGATAAAAGATTCTCCCTTTCACCAACGCCTCACTTCGAACAACCTCGGGGTAAAACTGTTTCCCAATTTTCAACTGATGACCGAACAACGATTTCAGTTTCTTCTCGAAGTGGTCCCCTGAGTTTGGACCAACGAAGTGACTGCCACTCCGATGAGTCCCCGGAAAGTGAAGATAAAATTTTACCGCCGTTTCCAGATGAATCAGATCACCTTTTCCGTCCCTAAAAAGAAAATCGATCTCCCCAACAGTTCGCCCATCAACAAACAACTGTTTCTGATGTTCAATGATCTCGTACCCTAAAAGTGTTCGCAGCCAAAATTCGATAAGCGACTCGAAGTATCCTCCAACACGAAACCCCTTGAGTGACTCAACATTCCGATTCAACGTTTCTCGAGCAGTGATCAAATCGGTGTGCGAGATGCCCGCACCTCCGGAATTCCGCGTCACGTCCGAGAGTGTTTTTTCTTCGAGAGCACAGAAAGCACGAACATGTTCGAAGTCGACCGGAATACTCAGGGAGCCAGTTTCCGAGTCAAAGTCAGACCCAATCAACGAGGGGCTGGTGATCGCCCACTCGAGGTCACGAAGGATTCTGGAAAAGCGGTCAGACATTGTTTAAAGCGACTGGACATTCAGCGTTTGGTACTCAGCGGGCAGAACAGAAGATTGACTTTAACAAGTTCTCGCCAGGAAACGCGAACGATCCTCTTACAGCAATTTGCTCTAAAGCAGTTTGCTCCTCAGCCTGCCCGTGGAGAAACGAATCCCTCAATAAAATGCTGGGCTCGACAGTGCAGGGCACGACAGTACTTTACGAGAAATAAAAAAACGACCGACTGAAAAGTTTCAGCCGGTCGTCGGGTACGACACATATTCAAATTCAGTTGCACAATTTCGAGTGTGATTGACCACTCAGAACGACTACTCAGATTGTGGCCGTTGCCGAGGCCGATCGCCGCGTCCGTCTCCACGTCCTTCGCCACGATTGGCTCCGCGGTCACCACCACGATCGCCTTGAGGACGATCTCCTCGCTGCATTCTGGTTCGTTGAAGTTCGAAAGGTTTTCCTTTCATTTCTGCGAACTTTGTTTTCTGGGCGTCAGTCAAAACTCCCATCAGCTTTTCGTCAGTCTCTTTTCGAAGTGCCTCGGATTTCTCGCGAGCCTGTGCAAATCCTTCTCGGCCTCCTTCTCGAATGCTTTCCATCAGTTTTTGCTGAGCAGCCATCTGATTCTCCAGCAACTCTGCGATCTTCAGTTGCTGCTCTTCAGAAAGTTCAAGCTTGACGACAACTTTGTCATCGTCCAGTGCACGTACTCCCTGTTGTTGCAGGGCGATTTGCTCAAGCCGTGTCTTCTGTTCTTTCGAAAGATGTTTTTCGATTTCCTGAGTCGCTTTGGCATTGATTTCATCGCGTTGTTTTCGCATTTCAGCCATCGCCTTGTTGCGATCTTCTTCGCTCATCTCACGAAGGTTTCCAAGACTCGAAAACTGTTCACGGCCTTGTTCTCTCAAGTTCGAAACCACCTTCTTCACAGCTTCTAAACTCTCTCCTTCAAGACCGATCTCTTTCTGAACCTGCTCATTGCCGATCAGCATCATCATGCTGGACTGTCCACCCCCGGGCGGGCCACCTCGGAATCCACCGGGACCACGTCCTCGTCCGCCTCCCCCTTCGGGACGCTGCGCTTCAACAATCGGCGAAAAGGCAACGAGCCCACCAAGAATCATCATCGTTAATAGAGAACGCTGCATCAGTTTGCTCCGCAGTAAGGGTCGAGACAAAATCATCCAGTCGACCAAAGGGAGCCGACCTGGTCCCGCGTCGTTTTCACGCAGAACTTCAGCTTATTAAACCCATCTCACTCGCAAGAGTTCCGAAAATGTTTTTTAAATCTCGACACAGTTACATTTCAGAGGCAACTCAGGAGCACAGCGAAAATTTCAACCAACCAGCCAGGTTGCATCGATCCGTTTAATGAGGAGAGTGCAAATAAAAAACGCTGCACAGAGATAGTTCTCTGTGCAGCGTAGGATCAGATCGAGTCGTCAGGATCGCTTAACGAAAGACGCCAGCGTAATACCATTGACCACTCCAGGATCGCTGAACACCAAAACCACAGCGAGCGTTCCCACCTAGAACCCACATTCGGTGTCCTGGTGAGTTAATCCATCCCTGAACGCATGCTTCCGGACTTCCATATCCACGACCAACAACCTGCTCACCGCCACCATGATACATCATGTTTCGGTTGGCCATATTGTTTGCCCATGCTTGGGCTTGGCGACAAAGATCTTCGTCCAATTGTTGAGCGAACATCCCTGAGCGGGCTCGATGATTAGTCGCCGACGCATACATCTGCTGGATGAGTTTGTACTCAGTGAGTGGCTTTGACTCAGTTCCGGATTCGGCTCCCATAAAAAGAACCGCACACCCGAACAAACTCAAAACCATTCCTCTTAGCTTCATCCTCGTCATTCTGCACTCCGTTTCTGGAACTGCCCGGAAAATTGGTAAAACCCGTAAGCTTTGCGCAGGATTCTTAATTTAACAGATGAGGAATTCAACCATTTTCAATGGGGGTTGCGTTAGAAACCGAAGATTGATTCAATCTCAATGTTGGGATTTTGCGCAAACCGATTCACAGCAATGAGATGAAAACACATCAGTCACTACGAGGCTGTGCAGTTAAAATGTTCTTTTTTTGGGAATTCGTGCATTTAGATCAATTTACGGCAAATTTGTCCCCCAACGAGCTCGTATTTACAGACGAATTCAGAGCTGAAAACACTCCTCACACACCAAATTTGAAGTCGAACTTCCGGAAAAGATAGACATCCTGCCTCATGGAAATGAGTGAATCACCGCATAAAAACTCCCTTCTCAGACTCACACATCACGAAAGTGTTGAATTGACAGCAAGTCTCGTGAACGACATCAAATTCAGACGTATTGTTATTGTTCCATATTCTTCATCATCACATCTTTAGGACGAAACAAAGATGATCGTAACAAACACGGAAACAGTTGCTGGCTATGAAATCACAGAGATTCGCGGCATTGTTCAAGGCAACACTGTTCGTGCCAAACACCTCGGTCGAGACATCATGGCTGGCTTAAAAAACGTTGTGGGGGGAGAACTCAAAGGCTACACCGAACTGTTGACCGAGTCCCGACGACAAGCCACCGAGCGAATGATGGCACAGGCGGATGAGCTGGGCGCCAATGCCGTTGTAAATGTCCGGTTCACCACCAGTGCCGTGACACAAGGGGCTGCCGAGCTTTACGCATATGGCACCGCAGTCATCGTCGAGCCAGCAACCATGAGATAATTCAGTAAGCAAACTCTCTTCGCTTTCTTAATTTCTCAGGTCGTCATTTTAAAATTTACCTTAGGAGCCATCTCATGGACGACTCACTTGTTGCGATGCTCATGATGTGCTTTTGGGCCTTTCTATTTATTGGCGTTCCGCTCATCGGAATCGTTGGTGGGCGAGTGAATGAATATCGACATTTCAAGAGTCTTGAACGTCGTGAAGCAGAAGCTCACGATCTGATCGTCACTCAAATCAAATCGTTTCCAGCAGCCATCCCTGGACAGCAACCACCCACACTCATTTACGCTGAAACGGTGATTGCCAGCGATTACCTGAAAACGTTCCTTGCTGCGATCCGCGGAATTTTCGGCGGAGAAGTTCGCAGCTTTCAAAAGATGCAAGATCGCGCACGTCGAGAATCTCTGCTAAGATTGATCGACTCAGCACGTCAGCAAGGCTACAACGCGATATGCAATGTCCGGCTCGAAACAGCCGATGTCGGCGGCGGAGCAATGACACGCGGTAAGCAGGCCAACCCGATGGCAGCCATTCTCGCATCGGCGACAGCTTACCATGCCTCGACTGCGGAGTAAGCCTTTTGCCCAATCATGACCCTTCGATTGAAAATGAACCACATCTGCGAAATGGTGGATGGGAACGCGATCCCTCCGAAGCGAAGGCTGCCGAAAGAATTGAGTATGAGCAGCATCACGAAAACATAGATGATGCGATTGACCAATCGATCTGGAGTGAACCAAGCCGATCATCAGAAATCAGCGGCCCTCCTCCAGAAGATGCGCTGACTTATGAAAATTGGCTCAACTGGCGAATTTCTCAAACCGGATCTCTCGACAGTTGGGCACTCGTCTTATGCTGGGTGCTTATCGCGGGTCCGCTGGCAGTCGTTGGAGTCCTGCTGGGAACCATTGGGACGATGTCGGGCATCTACCTCGTCCAGGCAATTCTCATTGGGCCGGTCGCTGAGGAGTTAATGAAGATCGCGATCCCACTCTGGGTGATCGAACGTCGACCTTACCTGTTCAAGAATCGACTGCAAATTTTCCTGTGTGCTCTCGCTGGCGGAGTTGTCTTCGCAGCCGTCGAAAACGTGATGTATCTCAACTTCGATCTTTTCAACTGGGAGAACCCGTTGACTCGCTGGCGATGGACAGTCTGCGTTGCCTTGCATACTTTTTGCTGTCTCATTTCTGCCTTGGGACTTTCAAGAGTCTGGCATCGCTGCATGCAGACCAGATCGTTCCCCAATATTCAACTCGGCGTTCCTTACTTCGTGACTGCAATCACCCTTCATGGCGCATACAACGCGTTCGCGATACTTTTTGAAACAGTCTACGAACCGTTTTAGAGCAGCTTGCTCTGCCGCATGCCCGTGAAGAACGCATCACTCTAGTAAAAATGCTGTTCGCCATGAGGCAGAACCTGTAAACCAATTCGAAAGCTGCTTCTTAATCGCTCCCGATGACATCACTCACACTCCAGTCCTTGATGTGAACGTCATAGCCCATGTCTCCATCCTCGTCTGTCTCTGCAAAGTAACCAGCGGACCAGTCCCACGCTTGAGCAGCAGTTGGAATGGAAATCGAGGTCAATTCAAACTCCCAGTCCTCTCCTACGTACTTACGAAGTGCAGCTTCGATTTCGGGGAGAACAGATGAATATTGACTACGAATTTCATGAAACAGGGCTCTCTGAGATTCAGTTGGTCCGTTGGCATTCGCATCTATAAAAATCATCACTCTCTCGATTTCACCAGCACCGAACTCGGCATCACCTTCCCAGTGCTCCCACTTTTCCCATGATTTTAGATTCCCAAAAAGCGGATCAGAGAGATAGATCTCCCGACCTCTTCGATCCATGAAGGCAGCAAAAAGAAATCGAAAAATGAAGACCACGAAATACAGCACCGGAAGGAGTGCCAGCACCACCACCAGAACGCCAACGACATTCCAAATTTCGATACGATTCAATGGAAACATCATTGACGTTAACCTGCGTGCATTTTTGAGGTGAACTCAAGGCCGTTCAGTGAGCCTCGCCGGGGAACGTTCTCTTACTTGTCCTGTGCCTGTCGTCGAAATCGCACGGTGCGAGTCTCTTCTTCAATCCCCGTTTTCTCGGTAAGCAGTCCGAACAACTCAGGACGGCGAGTAGTCAGCCAGCGTTGGCCGGTACACATCACCCTGAGAGATGGATCAAGGTCAGCGACGACCATCTCGTCTTGGGCTCTCCAGGTCTCAGTTAACACATCCCCATAGGGATCGAGGATCATTGAATTCCCGGTTCGGACTTCATCGTCGTCCGTTCCGACTCCATTGGCGAACAACAAGAAGAGTCCGTTGTCGTGTGCGCGTGCGGGAAGCCATTTCATCAGCCATTGGCGACCTTTCGAACCTCGGAATTCCGCCTCAATCGCCGAGGGATTCTCTTTTCGCTGATCCCACAACTTCGTATCGACCACACCCATGCACTTAGGGCTTGGCGAATTGCACCCGCCTGTCTGATGCGGGGCGAGCAAGATTTCGGCCCCCATGAGAGCATTCATCCGAACGTTCTCGCCGATGTTGTTGTCGTAACAAATCAACACTCCAACCCGCGCTCCTTGCGGGATATCGAACACAGTAAATTCGTTCCCGGAGCTCATGTGCTCGTTGATAAAGCAGTGCAATTTACGATGCGTTTCAATGCGTCCATCGGGCATCGCGACAACAAATGAGTTGTACAGCTTGCCGTCGTCACCCGCTTCAATCAGACCGGCGCCGATTGTCATGCCTGTACGTTTCGAATGTTCCAGCAACTTTTGTGAGGCTGGCCCAGCGGGAACCGACTCAGCGAGTTCTTCAATTTGTTCACGCGGAAAGTCACGTAGATGCCAATATCCGGTGATGCACATTTCCGGAAAGATGAGCAAGTCGACGTTGTCGGCAGCAGCCTGCTCCACAAAGCCGGAAATGATCTCCATGTTCGCAGCTTTGTCACCCGGAACATGATTGAACTGAACAGCAGCTGCACGAATTGGTTTCATCTTAGGATAACTTTTCGGATTGGTTCTAAAATAACAAGTCCCCGGAACCACTCAGGCTCCGAGAACTTGTCAACAGGAAGCAGTAAATTCTGCAATCATTCTGAAGTACAGAAATGTAGATCTCTTTAGGAATCTAATTTCCAGCCATCACGATATTCACGAGAAAGCCACTTGTTAGCTTCTTCGTTGTTCGTGATTTTCATTTCTTTTTCGTTCCAGTTCAGCTTTTCGCCTTTGTAACGAACCGCAATGTTTCCAAGAAGAACGGCTTCAGTCAAATTTCCACCGTATTCGAAACCATCACTCGGCTGCTTTCCTGAGATGCAACCATCAACCCAACCGTGATAGTGATTCAAACTTTCCAGGACTGGGTATTCTTTATCAGAGAGACCTTTTCCGGTGTAAAGCCTCATTGCTCCGACGTGTGGAATCACCATGGTTCCGGTTTCCCCGATCAGAATCGATCCGCTCGCAGGCAAGCGGACATCTCCCGGGATGTGTGAACCACTTGTGCTTGGAAGTGAACCGCCATCATCCCAGCTGACCGGAATCGACCGGCCCGTTGTATATTCCGTTCCCGGGAATGTGTATTTGACGTGCGTTTGAGCAGGCCAGGTCTCATCATTCATGCCGGTGTGTCCAGCAGAAAAGGAGAGTGGTCCGTTGTTGATATTCAAAGCAGTGAACACTGGATCAAAGATGTGGCAACCAAAGTCACCTAACGCACCGTTGCCAAAATCTTGCCAGTCACGCCATCCCCAAGGGTGATAGCACTTCACGTCGCCGTAAGGACGCATTGGAGCAACACCGACCCAGAGATCCCAATTTGCAGTTTCCGGCGGTGCAATTGGAGATGTGGGACGATTGACATACCCAGACTTACCATGACCGGTCGCAGCACACCATGAACGAACTTCTTTGACCTTCCCGATTGCACCATCCTGAATCGTCTTCGCAGCTGTCCGGTAATAGGAATGCGAATGGATCTGGTTACCGAGTCGCGTGATGACTCCCGAATCTTTCGCCAGTTTTCGCAGCTGACGTGCTTCGCTGACGTTATGAGTCAAAGGTTTCTGACAGTAAACATGCTTCCCCATGTTCATCAGGTCAGTGGTAATGCGAGCGTGCATGTGATCCGGAGTGGAGACAGTCGAGCCATCGATCTTATCGCCGAGCTTCTCCAGCATCTCGCGGTAATCTTGAAAAATCGGCGCGTCGGGCTGAAGCTTATGGACCTTCTCTGTACGAGCAAGATCAATATCACAAAACGCCACGTGATGCGTTTTATCGTGGCCAGCCATTTCGTTGATGTCCGACCAGCCTTTGCCGTCGCACCCGATTCCAGCAAGTTGAAGTTTTGAATTCAGGTTTTGTCCCCGAACAAATGCAGGAGCTGCCGCAACGAATGTGGTTGCTGCAGTGGTTTGAAGAAAAGTTCGGCGAGTTGGCATGAAGAGGTCTCCATTGAAAGGAAAGGGGCAGGACAAATTTTGTAGGAACACTTTCAGATGATGAGGAATTCACTTATCAATGGCAACTGATAGTGAAATTTCGCTCAAGATAATTTAGAGCCAGTCCGGAAACTTGTGGAATGATCACTTTTCTAATCGCTTGAGAGAGCGATTAGAAAAGTATTACGAGAACTGATCGAAAAATTTGTTTTGGACTTCTCGCTCAACATACTTGCAAGCAGTGTTCGAAGTCATGAAAGTGACTTTCACGCTCATGATAAGCATTGAAAATGCTAAAGAGTTACTGACAAGTGAAATTCAAATTTCCGTACAGCATTCTCAAAGAGTTTCTTTGAGAGAAGTCTATACCAGAAGGTTAAGCAATGAATCGTCGAACATTTCTTCAAGCCGCTCCCGTAGGGATTGGGTTGTCATACTTGAGTTCAAACCTGCTCGCCCAAAACGAAAACGGAACAGCTCGGCATCCATTACTTGCGACGCAGAATCCGATCATCATTCGAGGTCGAGACGCTGCCATGGGAGTCTTGAAGCCGAATGCAAAAGACTTGGAACATGGGCTGAATCTTCATGCAGAGAGTATCGTCTTTGATTCTTATGGATTTGCTCCTCGGGCATCTGTCGACGGCGATGCACTTGCGAAGCTCGACGCGGCTCACGCTTCTGATGTTGAATTTGGAGAAGCCCGCATCAACATGTCGATGATTCGACCAGCTACGGAACCAAAGGAACGAGAAGAATTTCAAGAAGCGTTTCGATGTGCCGGGGTTACCTGTATTTTCCAAAACGCAGGCGAAGAAGGGCAAGCAGTCCCTCGGCTGTTACAACGATTGGCTCGGTTTACGTTTCTGACTGACATGCAGCGAGACGTGCTCGTCCGCGCTTCTCTTCCAGTCGATATCGAAAACGCAAAAAAGGCAGGCAAGCATTGCTTGTACTTAACCGGAAACGGCACTCCTTTGCCGCAAACCTGGATCACCGTTCAGGAAGAGCTTGCTTACGTTCAGTATTTCTTCCAACTCGGCATTCGCATGATGCACTTAACGTACAATCGTCGCAATATGCTCGCTGACGGATGTGCCGAGACTGCCAACGGCGGGCTCAGCGATTTCGGACGAGCTGCCATCGCGGAAATGAACCGTGTCGGTGTGATTGTAGATGTAGCCCACACCGGCTGGCGCAGCAGTCGTGAAGCCGCTGAAGCCTCAACGAAACCGATGGTTGCCAGCCACACAGCCTGCAACGCAATCAACGAACATATCCGAGCCAAACCGGATGATGTGATTAAAGCCATTTGCGACACTGGCGGCTTAGTTGGAATCTGTCTGATTCCCAATTTCCTTGGCGGCAGTGGAGATATCTCAAGGCTTCTCGACCACATTGATTACGTCGTGAAGAAATTCGGAATTGATCACGTCGCGATCGGCACCGACGTTGCACACACGTCGCAGCATGCGGCCGAAGAGAATAAAAAAGTTCCTAAACGCCCCAGAAGTCGCAGCCGCTTCGCAGCACTTTGGCCGAGCGGTTCACTCGGTGGAAACTGGCCCGGCAGAGCGACTCTCGCCTGGACCAACTGGCCTCTGATCACTGTTGGACTTGTCCAACGTGGATACTCCGATGAAGAGATTCAAAAGATCATTGGCGGAAACGTCATGCGAGTCTGCAAGGAAGTCCTGCCAGAAGAACTTCAAAGCCTGAACGGATAGAGCAGTTTGCTGCTACCGTGTTTCTTGTGCCCGTGGAGATGTGCGACTTTCCACTTAAACCGTACTCTTCAAGGGCACACGGGAGAGCAGAGGAGAATCGCAGCATCGCCACGATCTTCCATCCGCCTTCAGCAATCGCCTCATCGGTTGCCGCAAACTTATTTTTTGCCTCCACTCATTTTGAAATTTTGTAGAGATGGTGGAAGGTTCTGAGAAATAATGCTCCGTTGGCAACTCCTGGAGAAGCCCGCATTCCTTCTTCGAGATGATTTTTGGAAACGAGTTCAAATTCTCTGCCAGCTTTCACAACCGAAGTTTCGCCTTCTTCATTACATAGATAGAGCAAACCATTCGCGAGAACGGGCGAGGCGACAAAGGTTCCGCCAATTCGATTGGTCCAGACTTCTTCGCCGGTTACAGCGTCGAGGCAAATTGCCACCCCGTTATCAGTCACCATGTACACGAGTCCCTCGTAGAGAAGAGGAGTCGCCAATCGTGAATTTCCGCGCGGTCGATTCCAGAGGACATGTGTTTCATCCACATTGCCGCTTGTTGTTTTGTCGAGACGAACTGCGATCATGCTCGCGCCTCGACCACCGCTGTTAATCACCACAATGCCTTCATGCAGAGCAGGGCGGGCGGCGGCGTTGTAGCCGTCATGAGTGATCGTCCAGAGTTCATTACCGGTCTTGGCATCGTACCCAAACGCTGCTCGGGAACCGACGGAAATGAGCTGAGTTTTCCCTTCGACTTTAACCAGCGCGGGCGTTCCGAATGCCTTTCGTAAATCGCCATTCCGCTTCGGCTTCCCGTTCTCATCCAGATCGTCGTAATCTGTCGAGCGATCAATCCGCCAGTTCGTTTCGCCTGTTTTCTTATTCAACGACATCAAAAACTGTGCGTCGATGCAGTCGTAAGTCAGAATGAGCGAATCTTCAAAGATGATCGGCGACGAACCAGGCCCTCGAAAATGTTTCCCACGGATATCTCTCCGTTCCCAGACAATCTCAGCTGTTTCTGGATCGAGTCTTGCAGTCCCGTAAGTCCCAAAGTGAACGTAGACCGCATCACTTTCCAACACGCATGTCGGTGATGCGTACGTGTTGACATTGTTCCCTAAAGGTTCAGGGTCTTCGTTTTCAAAGATCACCTTGTGATGAAGCACCTTTCCGGTACCTTCATCGATGACATAAATGAACTGTTTCTTTCCATCGGTTGTTGCCGAGGTGAACCAGACTTTTCCGTTCCCGATAACTGGGGAAGCATATCCATCATCTTCTAATGCGATTTTCCAGGCGACGTTCAGGCCGGACTCCTCATCCCATTTCACGGGCAGATTCTTCGCTGAACCAGCTGGAACAATCCCATTCATCAACGGGCCTCCACGTTCCGGCCACGCCGGTGATTTTTGAGTGGTGGAGGTCTCTGATGCAGTCGCCAAACTGACTGTGAACATCAAACAAAACACAAAAGCCAAGCGAGACATTGGCGTCCTTTTCAGCGAAAAAAGTTGAATTGAGAAACTTACGACAACTGATTCTGAAACCTGAGTTTGCTTTCTCAAACATTGAGAGATGCGACGATTCCAGAGATTTCCGGACTGATTCTAGAGCATTTTCAATGCCTGTCGTGCCCGTGAAGGCCACTTTCATGACCTCATAGACTGTTCGCCACGAGGCAGAACGTAAAGACCAATATTGGATTTGCTCGCGAAAACATTTGATTTTGAAACGGTCAGAACAGGTCGTTCCCTGGAGGGCTGTTAGCTGGGAACTGGGGTCGTGTCTACAATTTGTTGCAGGATCTGTCTTGCTCGATTTCGCTGGCCTTCGCGGATGACTCCGCGACAGACGACACGATGAGCCAAGACCGGACTCGCAAGACGTTTCACATCATCAGGAATGACGTAATTGCGACCTTCAACGAGCGCCAGGCTTTGAGCAGCTCGATACATCGTCAGCGCTCCGCGTGTACTGACTCCAAGCGAGAGCTCTTTGTTTTCGCGGGTCGCATGAACCAAGTCGAGAATGTAATCGGCAACCGACTCCTCGACCGTCACTTCCCGAACTTTTTGTTGCAGGCCGATCACTTGCTGGTCTGTCATCACCGCCTGTAATTCATCAACAGGTTCGCCAGTCCGGTGAGAGTTAAAGACTTGGCGCTCCGCGTTTCGATCGGGATACCCGACCGTTGTACACAACATGAAGCGGTCGAGTTGGTTTTCCGGAAGTGGATAGGTTCCTTCAAACTCAAATGGATTTTGCGTGGCAATCACAAGAAACGGTTTGTCGAGTTGGTAGGTTTGGCCATCGACAGAAATTTGCTGCTCCATCATCGCTTCGAGCAACGCACTTTGAGTTCGTGGAGTGGTTCTGTTAATTTCGTCTGAAAGTAGAACGTTTGTGAAAATTGGCCCTTTGCGGAACTCGAAGGTCCCCTGATTGGGAAGAAAAATGCTTGATCCTAAAATATCGCTAGGAAGCATGTCAGGAGTACATTGCAGCCGTGAAAATTGACAATTGAGGCTTTGAGCAATCGCCTTCGCCAGCGAGGTCTTCCCTACTCCAGGTGAATCCTCAATCAGCAGGTGGCCTTCCGCGAGCAATGCCACAACACAAAGGCGAATCACCTCATCTTTTCCCAAGAGGACTTTGGCGATATTCTCTTCTAAAGAGCCAATCAACGAGGCAACATCTGTAGACACAAACCACTCCACCGGAGGAAATCAAACGGTTCCAATGTATGACAATATTAAGCCATAGTATAAGGATCAACCTAAGGATGATCAGTGTGTCAGACGTTTGTCACTGAAGTTTTCACAAAATTTTCGACCGAACGTAGTTTCTGAAACTCATAATTTCTTATGATTCTGCGTGCCAGACAGAAGCCAATTCGGACCTCTCTGAGTACAATCCTCCGCATGTCCCGCCCTCTTCGACAATTTGAAAATCTCGCCATTGTGGGCGTCGGTTTGATCGGTGGATCAATCGCCCTGGCAGCCAAAAAACATGGTCTCACCCGAAATGTGATCGGTATCGGACGCAATGAAGAGCGTTTGAAACTCGCTAAAGAACACGATTTAATAGATGTCGCGCTGACAGATGTGACTCAGCTGCAAGCTGTCGATATCGCTGTGGTCTGTACACCTGTGAGCCGAATCGCTGAGGATGTCATTGCGGTCGCGAAAGCCACACCTGCATCGACATTGATTACTGACGCTGGAAGTGTCAAAGCAAGTCTTTGTGCAGAATTGGACCAATATCCGGAGATCGCTGCACGGTTTGTTGGCTCGCACCCTTTGGCCGGTTCTCATCAGTCAGGCTTTGAAAATGCCAACGCGAGCCTGTATGAAAACCGCAAGTGTGTTGTCACTCCCTCTGAACATTCCCCTGAAAAGGTCGTTCAGACAATAAGTTCGTTCTGGACCCAACTTGGAATGGATGTTCGATTCATGTCTCCTCGCGAGCATGATCATGTACTGGCGATGACGAGTCATTTGCCCCATCTCGTGGCAGCAGCTGTTGCGGATCAAATCGATGATCACACCGTCGACTTCGCAGCAACAGGTTTTCGTGATACAACAAGAATTGCAGCAGGCGATCCGGGACTCTGGACAGCCATCTTCTCTGAGAATGCCCCTCAGCTCGTCAATGTGACGGACCAGCTGATTGCTAAACTGACTCGATACCGAAATGCACTCCTGGAGAATGACGGCCAGACAATTTCCGAGCTTCTAAAACAGGCACAGGAGAAACGGAAGCTTTTCGAAGACCGCCAGCGAAGCAGCTCACTTCAGGGAGAATGAGATGAATCATCGACAAATCGGTAAATCAAACTTGTACGTTTCCCCCGTTGCCATGGGCTGTTGGCCCATCACAGGGATTACAAGTACCAATGTCACCGAAGAACATAGTCTGGCGACACTGCGAGCAGCCTTCGACTCTGGCATCAACTTTTTCGACACCGCTTACATCTATGGATATGAAGGGGAAAGTGAACGCCTGATCGCCCGCGCACTGGGAGATGTCCGTGACAAGATTGTGATCGCCTCAAAATGCGGACTTCATTGGGGCAGCGATCAAAAACAGGCTCGCGATGCTCGACCAGAGACGATCAAAAAAGAGTGTGAGGAAAGCCTCCAGCGTCTCAACACGGATCGAATCGACCTGTATTACCTTCACGCTCCCGATCCGAATGTCCCCATCGCTGAATCAGCGGGGGCCATTGGTGAACTTCTCAGTGAAGGGAAGATCCTCGCTGCGGGAGTCTCGAACTTCACTGAAATTTCTCAGTACGAGGAGTTCCATGCGGTTTGCACAATCTCAGCCGATCAACCGTTCTACAACATGTTGCAACGAGAAATCGAAAGAGAACAACTTCCCTGGTGTCTGAAAAACAACGTGTCAGTGAATCCATACTGGCCTCTCATGAAAGGTTTTCTGGCAGGCAAAATCAAACGTGATCATGTGTGGGCCCCCAATGATGGACGACAAAGATTTCCCGTCTTTGTTGGTGAAGAATGGGAGAAAACACACGCATTTCTTGACGAAATTCGCCCGATCGCTGCCGAAGCTGAGATGACAGTCGCCCAGTTGGCTATCGCGTGGGTCATCGCACAACCGGGCATTGGAGCAGCGTTATGTGGAGCAAAAAGGCCAGAGCAGATTCAAGAAACAGCTCAAGCAATGAATCATACTCTCACGCAATCTCAGCTCGCCAAAATCGCACAAGCAATCCAGAATCGTGGTGAAGTCAATCGCCACCCAGCGACTTAGTACGCAGAGGGCAGAACCCCGACATCGCAATGGCAGATTTCAAATGTGATATTCGCGTTCTGCCTCGTGGCGAAAAGTCTACGAAGTCAGAAAAGTAGCACTCACGGGCACGGGCACGGGCACAAAATACATTGAAAACGATATTAAGATCTTGTTTTCAGTTTGCCATTTTCTGCACTTGCTCAATGTCTTTGCGGACTTGTTGTTTCAACTCCTCAACCGTTTCGAACGATTTGACGTCACGGACACGCTCGATGAGATCAAGGCGAATTTTCTGCCCATAAAGATCTCCTTCAAAATCAAGCAAGTGTGCTTCAATCTTCTGCACGACGATTCCAAAAGTCGGATTCGGACCGATGTTGATCGCAGCTTTCCAGGAATCGCCTCCAATCCTTGCAATCGCTGCGTAAACTCCGGGCTTGGGAATCTGAGTCTCGACTTCTCCGAGGTTTGCTGTGGGAAACCCCAACATCCGGCCCCGTTCGTCTCCTCGGATCACAACTCCGGAAATTGCATACGGTCGACCGAGTTGACTGGCTGCGAGGGCAACATGTCCCTGTTTCAGATTACTGCGAATCTCGCTCGAAGAGACCATCACTTCACCGAGCAACGTTGGCGAAACAATTTCCAGCGACATCTGATGCTCAAAGCAGAGCTGCTGCAAAGTTTCTGTCGTGCCTGCCCGGTTCTTTCCAAAATAGAAGTTCGGCCCTTCCACCATTCCGCGTGCTTGAAAGTGGTTCAGAACGATTTGCTTGAAAAAACTTTCGGGTTCCAACTCCAGAAGCGAATGATCTGTCGGATAAACAACGACATGATCAACTCCGCAACGATGAATAAGTTCAGCCTTCTCTTCTAAAGTCGTCAGCTTGGGCGGCAGATATTCAGGGCGAAGCAACTGGATCGGGTGAGGATCGAAAGTCAGAACGGTGGATGAGGTTTGCGCAGCTCTTGCCTTGTCGACTAATTTGGACAGAATCGCGCGATGCCCAAGGTGGACACCATCAAAGTTTCCGATCGAAAGATAACCATCTCGATAGGGAGGCGAATCGTGAAGTCCTAAGTGGGTTGACATGAATCAATCATAAATCGGTAACGGCAACGGCGAGTCCCAAATCTGGGGCAGGGCACCCTGAATCCCCCATCGAAGGTGTTTATCGATGCTCACTGAAATTGATGCTTACTGAACAGTACGAAGAACCTCTCCAGTACTGATGTCATGAAGGATTCCCTGAGTACTAGAGAGACCAGCTTCAGGTATTCGGATCGATTTGAAAGGCCGGAATAAATCAAAACTGGCTGATTCAACGGTGTCGCGAACAGGTACCAGGAAACAGTCTGCGAAATCGATCAGCAAACTCTGTGAAACTCAACGATTCAGTTCGGGCGTGAACGGCTTGTATTGTAAAGTTTTAAGTGAGCACGTCGAGGAAGCTGTCGACATTCTCACTATTCTCGCAACTCATTCCCTGCCAAGGGTTTCGAGCACTGCTTCGGGGAGGCAGTTTTGAGATGTCTTGCAGAAGATGGGGTGTCTTTCGCCAGTTTAGAATGCTAAACTGGTCCCTCATTGACAATGGATGTCTCAAATGGATGTCTCAGAGGTTGCAGCGTCGGGTTTGCTTTTTGAACGACGGCAGGTCACCTCAGGATGAAGGGATTCAACGATGTTGCTCTCGAACACGATGTGGCGCAAGCTGATGACCAACTTGGGGTTGGTCGTTTTCATGCTCTTTCTCTTTGCATTTAGCAGTTTTGCCGGGATCAACTCTTACAGCCGAATGGTCAACGATCTTGAGCTCAGCATCACAAATATGCCGAGCCGGGACCGGCTGATCGCTTCATTGGCGAATTTGCTCAAGCCGTTCAAGGTCGACTTGCCAGACGAAAGTAAGCCGCATGCGTTGCGAGTCGAACGGGCGACAATGCAGCACGACCAATTCGAGCAAGAACTTGCAAACGTCACCGTCCGAATTGACCAGTTCGAGCAAGCCTTTCAAAAACTTCCGGACAATCTTCGTCCGGGGTACGCTGAAGAGAGTTCCTACTTCTCCATGTTTCGGACGATCCATCAAAGACTCGAAACTCTGAAGTCTGAAAGAGACCTGCTCTTTGACCCAGATTTACGGGACGGCTTTATTAGAGGAGTGACGCGGACCGTCGCTGAACTCACTGAAATCGCTGAAAGCCTCCCTGACCCATCGAATCGATTGGGCGAGCGTCTTAAAGAGGCTCGTGATGACAAGCAGATTCACTTACGAGTCGTCGCTGCGACCGGTCTGCTTTCGCTGGTGCTTTTAGGATTGTTGATTTATTGCTCCTGGCGGTGGATTTTCAAACCGATCCTTGGGCTCACCGAAGGAGTCGAGAAACTATCAGCTGGTAACTACAACTACCGTTTAGACGTTAAAACCCAGTGCGAACTCTCGCAAATGGCGAATACATTCAATGAGATGGCAGCCAAAATCGAGCAGGACCAGTTGGACAAAGAAGAGGAAATCAAAAACCGCAGCAAGCAACTTGTCCAATCGGAGCGACTGGCTGGAGTCGGTTTTCTCGCCTCAGGTGTGGCACACGAAATTAACAATCCACTTTCAGTCATCATGAATGCGATCAACGGTGTGCAGCGACGGTTAACAGATGACGTACTGGCTCAACTTCCAGACAAGGATCGAAAGCGAATACTGGACTACCTGGACCTTGTTCTTTCAGAGGCGGAACGCTGTGAGACGATCACCAAAAAACTACTTGATTTCTCTTATGGAAAAGCTGACGAGCGGAACTTGTACGATATTGTCGCAGTCTGTCAGGAAGTCGCCTCAATGGTTGGACACCTGAGCAAGTACCAACAGAAGCAGGTCACAGTTGATAGAACGGACCCGTTGCACGCCTGGGTGAATGGCCCTGAAATCAAACAGGTTGTTCTCAATCTAGTGGCGAATGCTCTGGATGCTTCTGAAGATGGCAACTCCGTGGAAGTCTCCGTGAAAGAACTTCCTGATCAAGTCGAAATCGCCGTGACCGATCACGGAGCGGGAATGACAGCTGAACAACAGACGAAGATCTTTGAGCCGTTCTTTACAACGAAGGAAGTCGGAAAAGGGACTGGGCTCGGGCTTTCCATCACCCATCGAATCGTCGTTGACCATAATGGTCGTCTCGAAGTCAACAGTAACGGACCGGGAACTGGCTCGACGTTCACTTTGCGATTACCCAAAAACAAAAAGCAAGCACGAGCAGCGTAAACCGCTTGAAATCGTCGGAGTTCCGAGGCGTGAGAGCAATTTGCTCCGCTGTGTGTCCGTCCTAGAGTATCTTTCGAATTGGTTTGCAGGTTCTGCCTCGTGGCGAACAGCAATTCTATTGATGAAACGCGTTCCTCACGGGCACACGGTAGAGCAAACTGCTCTAAACCCGAACATCAATGCAAAAACGACTCTAACTTGTACCTCGTGAACGCTTACGCAGCAGTGGCAAAAGTTGAATCGCCACTGCAATTGTTGCGACAAGACACAAGGCAGCGAACCAGTCTCCGAATCGAACGTAGAGGCTTGTGCGATCATCAATCGGAACGTCCGCGACGAGTGCACAGTTGAGCTGACGATAGAACTTGCCCGTTTTCGGATCACGCATCGACTCACGTGGAGCAACATCTTCCAGCTTCGCATCCAGATCGATGAAGTATTCCGGATCGCGAATCACGCCGTCGCCGTCAATGATCGCTGAAATCCCAGTGTTCACAGCCCGCACGATTGGCGTCCGTGTTTCAACGGCCCGAAACGAACTCGTGATCAAGTGTTGATCCAATTCGCTGGAACCATGAAACCAGCCGTCGTTTGTCAGATTGACGAGCAAATCAACTTGGTTCTTCTCTGAATCAGAAGCGGAGTTCACCATCCCTCGCACTAGATGCGGAACGGTATCTTCAAAGCAGATCGTGGGAAGGATTCGCCAGTCCTTGTGCTCGAAGACTTCAACAGTGCTTCCGGCATCGATCCCGTATTCGCCACGCATGGGGGCAAGGCTCCCAATGATCGGCACGTTTTTGAGCTGACTCTGAAACGGAATATACTCCCCAAATGGAACGCGATGAATTTTATCGTAACGGCTTTGCAGCCCTCCTTCCGGTTCGACAAACACCGCAGAGTTGTAGTTTCGAATCCCTTCCCGCGTCGCATCTGCGACGATAATTCCGATGACAAGTGCCGCATCCGTTTTTTCAGAGAGTCCGACGAGCGAATCTTGTGAGTTGCGGTTTTTCCAGTCTTCTGTACGCAGCATGGGGTGAACGACGTCCAGTTCATCATCAGACATCGTTTTGTCGTATTCCATCATCGGAAAACGGAACATTGCTTCCGGCCAGATGATGACATCAGGCTGATACGGAACCGTGAGTCCTGTGAGGGTATTGTGAGTCTGATAGATCTCGCCCCATTGTTCCCGGTCCGATTTGAGTGAGGCAGGAAAATTTCCCTGAATCAGAGAGACTCGTGGCCCGGGCGTGAACTCAGACTGATTGCGTCTCATCACTCCATAGCCAAGCGCCACACCGACCAAGACGACAGAAACGACAACTCCCTGAAATCGACGACGTGGAGGCGTTGCGTCATCCGCAGCCAGACTTTCAGCACTTGAAAGACGGAACTTGCTAATCCACGAAAGAGGCATTGCTTGAGCGATGGCTGCATTTGCCATCACAACAAGAAAGCTTACTCCGTACGCTCCAAAGATGTCACTAATCTGGATGATTTCCACCCAGTTGTGTTGGGTATGACCGATGTAATACCACGAAAATCCTGAAATTAAATAGGCTCGTAAATATTCAAGCCCCACCCAGAAGACAGGCGCCGCAATGTACAAGGGTGTGCGATACCTCCACACAGCACTGCGAGTGAGGGCGATAAAGATCGGCCAGAAAAAAGCCATGTACGCCGAGAGAGCCAGCAATGCGATATACATCAAAGGATCGCCGAGCCGCATCCATTGCAAAGTGATGAGCCACATCACAAAACCAACAATGTACAGGCTTCGGTACATCCGGCTCGTACGATGTTCAATCCGTGCGAGCAGCAGGAGTGGAACGAGACAGACCCATGCCAGCGGTCCGATATCGACGGGGGTAAACGACGCCCATGTTAAACAGGCAGAGATTGAGATGAGAACGACCGTTCCCCACCCACCAGGACGCGTATGGCGACCGGCAGAGATGATTTTCTCGATGCGTTCGCCCTGTGCAGCTCCGGCTGGAGCTTTGGCTGTCTCTTCCGAAGCGGTCATGTCGTCCATGGCATGATTTTCTGCTGATGATTACAGGTACGTCAATTTGATTTCTGTTCATAAACCGATAGCAATATTTTGCTACCGTTTGCGTTCGTCTTCCTGAATCGACTTCAAGGAAAACGCTTATGAATTGCGCGTCAGTTTAGGCTCAATACGGCTCCCAGACCAGAGCAGTACCTGAACAGTCTCTCCCCTCTGAAAAGTGCGAATTCCAGCTGGAAAACAGGCACTACAATTGGCAAGCACTGTCGTTCGCAAATCCGAAGAGCCTTTCCAGTTCGTCGGCGTCACACAGAGTTTGGCCGAGTCAGTTTCCACAATCGACGGAAACCAGACATCCCGATCTCCGTGCTGTTCGAACTCTTTCGTTAATTCTGCTTCCAGCAATTGTGGCGAAGCATTTGGGCTTCCTGAGAATTTCTGAAGGGCAGTACGCACGAAGAGTTCGAAGCAAACCATGCTGCTGACAGGGTTTCCGGGCAGTCCGAAGACATAGCACTCAGAGGCCAGTTCGGCTTCACGTTTTCCGAACCAAATCGGTTTTCCCGGTTTCATGGCGACTTTATGAAAGACTTTTCTGACGCCTGCTCTTTCAAGTTCTGATGGAACCAAATCCAGTTTCCCTGCTGAGACTCCCCCCGAAAGACAGAGAAAGTCCGCCTGCAAACCTTGCTGGATTTTGGCTCGCAGATCTTCGCGGTTGTCTCTGGCAATATCGAGAATCTCAGCCGCAGCCCCGGCAGCGTTTACCTGTTGAGCAAGCATCAAGGCGTTGGAGTTGCGAATTTGTCCCGGCCCCGGGGTTGCATCGACGGGGACCAGTTCGTCTCCCGTCGCCAGAATTGCAACCGAAGGTTTGGGATACACGGAAACATGGGCCTGCCCCATTTCCGCCAGCAATGCGATCTCCTGGGGGCGAATCAGTTGTCCCGCTGCGATGACATCCTCATCCACTCGCATGTTTGTCCCTCGGCGAAGGATGTTGCGTCCAGATGCCACTTCACTTTCCAAGGTCAGGCGAACTCTTGAGCCGTCAAGCTCTCTCGATTGCTCAACAGGTATGACCACATCCGCTCCTTTAGGAATCGGTGCGCCCGTCATAATTTGAATGGTTTGTCCCGGACCAATTGAGAGCGCTGATTCGTGACCAGCTGCCAGTTCGCCGACTTTCAAAAATTCAATCTCACCAATTCTCAAGTCGGAACTGCGAACTGCGAATCCGTCCATCATCGACTTGTCAAACGGAGGAGAATCTTCCGGACAGACGATCTTCTCAGCGAGTCGACTCCCCAAAGCATCTAACAATGGACTTGTTTGCCTGGGAGCCGTGGAAACAGTTTCTCTGATTAAACCCAGAGCTTGGTCGACATTCAACATCGGTAGCACTTCTCTGACCTCAGACGTCATACGCCAAGGCGGTTATTTGTCGGGTCGATGAGCCACAGCCAGTCATCAAACAGAAACTCAAATCGAATCGCGAGCAAAGCGATTCTGCCCATCACTGTATATCCGAATGCAGCTCCGAAGGTGACCATCAACACCCAGATGCCCACTCTGGAAACGTGTCCGACGAACCCGGTATGTTCAATCGAAAAGAAGAAGTACACGACCGCTGACAGTACGGAAAGGACAAGCAAGAGGTTTTGCACACTCTGCCAAAATGGAGAGACTGAAGCGACTGTGCCAACGGCGTCGGTGACTTCAGGCACGACAATCACCGGCTTAATTGTGCTTCGAATCTGACTGAGAAAGTCGGCTTGAATAAAACCAACCAGCCGGATTCCCGCCGTCGAACCAATAATAAAAGCAAGCGGCCAGCGAGCGATCCATGCTCCACGTGGAGAGAGTCGCCAAAGCAGCATGCCACCGAGAATGAGCGGAATCAAATACATCCACCAGTTTTCATCACGGACCGTAGGAGCTCCCGGCATCGCCCAGGATTGAATCCATTTCGGCCAAATCTTGCCGAACAGATTAGGAATCACGACTGTCCAGAATCCGATCACCATCCAGTAACCGGCTGAAATGCCCACAAAGATCGATTCAGAAAATTTGTAGAATGGATTGTCTCGGTACAGAAATGAAAACACACATAAGGTCAGAAAAGCAGAGACCCAAATGCCTAAAGAGCGAACTGGGCTATACACTGCCGAACCGGTGACGTAATCGTTGTGCGTCGCATTAAAATACTGACCGTCCAATTCTGTGACGTACGCCGATCCGGCTCCGACAAAAATCGCTTGATACAGCAACCAACAGGCAAAGACCAATCCAAAAACCGCCCAGGCTTTTGAAAAATCTCGCTTATCTTCTGGAATAGATGCTGTCTCTGCCAAAGTCTTTCCTGCTCAATAATTCGACAAGGTGAATCCGCATCACGGGAACTCAGTGTCACGGGAAAATGATCCCGAGTCTAAACATTGCCCCGAGTGCCCCGAATCTCGCGTGATAATTTTGCATCAAGATGCTTAACATTACCCCAAACCGAACGACTTCTTCAACACGCTATGATCAATTCCGCCAAAATGAAATGTCGAACCAGTCTGGACATTGTGAATCAAGATTTCTGCCGGGCTGAAGAGATTCGGGTCGATCTTGTAAAAATCACGATCTGCCGCTTCGAAAATCTCCAGAAACGGCTTCCCGTAAACAGGTGAGGCGGATGAAGGAACCTGAGGACCAATCTCGCGAATCGAGTCATCATCTCCATTGACCCATAACGTCACACGCCCCCCATACAGAATCGCATCATTCGTCAGCCCGATCCCGGTGAGATCGTCTTTTGCGACCGGTGAAATGGGAGCAGAGCCACACGCAGATTCGACTCTTCCGACATCGAATCCCAACTCGAACAACTTATGTAATGATGTCTCGACACTTCGGGCAATCACTTGCATGTTCCCCGCGATGCTGGCTGTCGGTGCAACCAGCAGCGCAACCTGGTCTGGATCGACATTACAAGAACTTGCGATCTCTTCGACAGCCTCAGCAGTTGGAAGCTGACCACTTTCCAGCACGCCGACCACTCCGAACGCCTCTTCGTTGTAGCCAAGTTTCTCGAAGAGTTCTTCCTTGTTGGCCGCTGCCCGCATCGGACCGCTTCCCATCGCGAAGTATTCCCCGACAGCGATTTGCCACCCTGCATATTGGCTGAACAGACAGGCTTCGACGGGATCGTCTGATTGAACAAAGAGTTGCGGCCACCCTATGCCGCCCATTTCGCCTGGAACAATTGAAATGTCCGCAAGCCCAGCAGTGCAGACTTCTGCCAAAGCTAAACCAGCAGCCAGACTTCCCGGCGCATCGACGCCAAAGTCGAGAATCAACCCTAGACCGTCATAGTCCACCGGCTCAACCCGAAGTTCATCGAGGCTACCGAGAATTTGGTGAACCAGATCCCAGGTGGAATCATTCAAAATCGGATCGGATTCTAAAAGGTCGCTATCATCGTCATTCATGAAAGGTTCTTGATCGCTATTTCAGAGCACGGGTGAAGTGTGCAGGCGTTTAGGCGTCTGTTCGGGGCAATGTCTCTCAAACGGTTTTTAACAGTTTTGCGTCAAGAAGACATCAGTTCGATGAAATTGCACTACTGAATCATCGCAAGAACAGCTTCTTTCAGATGAGGATTGACTGAAATCCCATTTCCACCAAGAGCGGTCGATTCGCCTTTCCAATCCATAAAGACACCACCTGCTTCTTCAACAATGGGGATCAGAGCTGCCGCATCCCATTCAGCAAGCAGCGGATCAACCATGAGATCAGCACGTCCAGTGGCGACCAGAATATGCCCGTAGCAATCGCCCCAACTTCGCGAGAGCCGGCACTTCGCTGAGAACTCACCCAGCAATTCGAATTGATCGATCTCCTGCCAGCCTTCGACAGCTGTGAACAAAAAGAGTGATTCACTCAGTTCTGATGTGTCACTCACTTTGGCTGGAACAGGCTCACTCTCTCCTCGCTGCCACCAGGCTCCTCCTCCACGATGAGCATAGACGACCTCATTCGTCGCAGGAATTCGACAGATCCCAGCGACGCACTCTCCTTCGAACTGCAATCCAACCAGCATCCCGAATAATGGCACACCATGAATGAACGATTTCGTCCCATCAATTGGATCTAAGATCCAACGGAATCCGCTGGTTCCGTCTTTCGCTCCGAACTCTTCCCCCATAATCGCATCATCGGGAAACTCCTGAGCAATTTTCCCTCGCAAGAACTCTTCGGCTCCGCGATCTGCAACCGTTACGGGAGATTGATCTCCCTTCAGCATCACTTTCAAATTGTCATTCAAGAAGTATTTCATAACGATCGCCTCTGCCTGAGCAGAAACGTCGAGACCGAAGTTCAGCCGCTCTTGAATCGATCGCTCTTGAATCGATCGTTGTTGATTCGCGTTGGTATCCATGTGTCTCTCTGGGTTGAAGAATGAGGGAGAGTATTTTGAATGGCATTTTGAATCAAGGAGCAGGGGACTGATTCCATTAGCCTGACTCTTCAAGTTGCCTTCGTAATGCCAGCACAAAAGAGAAGTGTTTGAACTGGTGTGACCGTTCCTCCTCGCGGGATTCAGAATTTTTTCGTGGAGAGCGATCTCTTCACAGGCACTGAAAGCACGAAATTGATCTAATAAGTGTTGACCGAACAGACTCTCTCCTAACCTTATTTCCAGGAAGCACTGATGAGTATCGCTGAATCAATTTTGCCTGAGTTCGAACAGGAAATGGCAGGGACTCGTAAAGTCCTTGAACGAATTCCAGAGGACAAACTGGATTGGAAGGCACATCCAAAGTCGAACACGATAGGCTGGGTCGCTTCGCACCTCGTGGAAATTCCAGGATGGGTCGAAGGGACGCTGACTCAGGATACATGGGACATCAATCCTGTCGATGGCGAACCGTACACTTCTCCAACGTACACAAGTCGGCAGGAGATCCTCGAACATTTTGACGCCAATGTTGCAGCAGCGATCGAACGAATCAAAGCGACTCCGGATGAGGAATTCGCGAAGTCGTGGTCCTTGCTCTCTGGTGGACAAGCTCTCGTGACCATGCCTAAGGCAGGCGTCATCCGGACGTGGGTATTGAATCATACGATCCACCACCGTGCCCATCTATGTGTTTACCTCCGCCTGAATGACATACCTGTTCCCGGGATGTATGGGCCCTCTGGAGATGAATAAGATTTCAGGCCAGCTTTGGCTGAATCGCTGCAAGTTGCTAATGCCGCGAAGTTGTTGCAGTCTCCTACTCAGCAACTATTACCTCAGCTGACAGACTGAGAGGCGGACCACGCAGAGCCATCCCTCGTCGGAACCTCGCTATGAATTTACTCAGTCGCATACTCTCGATCTCCTTCGTCTTCAGCCTGCAATGCTCTTTTGCATTCGCTGCGGACCTGCAAGTGGCGACGTTTCGTGTCGATGTCACTCCTCCGATTGGTGACGGTCCTTGCGTGGGGTTCATGCAGAGAATCGAAAGCATCGAGCATCCGCTCGAGATGCGAGGCGTTCTGATTCGCAGCGGCGAAGAGACATTTGTCGTCGCTGCGATTGATTATTGCGGGATATGCGGTTCAAGCGACGAAACAATTCGTTCGAAAATGGCTCAAGCGGCGGGAACTTCGTTACGCCAAGTCGCCTTGCAGTCACTTCATCAGCACACCGCTCCCGTTTTAGACGCCGATGGAATGCGAGTGTTATTCGGTGACGAAAGTCCTGAATTGAGACGACATCAGCAATTCACAGATGAGATTGCGTCCAAAGCATCAAAAGAAATCATCAGGGCAAAAGGAGAGCTTCAATCGGTCAGCAGAATTATTGGGACGCGTGCAGAAGTCCGTCAGTTCGCTTCAAACCGACGCGTCCCTCAAGACGACGGGAGCCTCCGAGCGCGGTCAAGTTTCACCAGTGACCCTGCAATTCGAAATGCTCCAGAAGGTTTAATCGATCCCTGGCTACGTACGGTCACCTTCTTCAATAAGAAGACTCCCATCGCGCAGCTTCACTACTACGCAACTCACCCGCAAACTTTCTACGGTGACGCCCGCATCAGTTGGGATACGGTCGGGATCGCACGTGAGCGATTCGAAAAGGAAACAGGGGTCTTTCAAGTCTACTTCAATGGATGCGGCGGCAATGTCACTGTTGGCAAATACAACGATGGAACTCGTGCAGCCAGGAAGCGTTTGTCCGAGAATCTCCATGATGCGATGCTTCGCAGCACACAAAAAATCAACGAGAATCAGATCGATGTGGCAGTGAATGTCCCATCACTATCAACTAAACAAATCAGCTGGCAGTCAACGCCGGTCAAATTCACTCCCCGAGAAGACGGCCCCTTTCACCCAGTCGCGATCGAGCAACAATTCGCAGTTGGTCAGCGATTTTCAACTCGCTTGAAAGCGGCGATGTATACGGCATTCCGAGACCGCTTGCAGACAGACCAAAAGGTGCAGGCATCTCGCATGCGAATTGGAGAGATTGATCTCATCAATTTGCCGGGGGAACCATTTGTCGAGTTTCAACTCTTTGCACAGCGGACCGCTCCCAAGACGTCATTTGTTTGCGTCGCCGGATACGGAGAATGTGGAGTCTGGTACTTCGGACCGGATCACATCTACTCCGATCGAGGTGGTTATGAACAAACCTGGTCTTTTACCGGTCCATGCGAAAAAGAAGTTCAACAAACATTGTCCGAACTTTTGAAACGATAAAAATTTCCTTGGCAGGTGTTTATTTTCCTTCGCTCTCATAAAGTGTGAAACATCGAAACACAAGAACTGAATCAAAAGGGAGGGACGTAATGTGGCATGGTGATCGACGTCAGTTTTTGAAAACATCCTCAGCGATTGCATCAAGCAGTTTGCTCGGCTCCCAACTTTTCGCGCAATCTCCGTTGGGACAGCGACCTCAACAGGACGCAGCGGTCGAAACTCTGTTTCCTCGTGATCGCATCCCGATGACATTCATCATCGATGACTCGACCTGTCTGGTCAACATGGGGCACTTCTGCATTCCTCAATTTCATAGTTGTTATCCCGACCGAGCTGTCTACCAGAAACCCTGGCAAACTTTTCCACGTGAAATCCCGGACAGCTTTGTGCAAGAGTTTGGAGAGTGGTGTTCCGAGAATGGCGTGAAAGGTAAATACAGTATCGTTCCCTATCCTTCTTGTGTCGGCTGGGTCGATCGAGAACTTCCAGGCTGGCCGAGAAAGGCATTGCAACAGAGTTTAAATCTTGTCCGCGAGTTGATGGTCCCTAACTGGGATATTCACCCAGAAATGATCACACATACGCGCGTGATTAATCTCAAAACAGGGAGACCGTTTGACGAGATCAGCCCGGCAACGATGGAGAACTCCTACCCGCAAGAAAAGAAAAGCGTCGACGAACTCGCAGCGTACCTTGCCTACGCATTGCAAATTCTGAAGAACTGTGGGTTGCCGTGTGAAGGGGTCACCACGCCCGGAGGATTCGGCAACATGGTGAAAACAGAGCTCTCGCTCGCAGCTCAACAAGCTGTGCGTGATGTTTATCAAACCGAGATTCCACATTACTTCAAGTACGTGGTCGGAGACCAAGAAAGCACCCAGCCAAAAGTCGAACATGTCTCCGGGCTGGGAACCAACCAAATCAACCTCACCGTCAACATTCCTGCAGGGACAGGTGATTGGTTCGGCGGTTGGGAAGGGGATGTCACCCCTGAACCAGATCGGTATTCGACAGCCGATGCGAGTTCCGGACGGCTCGTCGAATTAATCGAACGGGGTGAGCCAGGATTTTTCCTCTGTCACTGGCCGGGCATGTACAGCAACGGAACGAAAGCAGGGTTCCATGCGTTTCAGCGAGTCGTGAATTCTGTCCACGAAAAGTTTCCAGAACAACTTCACTGGATGAAACTAAGCGAAATCGCCCGATACTGGGCCGCCAAAGAGTTAACGACGATTCGTGTCGATGATTCATCGATCCAACTGGACGCTCCATTCGCTTGCCCCGACTTCACATTGAAGTTCAAAACCAATGAGGCGAAACCACTCAAAATCACCTCACGAGGAGAAGTGATTCCGATGAAACAAGTCCGGTCGAAAACCCAACTGAAAGCCGGTCACATTTTCCAGACACCCGAAGTGGCAACTCTCTGTTTCGACCTTCCTAAAGGGGTCACAACAATTCAATTGTAAACGGAGTGGTCGAGACCGGGAGAATCGAAGTCGAAAACAGATCGATTTATCGCTGATAAATCGGCAGATACCGGTACTCCACGGTGAGCGCCAAAACCGCTGCAGCAGTGGCGTAAATTCGTCCCGCCTGACGCTCGCTCCCATGGATCGGTGTCCATCCCCCATCGTCATCCTGAAGCGGAAGTAGAAGCCCCGCCAGGTGCTTATGATTTTCCTTAGCGATGTTCCCGCCCATTTTGAACATCCCAACGCCAGTGTAGTAAACGCCGTAGTAAAAGTAGCTGGACCGTTCGTGAAGAGGATGCTCGATCAACCACTTCGCCCCCCCGATTGCTTCAGGAGTTTGATGAGCCCCGCAAACTTCCAGACAGGTAATTCCGATCCCGGTCAATGTTGATGTCGGAGCATTCCCAGGCTGATAAGAGAAACCCTCATTCTTTCTGGCAGAGCAGTTTTTCACATATTGAACCGCTGCATCGATGGCTTCTGCAGGAACATCACAACCAATATCCTTCGCAGCGCGTAACGCCATCACCTGCCAGCCGGTCACACTTAAATCACTGTCGCGGCTGTTTGTCTGGTATCTCCATCCTCCTTGATGACGGTTGTTTTTGGAAAGTGCCTGTGATTCTAAAATCAGGCGAATGGCATCTTCCAGCGAACGTCGAACAACCATCGCATCTGCACCATCCATCATGCCAGCAACTTCACCAAGCATTAATGCGCAGATTCCATGATTGTACATCGGGCCGTGGCTGGATTTCTTTGAGATCAACATCCCGTCCGGTTGTTGTTGACCGACAACCCAGCGAACACCACGATTGATCCGCTCCCCATAGATTCCTTCACCAGGAACATGACCGGCAGCAAGATACGACATGACCGCCAGAGAAGTGATCGCTGATGAATCGCCCCAGGATTCGGTTCTCCAGGAACCGTGATCAGTTTGTTGACTGGCGATGAATTCCAGTGCCCTCGCGATTGATTTCTCGACGGCATCGTCAACGGGATCCTGAGCGAGCAGCCTCTGTGGAAATGCCAGCCCGATCACCACAAATAAAACCGACCAAGCTGTCGCGCCTGTGGCTCGACTCTCACTCATTCTGAATCCTTATCAGCGTCAGATTTGTTAGTGTCAGACTTCTCTGTACCAGAGTTTTTTGTAACAGATTCGTCGTCAGCGTCTTTCTCTTTAGAGCCAGGACGTTCCAGCTTCAACGAAAGGATACGCCCCAGTTCCTGAATTGGTGTCTCGTGATCATCAACTCGAAAATCAATCATGCGGTCGTTGAACCCTGCATATCCGGCACCTTCTTTTACAACCAGAATGGCAGCGGACTGTCGACCGCGAATGTCTCCTCCAGCTTCATCGGCAGCCTCTAAAGCGTCCATAATCCTCCAAGTCAGCGAACCTTCCGAATCTTCGAATGCTTTCGCCATCTTCTCGATCACTTCTGGACCGGCCAGAATGTTTCCCTGACAAGCAAAATTTTCGCCAGTCTTCCCACCTGCCCAAGGAAGGCATTTCTCACCGGTGAAAGTAGCAGCGTTCCCAAATTTGTCGACTAATCCAACTTGCCTGTTCGCTCGCATCGGATCGGAATCGGTAAGCTGCTTGAGAACTTCGCTGGCCGATGCTCCATCACTGAGAAGCTTTAACCCTTCGGGACCGTAAGTCGTGTTTGCAAAACTTTGTGTTGCAATCGCTCCCTGTTCTGCTTTTGCCCATGGTACAACATGACCAACTGCAAGAAATTTTGAAGCGACACCGATTCCCCATTCTTTAGTCGCGGGGTCGTAGGCCACAATGGAAAACGTACTGACAACTTCCTGCTTGTTTTCTTGCTCATTCATTTTTGACACTGGTGCTGGTTCATCAGCAGAGAGCGGTCCTGTTCCGAAGAGAAAAAGAAACAGTGCGACTGTTTCCTTCGAGATCGTTCTCTTCAAAAGAGAAAAGATAGCAAGTCGTGAGTGATTTGATTTCATCATAGTTTGAAAGGTCGCCATCGATTGGATGGTCATTCAAAAGAGATTGGATAGAGCATTTTCAATTTCAATGCTCGTCATGCCTGTGAAGAACACTTCAGAGACTCTCTGCCACGAGGCAGAACGCAAAGACCATATTCGTTTAATTTAGGATTTCAAAAATCTAATGAGCGTTCCTAACGCGCTCGAACAAATCCTGGAGCAGCGATTGCACTTCACTCGAAGAGCAACGAGTTCCAGTCTCTTTCTTCCAGTACATCTCTACCCCTGTTAATTCCAACAGGACGCACATTTCACCGAACTCCGCCCCGTAATCGAGACATCATTCATCGATGAAAGTTTCGGGCTCAATAAGTTCTTCAATATACGACAGACATTTGGAGTCCATCACTTTCTGTTGAACCAACTCGCTGGCAGTTTCATACGATGCAGACAGGAAGTCTTCTCCTACATTGTAAGACTGATCCGACTCAAATCCCATCTTCCGGGTCAATTCTCATGCAGTCAAATTATAATTGCCCAAATTTAGAGAGGATACTCAGCCCCCTCGTCGACACTCACAGCCAGCTTGATTGCCATAATACATGGAACACAAACAACTTGCAGAACAACGGTAAAAAAACAACAAGGAACTCTAAATCGAATTCCCAGTTACAAGTCCAGGTGAAATCAGCATATTCAAGTTCACCCCAGTGAACAGCGAGCCACCTCACTGATTCGTGAAACTGAAGCCAGCTGAGTGATCTCAATAAAGACCGTTGCCTCAGTCCGCTCAACTGGAAGATTGATTCCGGGACATCGTAATTTCGAACGCGTCTACCGATTCGCCTTTGCGACGAACAGCAATTTCAATGGTGAAACGCATCCGACAAAGGTACGTGAGAGACCAAACTGACCGACGACGAATTGATCATCAACGTGCAATTCAAGATTGAATCGAGATTGGAAAGCGGCTTGTTCGCTATCTTTTGTGAGTCGTATTTTTGCAGCTGAAGCAAAATGAAAAAAATGCCGTGAATCTGAAATTTTCGCGAACCGAACAAAATTGGTCTTGTCCAAAATGGAGAAAAGGTAACAATGCTGTTACGACGTTTCGGGCGATACGCAGCCCGAAGGGTATCCGCCTGCTAACAAACCGGATCTGGCGAGCCGGGTGAGGTGGGATGTTTCATTCAGAAAGGAGGTGGTCAAGTGGATTCTGATTTTAGTAGCCAACAACGAGGTGGTACTGCCTAGGCAGTCGGCGGGCTGTCGCTGGCAGCCACCAAAGAAGATCAAAGATCGGGAATGGCTCCGATCACTATTTGATCTTCCCTGAATCGTAATTGTTTTGATTGCAATTCAGGACCTCGAGATCACTGACCTCGAGTATACGAGAGGGGCGGCTTCAAGTTGAGGCCGCCCCTCTTTCGCATTTCATGAGACCATTTCTCTCAGCGAACAGCCGTGATTGAGCTCTCTTATTTTCCATGCGTCTACTGCGGTCATCGCTCTCTCGCAGTTCTCACGGTTTAGAGCATCGTTCGAACTGGTCTTCAGTGTCGATATAGCCCCCGGAGAGTCAAGCGAGCTAAACGACTATCTGAGATGCAGCGATATGCCTTCCGACCAATCCTGAATTTGCTCTCATACGAGACAACTTTAGAACCAGTCCGATAACTTGTGGAATGGTGGCTTTTCTCAGTGTTTGAGAGCACAAGTTCAGGTTTCAGGATCAGTTCTAAGTAGGGTTGACTGTAGGACGGGACCATTGTCCCGTCAGTCCAGTGTGAAGCATCTTTTCGAATTGGTGTCCGGTTCTGTCTCGTGGCGAACAGTATTTTTATTAAAGAAATGCGTTCTTCACGGGCACACGGTAGAGCAAACTGCTCTAAAGAAATGCGTTCTTCATGGGGACACGGTCGAGTCGTTTGCTCTCGGAACGGGACAATGGTCCCGTTCTACAGATGTTCCCAAGCAAAAAATGCGTCGCGATCTTACTGTCGCTGATGTCTTGCCGTTTGGATGGACAATATAGCTCAAAGAATCACATTGAGGCTTGCCGACCCGGTTTGTCTCTTTCGATGTGTTCCATTCCGCAAGCTCCGGCGGTGGGGAGAATTTTGCTGGGACTGCACCGTCCAGTAGGATTGAAGACTGAGCGGATTTCCGTCATCACATCGAGGTCTGTTTTCGTAAACAGTTGATCCATGAAACTAATTTTCTCGACACCGATCCCGTGCTCCCCAGTCACACTTCCTCCAAGTTCAATACACTTGGTCAGAATTTCATCTCCCGCAGCGATCACTCTTTTGATCTGATCGCTGTCACGCTCGTCAAAGAGTAGAACCGGGTGAATATTTCCATCGCCAGCGTGGAAGACGTTGACGATGCGGATGTCGTGTCGTTGACCTGCTTCAGTAATGAATTCCAGAATCTCCGGAAGCTTTGTTCGTGGAACAACTCCATCCTGTGTGCAGTAACTGGGAGCCAAACGCCCGATAGCACCGAAAGCCTGCTTGCGACATTTCCACAATAGCTGTCGCTCCTCTTCGGTATTGGCGGAACGAACTTCGCGGGCACCATGTGCATTACAAATGTCGATGATCTTTTGCTTCTCTTCATCCACCGCAACTTCCAGCCCATCAACTTCGATCAACAGGACGGCTCCTGCATCAAGTGGGAAACCGAAGTGAAATGCTTCTTCAAGTGCGCCGACGATTCCCTGATCCATCATTTCCAGAGCAGCAGGGATGATCCCCTCTCCGATGATTGATGTAATCGCTTCGGTCGCTGCAGTGACCGTTTCGAAAACTCCCAGCATTGTCCGAAACGAGTCGGGATTTCGAGTCAACTTCACCCAGACTTTGGTGGCAATCCCGAATGTTCCTTCACTTCCGACAAACAGGCCAGTGAGATCAAGCCCAGGCAAATCTTCACATGGTCCCCCCAGTTGGACTAATTCACCATTTGGAAGAACCACTTCCAGACCGATCACATGATTGACTGTCACTCCATATTTCAGAGTATGTGGCCCTCCAGAATTTGTCGCGACATTTCCACCTATCGTGCAGGCGCCTTGTGAAGAGGGATCAGGTGCGTAATGAAGCCCGGACCCTTTGAGTCGCTGTGTGAGATGAACGTTTACCAATCCCGGTTCAACAATGGCGTATCCGTCACGTTCATTGATCTCGAGAATCTGCCTCATTCGCGTCAGGCAAATCATTACTCCACCACCGACCGGCAGCGTCCCCCCCGCGAGACTCGTCCCAGCCCCTCTGGGGACGAATGGTAGGTCGAACTCGCAACACAGCTTGACTGTTTCAATGATTTGATCAGTCGTCGTTGGGAAAACCACCACATCGGGAACACGTTTTTCAACGATGTAGCCGTCACACTCGTACACAATTAATTCATCTTCGGAGCAAAGAAGATTTTCGGGCGTATAGATTTGCCCCAGACGTTGGAGGAATTCAGATGTTGTGGTCGGCGTTGTAGTCGGCGATGTGATCGGCATTATTATCGGCTTGGTTCGTCCGCGAGTCGGTCTTGAATTCAGAGTTGAAAACGGTCTTCAACCAGTTCTGAAGTCGTAGTATCGAACGTCCCAGCACAGAAGACAACCCTTGAGAATTCCGTGAAGGATGTCGCTCGGAGAGAGACTTAGAGCAATTTGGTACGTGTCGTCCCCGTACTGGTCAGATTCAACACTTTTTACACTGCCAATCGCAAGGCAGAAGGCGAAATCTCACGTTTACTTTCCCAACCAAAAATTACTTTCCCAATCAAAAAGCGACATTTGAAGAAAATATTAATCCAGCTCGATGAGAGTTTGTGTCCGCAGAACTGCGAGATCGACTGGATATGTGTGAAAGGTATGCACCGACAGCATTCGGGCACTTCCTTCGACGCGAACCAGACTCAAAGCTCCGGGCAATAAGCGATTCGGTGCGGGGAATTGATGAGACAGAAAGACGTTCGATGTTTCTGATTCGAGTTCCATTTGAACTCGCGTGAAGACGCTATATTCCACAACGTCTACTTCGCCAGCGAAATGATACAAGAACGGAACATTCGACTTGTGAAGAATCTCTTCCTGCTCGTTGTAAAAGTAGGTTCGCTGTAAGCCAAACGTAGAAAGCTGTTGCCGGTCCGGCGCGGTCACTTCAACAATAGAATGACCGCCAGAAGTAAACTGTAAGTAGTATCCTCCCTCACAGAGACCGATAGTCATGTCGTATTGCTCAGAGCGAATCCGACCGACAATCACCGGATCAAAAAGCTCCGGGTGCAGAGGCCGATCAAACATTCTGTATGATGTTTCCGCGATGCTGGGACGTATTGATTCCATCGTCATCGGTTCCCCCGCCTCTCATCTTTGACCATGACTAGAGCAGTTTGCTCTACCGTGTACCCGTGAAGAACGCATTTCTTTATTAAAAATGCTATTCGCCACGAGGCAGATCCTGCAAACCAATTCGAAAGATGCTCTAGTTCACGATAAGTATACGTCGTGAAGTCATGACGTCGAGAAACTGTTTAGGAACTTTTCAGCACTTCCAGAGAACCTGCCAGTAAATCTTCGATTTATTCTGGCCCCTTGGAAATCATTTTCATGACTTCACAAACAGCTCGCCATCCAACAGATCGGGAAAATGATTGCCGAAGTTTCTCCTGCTCGGTTTCAATTCACGCTGCAATCCAGAGCAAGTTTTGTGACTGAAATTTTTCCAGAAAAACAAACCTCGACATCACATTTTGGACGTTGACCTCGGTTGCGGAACTGGCCGCGATAGATCGCTCCTTCGTCATTCCATTCAAACTGCAGATCGACCTGACTTGTGTCGTGCGGGCAGAACTCGATCTCAGGATCAGGTTCGTTCTCATGCAACGCCGGGAAGTTGACATTCCAAAATTGTCCTGCCTCAAGAGGTAAGTCGAACAACACATCCAATACTTTCTGTGTCCAGCGTGTGGTCCGTTCCCAGTCCTGCATGTATTCGGGCTTCCGCAGGTATTGCGAAAATGCAATCGCCTTTTTCCCTGAGAGGGTTGCCTCACGTGCTGCAGCGGCTGTTCCTGACATAAAAATATCGCCAGCAAGGTTTGCACCTTCGTTGATGCCCGAGAGAACCCAATCGACATCGGGGGCGAATTGGAGCAGTCCAAGACGGCTGCAATCTGCAGGTGTCCCATGAATGATGTGTATCCCAGGGCCGCCACTCTCAACGCGAATCAAGCTTTTATCAGTCACTTGATGTCCGCACCCCGAGTAAGCTTGATTCGGGGCGACAACCGTACATTCTCCGCGAGATCCGACAGCTGCCTTAAGAGCTGCGATTCCGTCGGCCAGATATCCATCGTCGTTCGTTAAAAGAAATTTCATGTCGCATCAGCATCTATTAAAGTTTTGTGAGAGCTTCGCCTTGGAACAAGCACTCTCTCACAAATTTATGAATGTTCAATCACGTCACCATGAAGAATAGGAGAATTCCCGATTCGTAGAGGTTATTCTCAATCCTTCGTCACAGGCAACAAGCTCAGGCCGACACGTTTCCGATCGAGATCGATTTGATCAACCCACGCCGTCACGACGTCGCCCACATTCACATGATCAAATGGTGACGAGACAAATGTGTCCGACATCTTACTGATGTGAACCAGACCATCATTTTTTAAACCGATGTCCACAAAGGCTCCAAAGTCGACAACATTCGTGACGACACCTTGAAGCTTTAATCCTTGGTGAAGATCTTCCAATTTCAGGACTCCCGACCGAAAGAGCGGACCGGAAAGATCTTCACGTGGATCGCGGCCGGGTCGCAACAATGAGTCAATCAGATGTTCGATTGTGTAAGAGTCCGATGAGATTTCGCTCGCAAGTTCCTCAGGCTTCGCCGTTGTGAGACTTTGGCGAACGTCACCCGGAATTTTCCCGTTTGAAACCATCTCTTTCGAAAGTCCAAATCGCGTCAGGAAAGCTTCAGCAAGCGAATAAGTTTCCGGATGAATCCAGGTTGCATCAAACGGTTCTTTGCTGTCCGGAATCCTGAGAAACCCCGCAGCTTGCGTGAAAGTGACCTCGCCAATTCCAGCAACTTTCTTGAGTTGGCTACGAGACCGAAACGGTCCATTTTCAGTTCGCCACTTAACGATATTCTTCGCGCTCGTGCGATTCAGTCCCGAGACATACTTGAGAAGTTCCACACTTGAGCGATTTAAGTCGACACCGACATTGTTCACGCAGGATTCGACTACAGAATCGAGAGATGTTTGCAATTGCTTCTCGGCAACATCATGTTGATACATCCCGACGCCGATGTGTTGCGGTTCAATTTTTACCAGTTCGCTGAGCGGGTCTTGCAATCTGCGACCGATAGAAATGGTGCCGCGTACAGTTGCGTCGTAGTCCGGAAATTCTTCCCGCCCCACATCGCTGGCGGAATAAATACTTGCTCCCGCTTCATTCACGATGACATACTTGCAACTGAGCGAATGTTCTTTGATCGTCTTCGCAACGAGTTCTTCAGTCTCGCGAGAAGCAGTTCCGTTTCCAATGGCGATCACATCGACGGCATGAGTCTCTGCCAGCTTCGCAAGTTTTTCTTGTTGCTCTTTCTCATTTTTACCGATCACATAAATCAAATCGTTGGTCAGAACATTCCCATCCTCATCGAGAACAATCACTTTGCAGCCGGAACGAAAACCTGGATCGATGGCAAGCACAGTTTGCCTTTCCAGTGGTGGTTGCATGAGCAAGCTTCGTAAATTCTTACTGAAGACTTCGATGGCATGTGTCTGCGATTTCTCGGTCAAGTCTCGTCGAATTTCCCGCTCAATCGCAGGATTGATTAAACGTTTCAAAGCATCTTCATTGCAAGATGAAAGAAAGCTTCGCGCCTTGTGTGTTCCGAGTCGCAGCAACGAGTTCGCTTGTACTAAAGCACGATCATTGTCCCAGCTGATGCTGACTCGAAGTGCCTTCTTGGCTTCTCCCCGGTCGATCGCCAACACACGATGAGGTGGCAAGCGATCCAGTGCGCCATCAAAGTTTGCATAGTCGGCGAAGACTTGCTCGTCATCCGCCCCTTTGACGAGTTTCGTTTTCGCCCGGCCCGTTTTCTTCGCAATCTCACGAACAGAATCACGCAGTGTAACCGACTCAGCAATTCGAGCTGCGAGAATGTCGGCTGTCCCCTTGAGGACCGTGTCCACATCAACCAGATCGGGATGCTTGCCAACGCAATTGTCAGCGACCCGCTTGATGTCCACATCTCCGACACGCCCGGTCCAGACAGCTTCCGCCAGTGGCCCCAGTCCACGTTCGAGTGCTTCATCAGCACGCGTTTTTCGACGGCTCTTGAAGGGTGCGAAAAGTTCTTCCAGCCGTTTCTTCGAATCGGCCTGTTCGAAAAGCTGACGAAGTTCGGGCGTCAGCTTTCCTTGCTCGTCGATCGACTTCAGCATGCGCTCGAGCATCGCTTCAATTTCACGAAGATCTTTCAGCTTGGATTCGATTTCGCGAATCTGCACTTCATCTAAACCATCAGTTTGATGCTTCCGGTATCGCGTAATAAACGGAACGGTATTTCCCTCATCAAGCAGGGTAATCACGTTTTGAACCTGACGTTCGTCAACGTTCAGAATCTGGGCGATTTGTCTAGAAAGTTTAATTTGTGCGGTCATTCGAAGAAAAATCTTTGAGATTAAAATAGGGTCTTTAGAGCAGTTTGCTCTACCGTGTGCCCGTGAAGAACGTATTTCTCCAGTAAAAATGCTGTTCGCCACGAGGCAGAACCTGCAAACCAATTCGAAAGATGCTCTAGCGTTCGATAAGTCAGCTGACACGGGCAGATTGTAGTGATTCTATCAGTTTTCAGTGATGCTACCGGACAGAAGGAGACGATTATAACGATCATACAGAGAGTGCGCAAATTGTGCTTTCAGAGATTCGCAATCGATTTTCGTCTGGGGGGAACCGACGATGCGTGAGCATTGGGGTTTATTGTGTAAAAAATTATTCCGTCTTGCTGGCCCGACAGCTGCCTGCCTGATGCTTTCGCCCTTTGCGAATGCTCAGGATTTTGAGCAATCTGAGGGCCGAATTCGAGTGGTGGATCATCAGTTTGCTGAGCCTGAAACAACTCAGAACGCTCCACTCATCGTTAACCAGCTCGACCCGAATTCTCCAGAGGCGATCTTCACCCCCTGGGTAACACAAAACTGTGCGCCGGGTTTTGGGATGGCGAAGAAGCCGCAGTCTCTTGATACTCCAAACATGATCGGGGACTTCCTGGGACGGACCGGAAGCGTCAGTTTTACGACGACAACAATGGGGTCGTTGGAAACATCGCAAGGCCTGTTTGATATCCCTGGATCGGGACGTGTTCCGAAAGTCGCAGAAAACAACAGCGCGATCCCGCGAGATCGTTTCTACTTTACTTACAATCATTTCCACAACGCTTATTCTGCGAATTCGACGGTCAATCCAAATGACGTTGATATGAATATGATGCCGCTTGATCCCGTTGTCCGATCAGATCAGTTTCACCAGAATCGCTTCACCCTCGGTCTTGAAAAAACATTCCTCTACGGAGACATGTCCGTTGAATTCAGACTGCCATTGGTGACTCAGGTTGATTACGAAGTTCCCGGGTTTACTGATCCAACTTCAACTGCGTTCTCGTTCGGGACAAACGATCCGACCGGAAACCTTTCGATGATTTTGAAGAAGGTCCTATTCGATTGGTACGGACCACGTTCTTCTGGTGTGATCAGTAGTGGTTTTGCTCTCACGTTCCCAACGTCTGAAGGAGCATCAGTCAATCTTGGCGATGCGACATTTCTGGTCGATGATGCTGGACTTCACTTCTCTCCATACATGACCATGCTCATTGAAAGTCCAGCTGGCTGGTTCATTCAAGGGTTCGTGGAGTTCGATTATTCAACAGACAAAATCGCCGTTGAAGATCGCAATGCCGGTGGAGTCGGGAAAGCCGACATCCCGGACGTCGTCAACCTGGATGTTGGTGCCGGTTGGTGGTTAGCTCGCTACCCGGACAACCATCTATTCAAAGGCTTAGCTGGAATCGTCGAGTACCACTACACTGGTCAAAGACAAGACTTCGAGAACATTGCTTTTCAATCAGTGGGTCAAAACTCAACAAGCAATGTGATCGTAGGTGGCTTCGACAGCCGCAGGGATATCATGAACCTGACGACCGGTGTGCATGTCGTTGTCACCGACCACATCAACGCCCGTGTTGCCGGTGTGATTCCTCTTCGAGATGCTCCAGATCGCCAATTCGACGCTGAAGTGGTATTTCAACTGGACCTGGTGCGATAATCAGTCTTCGTGAGTCAGCTTCACGTTCAGACTTGTGGTTCAATTTGTGTTGAACACCGGTACCGATCCCGGGACCGACTTTGGTGGAAGTGAATTTCGCTTCGCTGGTTTCAATCCCGGTTCGCTGTAGGCGGGAACTGGGATTGAAGCTGATGGAAAGTTCGGAGCACTTTCGTTGAAAAAAGGCTGACCGTTAGGTTCACCTAGAAATGGAGTGGGAGCTTGCGGAACCGGAGCCGCGCGTACTGCCTCGACGCTTCCAATTCGCAAATTTTCGACTGCAAGTTCCATGACCAGTTCGCTACTGGTCATTTTCACTCCGTTTGATTCGACCGTTGCATTGGTGAGTGTCAGTTTCCCATCGATGCATTGTGCAGAACTCGCTTCGATAATCGTGTCTCCGTATCGCAGGATGAGTTGAGCATTGATGTCGAACTCGAACTTTTTCGTGCCGTCCTCAGTGAGCGAAACTCGCACATCAACATCATCGCAATCGATCAATGTTGCGCCTGGTGTCACCACCTCGATCGATTTTGGAGCGAAAGCAGTCACTTGCCGAGGGACTTTCACTGTCTTATTCCCTTGCCTGACTTCTTCGGTCACCATTCTTGTTTGTGCGACGTGAGCGGTTTGCGAAACAAGACTCGCTTGCCCTCCGGAAGCTTCGTTAAGAAATAGCCGCATGGCAGGTTGCCATTTCTCTTTTGCGTCGACCTCCTTTGGTGCTTCCTTCTCGCTTTCTTTCTGGCTTACTTTCTCTGCCGGGAACTCGGAAGCCGCAGAGGTGGCAGGTTTCGTAGAAGGCTCTTGTGCCAGCCCGCTTTGCGAGAAGACCACGACGATTGAAAAGCAAAGTGTGGTCGCTCGTAAGAATACTTGAAACATGTCGCCCTCCTGGTTTTTGAGATTCCTGAGACAAGAAGAGATTGTCAGTCCAAATGATGGCCGTGTCAATTGAAATACGTGAGTCACAAAATATTTCGGGGTTGAATCTGACTCAAATCCGGGTAGAGTCAGATTTCAAATCGAGGGAGCGAACACCAATCTCTCTTAACAATCATCACGGAGGGGCGAATGAATTGTTTTCTTAAGAGTACTCGGAGTCTGATCTGCTTTGCGATCCTGTCAGCCACGCTATTCAATACCGGATCATTTCTGAAAGCAGAAGAGAAGGCTGCACGAAAGCGGGGCCGCCTGAAATCTCAGAACGTCACAAAGGACGTCGAAGCGGCACTCGCACAGCCATGCAAACTCGAATTCAAAGAACAACGAGTGACTCTTGGCGCATTCATCGATCAAATCGCAAAAACGCATGGTCTTCAAGTCCGTGTCGACAAAAATCTTGCCAGTCTCATGGCGGTGGGACGTGAATCGATGCTTGTTGCCGAAGGAGAAATTCCGGGCAAGTCTCATGCGAATGCTGGTTCGCAGGCCGGAATGAAGATCCCATTTGCAGTTCAGTTAGCCCCAACCTCTACAGCTGTCACACTGACGCAGAGTGAAGGAGGATACACGCCTGTGACTTCATATCCTCAAGCTCCACAGGCTGTCAGCCCGAACGTATATCAAGAAGCCAATCCACCTCAACCGGTGTCAGGCGTTCCGACCTATGCCGGTGATGCGCAATACCTCGTCCCGGAAAATGGTACTCCTCAAGCTCCGCAATATCAGGCAAATAAACCTGTTGCAGAACCTGCGGTGGAAACAGATCAAGCAGAAGCAGCAGTTACTGAAGTGCAAGCGATCAAGAAACAACTGCAGCTCAACAGCCGAGTCATCGAGATGTTTCTGGAGACAGAAATCTCCACGGTTGGCTTGAATCAAACGAATGCTTCGCTGGAGTCAGTCTTGTTACATGCACTCGATCATGTCACGACGATTTTTGATGTCGCGAACGTCAAAGAAGAGATGGGTCTCCCAGTTGCTCCAACACACGCCTACGATCTGACATTGCTGCACGAAAAAGACCATGTGCTCATCACAACAGTGTTGGTTGCCAATCTTCGAAAGACGACGAAAGTCTATCCTGTCGCGAAGCTGGACGGGATTGATGCCGAAGCATTACGCGATGTGATCACAAACTCGGTCCGCCCCTGGAGTTGGCGCAGCAAGATCAACAACCTTGTCGATCAAGTCTCAGCTGATTGGCCCGAAAGTATCGAGATCCCAAACATCAGCATTGATCTTGCAGGAGTGAAAACAGGCGAAAGCGCCGATGGAAAATCGAAAGAGCCATCAACAGAAGTTGACCTCGCTGGCCTGAAAACGATGGGGCAACTCCTCTCCAGTGGAACAGTCGCTGCCATTCACACCATGATCTCGGGAACTGAAATGCTCCACTATGCCGATCCCCCGACCGCCGATATCGAAGTCCTTCCGGGGCTGTTGGTCGTCACTCAATCACAAGGAGCTCATCGAGAAATTAGAGATCTTCTTGAACAACTCGCAGATGCGACGTCTTCGCAAAGTGATGAATAATTTCGTCGCTGAGTTCTCGCCGGACACCTAAGATGTCCGGCGAAGTTTGCGCTGAAACCCCGCTCTCTTGCTTGCTTCGGGGGAAGTCATGCTTTATTTTTGGAGTGGCAACATCAGCCAACCTTGATGTCAAGGGCCTTTCGCTTGGGCAGCTTCCCGGAGACAAGTATGTCGATGCATCGATTCACACTCACGCTTCTCTTTTCATCGCTGCTGATCTCAGCTCTCAGCAATTCTGCATTAGCAGCAAGCGACGTTGAAGCCCAACTGAAAGAGAAGGGGGTTCGCATCAGTTCATCGGCCGCAATCCTCGCTGCGGAAATCGATTTCAACCGTCAGATTCGCGATGTTTCTAAGATCCGCCGAAATGTGGTCACCGCTGAAAGAAAGCGGGAGGATTTCAAGAAATCTTTCGGCCGGTTGGATACTCAGATTACAAACTACAACCGGCAACTTACTCAGCTGAACACGCAACTCGCAAACGTCAGCGATGTGGTCACCAACAATCGACTGGTCGGAGCGATTAACGCACTGGAAGGCCGACTACGTTTGGCTTACCAGCAGAAGGAACGCTTGGAAAAACTCGAAGTCGAAGTTCATGCTGAAGTCAGCAAAGCTCGTGATGGTTTTGTAAATCACATCATGGAGATGCGGAAGTTAGCGGACTCTCTTGATGCTCAGTACAGGAACGTTGACCGGGTCGTGGCGAGTCTCGTTCGTAAATACAATGAAGCAGAAGGAACGAATGTTGAGCTGGCTCCGACGTCCGGCTTTCAGTCAAATTTGAGAAAGCTGGCGAGCCTCGAAGATGATGTGCTGACCGCCGAGGTTCCACTTAGACGAGATCGTAACACTTTTTGGGCTTCCGTAACGATCAACGAAGACAAAGCCATTGAAATGGTTGTCGATTCGGGAGCCAGCCTTATCGCGTTGCCACACAAAGATGCTCTTGCTTTGGGGTTGGAACCGAAAAAGAGCGATCCTGAAATTCGTCTGGTTGTTGCCGATGGTCGAACGATTACCGGTCGCAAGGTGAACATAAAAACGGTGCGGATCGGTCAGTTCATCGCAAAGGATGTTGAGTGTGCCGTCCTCGGTCCCGAAGCAGTCAACGCTGAGCCATTGCTAGGAATGAGTTTCCTGGGCAACTTCAAATTCGAACTCGACGCCGGAAAATCGACTCTGGCGATGACCGACTTCAATGCATCTTCGAATCCCCGAACTCGCTCAACAACGCCAACGGTTCCAAAAAGCCGCGAACGACAGATCTTTCCAGGTGAGGAATTGACACAACTGATAGACATGAAGTTCAGGTCACTCAAAGTCAATGGCGAATTTATTGAAGATGGCGATGACTTGCTCACGAAAGACAATGAATCGACAGCGATTCAGCTGAGTGATGTTGTTTCTGATTTTGACCTGCAGATGGACGGTGGATTTGCAGTCAAAGGGACGATGTACTTCATGATCGGCTGGGACCCAGACACTCAATCGGGAATATATTTAGCTTATGATCGACTTGTGAACTTTGGGCACTGGTGGCTGCAGGAGTACGAAAACGGAGAAGTATTATCAGCTCACAAATTGCTCGCAGACAGGCGAATTGAAAAAGGCCACTTGCAAATTGCCGTCCAAAATGGATTGCTCTCAGTGAACTTCAACGACTCTCCCATCGTGAAAGATCACCAACTCGACAGATACCGACCGGGTAACATCATTTTTGGAACAAGACCAAACCGTTATGCAGGGAAAGTCCTTCGGCTCTCAAAAATCACAATTCAAGAGACTCCGGCCGAGCGAACAACGGACGAGTCGACACCAGGCCCCGAAGCGACGTCTTACGATCAAGCGAAACGACAAACGCTCTTTCCCGGAAAACCTGTGACAGCACCAAAGGTCTTTCCAACTATAGGCACGACGAGCAAAGGGGAACCAGTCATTGCAACGCATGCATTGGAGATTGATGGGACTCAAATGAAATCGACTCCCAAGCAAGTCAACGCTTTTGAGATCGTGAATCACGCAGAAAATTTTGAACTGACTCTCAGTGGTAACTTTGCTGAAAAGGGAATTTTCTACTGTCTAGTCGGTTGGAATCAGGAAACCTCAGCCGGGTATCGAATTGATCAGGATCAGCTAGTCAAAAATGATGCGTGGCGCGTGCTTGAAATGAAAGATGGCAAAACACTTACGAGAACCGGAATCGGTAGTCACCGGCTGGGCAGCAAGAATGAAATCACAATCCGGGTGCTCAATAAAGTCCTTTCACTTGAAATGAACGGCAAGTTCTTCACTCAGAAATTTATTCTGGAGAACTACACTCCTGGCAGCATTTTCATCGGTACGGCTCCTGCACGTTACGGTGGTCGAACAATCAAACTCGATTCAATTACACTTCGGGAACTCTAAGAACATCGAACACGGCTTCGTGAAACATTTTGCTTCGTTGTGATTTCGAAGCTTCGTTTAAGTTTGTTAGAGTGGATCAGTCAGAAGGTTCCCGTTTTCCCTCCAATTTCCCCCATTCATTTGCCTGCTCACTGTCCTGTTGAGAGGCTTAAACCAACAAGGGTACTCATGTCGTTCAGTTTTCGCTCTCTCTCCCTGATCTGCTTTGCGTTCATGTTGAGCGTCTCCCCAGCCACTGCGAGTTGGAAAGGTGGTGTCGCAAAGTCCAATATCACTCCGCAGCAGCCGATGCCAATGTCGGGATACGCTTCGCGTGGAACAAAACATGCGGAGAGTAAACTGACTGATCTCTGGGCCAAAGCCATGCTGATCGAAGATGAATCGGGACATCAGGCTGTCCTCATCACGCTTGATCTCGTCGGGATTGATCGGGAACTCTCCCAGAAAATTTGCAAAGAGATCGGTGCGAAGCACAAACTGAAACGTGATCAGATTTCGCTCGCGACGTCGCACACTCATACCGGACCAGTAGTGGGATCGACGTTAAGCCCGATGCACTATTTGCTGTTCGACAAAGAGAATCAACAACTGGTTGACGACTACGCGAAATTTCTGACAGCCCAAATTCTAAAAACTGTTGATCAGGCATTTGCAGATCGTTCAGAAGCAAGTTTTTCATGGGGGAGTGGAGAAGCCACATTTGCAGTCAATCGTCGGAACAACAAAGAACCCGATGTTCCCAACTTACGAAAAGCGGGTGAACTGAAAGGGCCAAGCGACCACGATGTTCCGGTTCTGGTCATGAAGAAGAAAGACGAAATTCGCGGGATCGTTTTTGGATACGCCTGTCACTCAACTACGATCAGCTCTTTAGAATGGTCTGGAGATTACGGCGGAATCGCGCAAATCAATCTCGAAAAAGAATTTCCAGGAGCTGTTGCCTTATTCTGGGCAGGTTGTGGTGGGGATCAAAACCCATTGCCACGGCGAACGGTCGAATTGATGAACTCATACGGTCGACGACTCGCCGACGCAGTCACCAAAGTGGTCAACAGTCCGATGCACGAGATCCGGGGAGGACTGAAAACAAAGTACGAAGAAGTCGATCTTGCTCTGGCGATGTTGCCAACCAAAGAGGAATTGGTCGACCAGTCCAAGTCAGCGAACAAGTACATCGCATCACGTGCGAAGATGCATCTGGACCGTCTCGCGAACGGACAAAAGATGAGCCAAACTTATCCGTACCCCGTTCAAGTCTGGTCAGTTGGGAATGATGTAACCTGGGTTTTCCAGGGAGGCGAAGTCGTTGTTGACTATGCAATTCGAATCAAAGATGAACATGGAAACCAAAAGCTGGACAATACCAATGTTTGGGTCGCTGGATACTCCAACGATGTGATGGCATACATTCCGTCTCGGCGTGTCCTGCTCGAAGGGGGATACGAAGGAGGCGGTTCGATGATTTACTATGGACTGCCTACGATCTGGGCTCCGGAAGTTGAAGAAACGATCATCAAATCTGTCGAAAAATTAAATCAGTAACACCACCCCTTCATCCCGGATCAATTTTAGATCCGGGATGTTTTTCTTGAATGCATAGAGCATCTGTATGTCGCTGACTTCCAAATCTGTATGCGGACTACTATTTCTGCTCGCACTCGGGCAGCTCTCTCGCCTCTCCGCAACTGAGAAGCCGAACTTCGTGTTCATCATCGCGGACGATTGTACCTTTCGTGATATTGGCTGTTACGGAGGACAAGCCAAAACGCCAAACATCGACCGGTTAGCGACTGAGGGAATGCGGTTCACCCATTGCTTTCAAACTGCACCAATGTGCTCCCCTACGCGACACAACATCTACACCGGGCAATACCCCGTAAAAACCGGAGCCCATCCAAATCACACGCAAACATATCGACACATTAAAAACATCACCGATTATCTTCCTCCGCTGGGGTATCGTGTTGCGCTGTCTGGAAAAACACATATCGGCCCTCGAGAGAATTTCAAATTTGAATACAGCAAAGTCAAAAACAATCCGGACATGAGGGCCGTTGAAGAACTCTTCTCCGAATGTTCCAAAACAGAAACGCCATTTTGCTTGTTTGCCTGCTCGAATGAACCCCACACACCTTGGAACAAAGGAGACGCTTCGGTTTACCCTCCGAGTAAAGTGAAGCTTCCTCCATACCTGCCAGACACTGAAATCATGCGGGACGGGTTTAGTCGGTACCTTGCTGAAATCAGTTATTTCGACAGCCAGGTCGGACAGATTTTAGATCTTCTGGAGCAACACCGACTTTCCGAGAACACGCTGGTCATGGTTGTTTCTGAACAAGGAAACTCATTGCCGTTTGCGAAGTGGACCTGCTACGACAATGGATTGCAGTCTGCAATGATTGTTCGCTGGCCGGGGAAAGTGAAACCAAATTCCACGACTTCGGCAATGGTTGACTATAGCGACATCACTCCGACCTTCGTTGAAGCAGCAAATGGAAAGCCCGCAAATGAACTCGATGGGAAGAGCATTTTACCGGTCCTGACTGGCGAGACCAATCATCACAAAGATTTGGTCTACGGAGTGATGACAACCAAAGGGATCAATAACGGGACCGACTTCTATCCCATCCGCTCGATCCGCTCGCGAAAATTCAAACTCATCCTGAACCTCAATCACGAAGCAGAGTTTCAAAATGCCTGCACGAGTTCAGCCGAGTTCCAATCAATGGTCCAAGCTGCCGAGAATGGAAATGATCATGCTAAGCTGATGGTGGCCCGGTACCAACATCGGCCAGAAACTGAATTTTATGATGTCGTTCAAGATCCACTCGAAATGAACAATCTGGCCAGTGACGAGGCTCACAAAGAAGAAATCGCTGAACTTAAAATGAAACTCATCACCTGGATGAAATCTCAAGGCGACGAAGGAATCGCAACCGAAATGGCGGCAAATGAACATCTCCAGGAGAGAAAGAAACGCAACCAGAAGTCAAAATAATTTTGGACGATTCACAACCGGCAGCTACCTCATTGCCGAGAACTCATCTGCCTCAATACCCTCTCTTTGAAGCGGTCGGTACCGCAATCTCGCAAGCCCCTGAGGGCAGGGCATGCCCATTTTCGAATCAGCAATTCGAACTTCTTGAAAATTGAGACTTTCTTTAACGCCACTTATTCGTAAGATAAAGAGGGAAGAGTCTCCGTGGTCAGAGTGACGGATGCGTTGAAACTGTACACTTGAGTACATGTCGCATTCATAGAAATAAGGGCGACACGGAAATGATGGAAGTCGAGAGTCCTCAGGAACTGGACGCCGAGATACTGAAATACCATGTCTTACTCGTTGAAGACAACGACATGGACGTGGCCGTCGTAAGGCGGAGCTTTCAAAAAGATGAAACAAGCCCGATCAATGGTTCGATTGAACTCTCGGTCGCCGGTTGCTTAAGAGAAGCTATAGAACTCTTAGCCAAAAATTCTTACGATGCCATCCTTCTCGACCTGGGACTCCCCGAAGGAGTCGGAATTGAGATTCTCCACAAAGTCACCGCACTCAATCTTCATGTCCCAATTATCATCTTGACTGGAAATGAAGATAAGGAATTAGGCTTCGAAGCCTTGCGTTCAGGAGCGGATGACTACTTGAGAAAGTCCGCAATCTCAGAGGAAACCCTCCCACGCTCAGTCCGCTACTCAATCGAGCGCAGCCAACGCTTGCGAGCCGAACGTAAATGGCAACAGGCCCACATTGAAATTCTGGCCGCAGAGACCATTCAGCAGCGACTTCTTCCTCAATCATTTCCACAAATTCGTGGGATTGAAATCTCTGGCGCATGTTTACCAGCAGAAAAAGTAGGGGGAGACCTGTTCGATTTTCTGACATCCGACGAAAGTTCCTGTACCGGAGTGATCGCAGACGTCAGTGGCCACGGGTTACCGGCCGCCATTTTGATGACCGAATTACACGGTCTTTTACATGGATTGGTAGAACAGAAAATGAGTCTTCCCCGGCTCATGGCAGCGGCGAACTACAGAACTGACCAAGCGACGGAACCGCACCAGTTCATCACAATGCTCTCTTACCACTTTTCGGTCACTCAACGCGCATTCTCATACATTTCGGCGGGACATCCAGGTTGGATCCTGAAATCAAATGGCAAAGTTGTGAAGCTGAAAAGTCAGTACTTGCCGCTGGGGATCAGAATCTCGAAAGAGCAAATGACCCTGAGTACCTCAAAAATTGATGAGGGAGATATCATCCTGCTACCGACAGATGGAATCTTCGAAATGATTGGTGAGGACAGTCATCGCTTCGGAGTCCCCAGGATGATTGAACTCGTTCAGACATTACGGGATTTATCAGCTGATGAAATTGTACAGTCCGTCCTCAACGAAGCGATGAATTTCTCACTGGATAACAAACCGGTCGACGACTGCACACTCGTTGTGATCAAAGTCATCTCGCTGGACCACGAAAGAGTTTGAGTCAATCACAATCTCAAACAACGTTCCGAATATCTCGATCGCCGATTTCGTTCGCAGGAATTCGAGAATTTCCCCCCATGTCGTGCCCGTGAAGACTAACTTCGCGACTTCGTCGCCTGCTCTCCACGGACACTGAAGGATCGAAAGCCCCTTAGTTTTTCGGAGTTCCCAACGTGACCTTGAGTTCAACCTTCTTCGCGTCTCTCTGAACAGTGACGCTGATTTGCTGACCGGGGCGAAAGTCTCGAAGAGCGAGATCAAAGTCATCCAGCCCACCGATTTTACGACCATCCAACTCGACGATGACATCTCCTCCCTTGAGTTTCCCTTTGTCCGCAGGGCTTCCGGGAGAGACACCCGAAATCGCATATCCGTTGGTATTTTCACCGAAGTCGGGAATGCTTCCAAAGTATGGACGGGCTCCTGACCTTGCAAGAGAAGCGGTTCCAGGAATACTGATATAGTCGGGACGGACTTCAGCTTCTGCCGTTTCGAGTACGACTTTCTCCAGAATTTCAATAATTTTCGCCATCCCCTGAACGTTCAGTTTTTCCCAGTCATCCCCCGGACGGTGATAATCTTCATGAATTCCAGTGAAGAAATGAAGCACCGGAATCTTCTTCCCATAAAAGGCTGCGTGATCACTCGGCCCGAACCCTTCGGTCTTTTTGATCAGCTCAATGCCAGTACCGTCGGTGGCCTGGTCGAGCAGAGCGTCCCAAACCTTTGAGGTCCCGGTCCCGAAGATTGTCAACTTGTTCTCATCCAATCGTCCGATCATATCCATATTGAACATGGCGACAGTTTTCTCCAACGGAAAGATCGGATTGTCTACGTACTCATTTGCTCCCAGTAGCCCCCGTTCTTCACCGTTGAAAGCGATAAACACGACACGTCGCGGAAGAGGATCTTTGCGTGCACCGAGTCGTCGCGCGATTTCCATTAAGCCCGCCGTTCCAGAAGCATTATCATCGGCTCCGTTATGAATCTCTGTGGAATTAGCTGCAAGAGATCCGGCTCCACCGCGACCGAGATGGTCGAAATGTGCCCCAATGACAATCGTTTCATCACTGTGCGGTCCCTGACCTTCAAGGACTCCGATCACATTTTTGACTGGGACACGAATAATCTTAAGCGTCGCTTGCCCCGAAGCTTGCCAACCCTCAAGAGGACGGCTGAAAGGTTTGCCAGTCTCATCGATCTGAGCTTCAATTTCGCTGAGAGTTTTCCCTAATGCAGGTTTCAGAATTTCGTTGCAAACATCTTGTGAAATATGAAATGTTGCTGGTGATTTTCCAGAGCGAGTCCCACCATAGCCAAACTCCATCAGTTTGTCAGCGACATGCTTTGCGAGAATTTCCTTGACCTGGCTGAGGTGTGTTCGTGCAGTTTCGAGTTCAGATTTGTCCCCGTTTTCTTTTTCTAATTTTGACACCTGCGCAGCGGCCTTTTCGACTTGCTCTTCTAGCTGCTCCTTCTCTGTGTTCACGGTATAAGGATCGTTGACGAAGATGACACCTTTGGCCCCATTGCTGAACGCTCTACTCAGCTTAGTCGTGAGACCTGCATGTCGAGAAATTCCGTGCCCGACTGCAAACGGACCGTGAGGATCGCTCTGCTTCGGGTTTCTTCGCATGACGATCACAATTTTGTCTTTGACATCAATTGAGTCGTACTCGTCGTATTCGAGATCTGTAGCAACGATTCCGTACCCAGCGAAGACGAGTTCTCCTTCAATCTTACCAGAGCCTCCAAACGAGCAGACTTCAAAGTTTTTCCCCATCTCCAGGGTGAATGTTTTTCCACCCGGACCAGTCAACGTCAATGAGTTTGGAGTCCCAAGTTCAGCGCCATCAACGATTTCGAATTCCTGGAACGGGTCACCCCCAGCAGCTGAGACATCCAATCCGGCATCCCGGAACGATTCCGCAATAAACTTCGCAGCTTTCTTAAGTCCCTCGGTTCCTACCCCGCGGCCTTCCCATTCATCAGAAGCAAGTTTCTTAACATCATCAAGAAGCCGACGTTCAGCCTCGCTTGTCTCTTTTGCAGCGAGCTTGCTTGCATCTTCTGCGTAAAGACTATTGATGGCAAAATGGCCGGAGAAAATTACCAGCGAAAAGAACGGAACCAAGAGAATTCGCTGGAGAAAATTCGACATCATTGAGTTCATGTGATTAGAGCATCTTTCGAATTGGTGTACAGGATCTGCCTCGTGAGGAACAGCACTTTTATTGATCAAGCGTGTTCTTCACGGGCACACGTTAGAGCAAACTGCCCTGGTATTCCAAAGTTGGATCGTATTTTTCAGTCCAAATGTTGTTGTCGATTCTATACGCGTTGAATCCGAAAGGGTATGTTGAGTTGATCTTCTGACCTGACGAATTCCCACATTGCTCCTAACCCTCTGTTTTAGAATGCAATTTGAACTCCTTTTGCCCAATCACGTCACCTTCGGATGGGGAAAGCGAACGCAACTTGGCACGTTGGCAACTGGCTTGGGCCAACGAGCGGTAATTGTCAGCGGTTCTCGAACGTTGCGACGAAGCGTTCTCTGGGAAGAGCTGATCAATTCACTTGCTCATGCCAAAATCGACGTTGCCTGCGAGTTCGAAGCTCGACGCGAGCCGACGATTGCAGATGTCGATTCCGCCACGCAAGAAATTCTCGCCTGTCAAAAAAAGCCAGACCTTGTCATTGGAATTGGCGGTGGTGCAGCGCTTGACCTTGCGAAGGCAATCGCAGCCATGGCGACGAATCAGCATGGATCGAGCGTGCGAGATTTCCTTGAAGGTGTCGGAACCGGTTTACAAATCGAAAATCCGCCATTACCAATGATTGCCGTCCCAACAACCGCAGGAACGGGGAGTGAGGCGACCAAGAACGCGGTCGTCTCCGTTGATGCTCCGCCCTGCAAAAAAAGCTTACGATCTGAGAAAATGGTTCCCGATATCATTTTAATCGATCCAGAGCTGACCAGTTCCAACCCTCCAGAAATCACGGCGGCATCGGGAATGGATGCAATCACGCAGCTCATCGAAAGTTATCTCAGCAATCGTGCGACATCACTGACTCAGGCTCTTTGTCTGGAAGGCTTGAAGCTGGCAATTCCAAATCTTCCCAGAGCCTTTGAAGACGGGATGAATCAGGAAGCACGATCCGCCATGTCGTATGCGGCGTTCCTCTCTGGAGTCGCACTTGCAAATTCCGGATTAGGGATGGCGCACGGAGTGGCAGCGGCGCTTGGGGCACAATGTGACATCTCGCACGGTCTGGCATGTGCAACACTCTTACCGATTGCATTGAAAACAAATCAGACTGCGTCAAGAAAACAACAGGCTGTACTGGGGAAACTCTTCGCAAAGGATCCACATCTTTCAAAAGCGGCTGCGATTGAAGCTTCAATCACAGCCATCGAAGAATTGTGTGATCAATTGAGAATCCCGCGAAAATTGCGAGACCTGGGTGTCAAAGAAAACCAACTCGAAGACATTGCAAACGGCTCTCGTGGCAACAGTATGAATGGCAATCCACGAGAACTCTCGACTGACGAACTCTACTCGATACTCAAGGAGAACTGGTGATTTTTTCAGCTGGGCTTTCACCTGTTTGGCAGCAAATTCTGGAGTTTGACTCACTACAAGTCGGTGAAGTCAATCGCGCGCGTTCCGCACATTGGTGCGCTTCGGGAAAGGTGCTCAACGTCGCAATCGCTGCAAAAGGTCTGGGTGAGAAAACATCACTCCTTTCAATGATTGGAGGTCTCAACGGAGAGGCGATTGCAGCCGAACTGGCGGCTCAAGAGATCTTGACTGACTGGCTCCATGTCGAGACGCCGACGCGAGTCTGTACGACGATTCTTGATCAGTCAGGTGTCACAACTGAACTCGTTGAAAACGTGAGTGATGTTGAAAATGCGGTGCTTGATGAATTCGTTGATCGATTCCGGATTCATTCGCAAGTGGCAGAAGTGACAGTCCTCACCGGCTCGATCCCTGCCAATGCTCCCGAAGATTACTATGCAAGACTCATTCGCAATGTCCCTTCCCGGTTCTTACTCGACATCCGTGGCGATGGACTCTTACAGACCCTTCCGTTTTGTCCATTTCTAATTAAGCCGAATCGCGAAGAACTCGAAGCGACCGTCCAGTCCTCACTTCCTGATGAAGCATCAGTCGTGCAGGCGATGCAATCACTGAACAGAATGGGTGCCCAATGGGTCGTTGTCAGCAATGGACCTGAATCAACTTTAGTGACAAGTTTGGACGGAACGTGGAGACTTCAACCTCCGCAAGTTGACCTCGTCAATCCCATCGGATGTGGTGACAGCCTGGCCGCAGGGATCGCTGTTGGAGTTTCCCGCGGTGATGAAGTTCTCGACGCTGTGCGACTCGGAATGGGAGCAGCTGCTCAAAACGCTCAAAGCCTCTTTCCGGCGCGTGTAACTCTTGAAGTGACTGAGGAATTCGCACAGAAGGTCCAGATCGAGTCGATAGGCGAATCGTAGCAATCTACTTTTCGATTCGCTTAACGCTATGCGTGTGTCCGTCGTAGGAAATCGTTGAAAGTTCGTCATCGATGACCGATTCCAGATGCACCGGGCGGTTCCAAAGTTGTTGCAGATTCACGAGCGTTGCGTTTGCGTAATCTTGCTTGAGTTCGATTCCCTGATACTCGTGTTTCAAATACAACTCACCACGATTTCGATGGTTTCCATCAATGACGTAGATAAACGGGCGACCGTGATTCGTCAAACTGGTGAGGAGCTGCTTTTTGATTTCGTCAAATTCGCGAGATGCGATTTCATAATCCCCGGAGCGGTCGTTGTAAGCAAACGCAAACATTTTATGGCGTCGACAGAATTCTGCATTGAGAAATGTGTCAATGAAAGTCAGATCGTTGTGAATTTGTCTCACTTCGAAAATCTTGTCGCGACCTAATCCAAGTTCTTTGTCCCAATTTTTCTTTTCGTCCATGTTGTCACAATTCTCCCATTCATCCCCGAACTGCCCTTTGTTCCAGCGTTCTTCAATATCACGAAAGAGTTCGATTCCGATTTTGTAGGGATTCAGTCGTTGAGGCGACATCGCCATCGTCCCCGAATGGTGGTCGGCGTAATCAATGATTTCCGCATCAGTCAGACCGTGACGAGTCATAATGGTCGAATGCCAATAGCTGGCCCAACCTTCGTTCATAATTTTTGTTTGCCCTTGAGGAGCAAAGTAGTACGCTTCGTCCCGGATAATTGCGAGAACATCGTGCTGCCATTGTTCAAGCGGTGCGTGATCCAGAAGAAACTGGAGGACATCCCGTTGAGGTTTTTCTGGAAACGAACTCGTCGCAGCCATGGATTCTTTTTTCTCTTCTGCAAGTCTCTGCTCCCGCTCCAGGACGTCCGGCGGGTTGATAAAAGATTCCATATACTCTTTGGCGCGAAAACGCCCCTTGCCACGTTTCTCCTCATCTGTTGGATCTTTGGATTTCTTCGCGTCCGAACGCTCATGTTTCGGAGTCGCTTTTCGTTGAATGTGCGGTGAGTAGGGATCGATCAAATTGTCGATCGACAAGCAGGCATCAATAAATCGTTCGACCGGTTCGTAGCCGTGGCGATCGATATAGCGGTTGACTCGCGCTGCGTGATTCGCCATCTGATCGAGCATCTTTCGATTCGTCGGCGCGAACCAGGCATTATTTTTGAAGAAGTCACAGTGACCGTAAACGTGTGCAATCACTAACTTCTGGTCACCGATGGCATTCGCAGAGAGCAGGTAGGCGTAGCAGGGATCAGTATTAATGACCATCTCGTAGATTTTTGAGAGGCCGTAAGAATAACTTTTCAAAAGCTCATCATATTCCGCACCGAAACGCCAGTGAGGATAGCGAATGGGAAACCCACCGTAGGCTGCAAACATGCTCAACTCTTCATAGTCGAGCATCTCAAAGATGGTCTCAAAAAAATCGAGACCATACGACGCGGCAATCTCTTCCATGCGATGCTGAATCTCAGCGATTTCAGCTGGGAGTGCACGATGTGTTGTCACAGCCATGTGGAGATCCTTCAATCAGGGAAGTTTAGAACATTTCCAATGCTTCTCTTGTCCGCGAAGTACGATTTCACAAGTCCATACGCTGATGCCACGAGACAGTACTGTTTAGAACTGATCCTGAAAATTTAAATTGCTCTCTTAAACAATGAGAAAAGTGCCCATCCCACAAGTTTTCGGGCTGGTTCTCTACTACTGCCTGTCGCAAGCCTCCGTTCGATGTCCAAGACAAGATCTACCAGCATCACAAAGTTCGATCGTATCATCGTCGCAGCAATCGACGGAATCAGCTTCACGATCCAAAGAACAAAACTCGTTACGGAATTATATGCAGCCGATTCATTTGGGGATAGAGCATCTTTCGAATCGGTTTGCAGGTTCTGCCTCGTGGCGAACAGCATTTTTACAAGAGAAATTGGTTCTTCACGGGCAAACGGTAGAGCAAACTACTCTACAGCGATTTCCTTTAACCATGACAAGTTGAGTACGGTCGCTGATCATCGCGTTTGATGATTTCGCATTTGGTCTAACATCGACGAAAAACGGTCTCACCATCTGCGTGAGCCATTTAGCAACGAATTCGTATTCAAGTAGGGCGCAACCGTTCAAGCTTGGAGTGGCTTTGAGAGATACGTATCATTGTCGTCAATGAATCTGAGCGATGACGCGTCTCAAGCACCGGCATTGAGAGCATCTTTCGAATTGGTTTGCAGGTTCTGCCTCGTGGCGAACAGTATTTTTACTAGAACTGATCCTGAAACTTGAAATTGCACTCTCAAACATTGAGGAAAGCGGCTATTCCAGAAGTTTTCGGACTGGTTCTAAAGAAATGCGTTCTTCACGGGCACACGGTAGAGCAAACTGCTCTAGAAAGCGATGTGCTCATTTTACAACTGAAATGATTTCCAGGATTGGACCGAGCGTATGAAATGCTTTTTGTCTGTTTGTCAGATATTGGTTTGTGGAGTTCTATGTGCCGAGGACCGTTCTGGCTTTGAAGTTCACAAGCTCGACACCGAAGTGAAACAATTCAATGCCTCAGATTCATTGAATGTATTGCTCGACGCTTCGGCGGACGCCAATGATTGCTTGAACGGGTTGAAATGGAAGCCTCAAGAATTTTCAGTGACTGTTCGTGCACCGCAAACGAAACATGGCGACCGACTCGTGCAATTCTCTTCTGCTGTTCCTTCGGGAGATGACCAGAACGACATCGTCTCAATGGAATGGTCGATGGTGAAAGACGAAGGAGGGACCGTTCAGAAAGCTCCGGCGGTTGTTGTTGTCCATGAGTCAGGGAGCAGCATGGAAGTCGGGAGGCTATTTGCGGGCAGCTTGAGGCATTTGGGTTTTCACACCTTTATGATTCAAATGCCGTACTATGGATTACGTCGATCGAATTCCAGGCAACGACATGAAGTCGACCAGGTGACAGCGATGCGGCAAGCTGTCGCCGATGTCCGTAGAGCGCGAGATGCAGTCGCAGTTTTGCCCGAAGTCGATTCAAGAACAATTACTCTGCAGGGGACCAGCCTCGGAGGATTTGTTTCGACCACAGCAGCCAGCCTGGATGGCAAATATGACGGTGTCTTTCTGATGCTCGCTGGCGGCGACCTTTACGACATCGTCCAAAACGGAAAGAAAGATGCAGCCAAGGCCCGCGAGCGTCTTGCTCGACAAGGGCTTACCGGCGAGAAGCTTAAAGCGGTGACAATGTCGGTTGAGCCAACACGGGTTGCACACCGACTGAACCCAAGTCGTGTCTGGTTATATTCTGGCATGTTTGACACGGTGGTCCCTCCAAAGAATGCCGACTTGCTCGCGGCTACCGTTGGGCTGGAGAAATCTCACCATGTCAAAATGCCTGCGAATCATTACTCCGGCGTCGTTTTCCTTCCGATGGTCTTCACGCACATCCAACAGGAAATCAACGCTATTCATGCAGGTTCGAAGTAGGAACTGAGAGATCACTCCGCAGAGAAAACTCGCTTCCAGTCTTTTTTCATGTCAACGACAATCCAATTCCTTTTAGAGGCATCTTCAAGTCCCTTGATCAGCTTCCCGGAACTCTTTGGATCTTTGTCGTAGGCATACTCACGATCAGCATCTGTGTGGTGAACAATTAAGCCTATCGAGGGAACATGACCGATCGTGGTCCACTCCAGCATTTCATAGTCACCATCCGAGTTTCCGAACGCTCCCCTTGGTCTGCGTCCGATATGTCGATGAATGGCGACTGGTTTCCCAGATTTATCATCAACGAAATCGATTTCCGGATCTTTGATCAGCACTGGGCTCCCATCCCGCATCTCGAAGTGCGTCTTCCCAACTGATCCCACAATTTGATTTCGCGGAATCCCGTACGCTTCTTCAGTCCAAACTCGCATAAAATCAACACCACCGCCAGAGACGATCCAAGTTTGAAAACCGTTCGCACGCAAATATGCCAACAGTTCCAGCATCGGTTGATAACCGAGTTCATTATATGGTCGATCAAATCTTGGATGCTTCGCCGTTTTCAACCAGTTCCGAACGCGAGTCTCGAATTCGTCCGTGGTGATCCCAGTATGTGTCATTGCCAGCAACTTGCTGAGGCCAGCCCGTCCACTCTCCTTGAGAGTTTTCACATCCCCTTTTAAGACTGCCTGGACCAACTTATCTTCTTTCCACTCTGGATGAGATGGAGCGAGTCGGCGAATTTCGTCGATCGCGAAAATGAGTTGAAACGGAAGTGGGTTCTCAGGCCAGAGAGTTCCATCATTGTCGAAGACGGCAATTCTTTCTTCAATTGGAATGAAGCTTTCACCCTCCGTAGTGGAGTCCTTGACATACTGAATCAATCGCTGCTTTGGACTCGTCTCATTCCAGGAAGGAAGAGGGTCATCAGCCTGTATGCTTGAGCAAAGAAAGACTGGGATGATTGCTAACAGGAAATTTCGTTGGAAAGAGAACATGGCAAAACCTACTCACTGAGTGAAAAGACAACAGGTAATTTTCCATTAAATTGACGCCTTCGAACTGAGAGCATTTTTAATGCTCGTCGTGCCAGCGAAGGCTGCCTTCATGACTTTACAGACTGCTCGCCACGAGGCAGAACGTAAAGACCAACACAAGGCTTGCTCCACATACTTAGTGGGAATCGCAGACCAACTCGAAAGTCCTATCGAATTGACTCAACGAAAAAAGCACTGCTGCCTCATGTTGAAACAGCATTGCTTATCGTTGCACAAACAGAACAGAAAACTATTTGCCAGTCGTAGCTGACTCAATTTGCTTCTGGACCTTTTCAAGATTGAAGGATCCGGGAGTTTGGCTTGGCGGGTACTCTTGCATAGACATCAAAAACTGTCCGGCAATTCGCTGCATGGGCAGCAGCACAAAGACTCGTGAGAGAAACCAATCGTCGTAAGTGTTGGAGTTATGTTGAGCCTTCTCGAATGGATCACGTCGCAAGTTGAACAGCAGTGGAGTACGCAATTCTACGAAAGGTTCGCGCCAGACCCCAAAAGCAACTCCCCGGTTTTCCAGGAAGACCGCTTTCCAGTCGTCGTACCGAATCGCAACGATCTGCCCATCATCGTTGACGTACATAAATTCACTGCGAGGTGATTTCTCAACCTTCCCGCTCAGGTAGTCGAGCATGTTGTACCCGTCGATGAAATTGCGATATTCGCGATTGTTCAGTTTGACACCTTTCTTCAGTTTCTCTTTGATGTCCGGGGCTCCTCCAGCGGCGGCAAATGTCGGTAGCCAATCTTCGTGAGCAACAATTCCGTTGAGGGTTTTCCCTTTAGGGAAATGCCCCGGCCAACGAATGAACGCCGGGACACGATATGCACCTTCCCAGTTGGAATTTTTCTCGCTTCGGAACGGAGTTGTCCCCGCATCCGGCCAAGTGTTGAAGTGTGGCCCGTTATCCGTTGAGTAATAGACGATCGTGTCATCTGCGATGCCAAGATCATCGATGAGTTTGAGAAGTTCGCCGACGTGCATGTCGTGTTCGACCATTCCGTCGCTATATTCGTCTTGGCCAGAAATTCCACGATGCTCTTCTTTCACGTGTGTCCGAAAATGCATCCGCGTTCCATTCCACCAACAGAAGAATGGTTTTCCCGCATCGTTTTGACGTTTGATGAAGTCTTTCGCGGCGGCGACCGTTTCGTCGTCGATGGTTTCCATGCGTTTCTTTGTCAGAGGTCCAGTATCCTCGACCTTCTGAGTCCCGTCAGCGTTGGCCCAGGAATGAATCACACCACGAGGACCAAACTGCTCCAGAAATGTTTTGCCGTTCGGAAGGACAAAATCACTTGGGTAATCTTCGTTTTCAGGTTCTTCTTCAGCGTTTAAGTGATAAAGATTTCCCAGGAATTCATCGAACCCATGCATGGTCGGTAAATGTTCGTCTCGATCCCCCTGATGATTTTTTCCAAACTGACCAGTTGCATAGCCCTGGCTTTTCATCACCGTGGCAATGGTGACATCGGTTTTCTGCCAGCCTTCTTTTGCTCCGGGGAGTCCGACCTTTGTCATCCCGGTACGGACGGGAACATTCCCGCCAAGAAACGCGGCGCGGCCTGCTGTACAACTTTGCTGCCCGTAATAATCTGTGAAAGAGAGACCTTCACGAGCGATGCGGTCAATGTTCGGAGTTTGATAGCCCATCATCCCACGGTTGTTGTGGCTGATGTTCCAAGTCCCAATGTCATCACCCCAGATGACAAGTACGTTTGGTTTTTTCGACTGTGCATCAGCCGAATTAGCGTGCGAGGCGAGGATGAATGATGCAGCAAAGATTGCAAAACTACAGAAACGAAACGACCTCATTAATGGCTCCTTTTGAATTGGCGGCCCAGACTGAAAAAGAGAACGAATAAGAATTATTCGTCGTGAATGGGGTATTGATTTTCACCGAGATCTCAAGGATGCACAATCGCCTCAAGTGAGATTCTCTTGAGATTCGGTAAAAACTCAGCCAATGATGAGCATTGTGAGATGTGTTAAAAATTCATGAATATCGTCTCTGAACTGTTGTCAGATTAAAATCGAGAAGAACAGAAAACCTCGCGTTGAAGAGGAGACTTGTTTAATCACCTTTCAAAATTCCATGGACGATCTTTCCTGGTTGCCCGTCTAGCAAAGTTTGCTCTTGTCCATTTCTGAGATAAGCCAACTTATTGGGTTCGAGTCCAAACAGATGCAACAACGTGGCATGATAGTCAAAGTGATTGACCGCATTCTCAACAGCTTTGTGACCAAATTCATCGGTCGCACCGTATGTCCCGCCAGCTTTGAATCCACCACCGGCCAGCCACATACTGAAACCGTAAGTGTTATGGTCTCGCCCAACTTTCGCAGCACCGGAATTGTTTTGAATCACAGGAAGACGTCCCATTTCTCCGCCCCAGTGAACTACGGTGGAATCGAGCAATCCCCGTTGTTTGAGATCTTGAACAAGTGCTGCAGATGGCTTGTCTGTTTTCTTGCAGGAAGCGGGCAGGGCAGAGCGGATACTTCCGTGATGATCCCAGTATTGATTCTTTGTATAAAGTTGAACGAAGCGAACACCACGTTCCACTAACCGACGAGCGATCAGACAGCGAGTCCCGAACTCCTCGGTGACTGGGTCATCTAAACCATACAATTTGTGGGTCTCTTTCGTCTCTTTCGTAACATCGAGCGCTTCTTTAGCTGCTGTTTGCATTTTCGCAGCGAGTTCGTAACTGGCGATTCGTGCCTGCAAATCGAGTTCACCCGGATGCTGTTGCAAGTGTTCTTGATTGAGTTCATTCAGAAACGAGAGGTAGTTCTTCTGCGCAAGACCTGACAACTCCTTGCGTGCGTCAAGATTCAAAATTCTTGGTTCACGCGGACGGACGACTGTCCCCTGAAAAAGTGCAGGCAGCCATCCGTTGGACCAGTTATGAACGCCTTCAACTGGAATTCCTTTGGGATCGGTCATTGCCACGAATGCAGGGAGTTCCTGCGAGACACTTCCAAGCCCATATGTGAGCCACGATCCAAGAGACGGCCGCCCTCGTTGAATCCGCCCGGTGTTCATTGCATGAATTGATTGACCGTGGTTGTTCACCCCGGTTTGCATCGAACGGACAACAGTGATGTCATCAACAACTTCTGCAAGACTTGGCAGAAGCTCGGAAAGATCCGTTCCGGATTCTCCGTACTTCTTAAACTTCCAGGGACTCGAAAGGACAATCGGGCTGGCTTGAGCAGCGTTGTCGTATTTAATTTTTCCCGGAAAGTCTTTGCCGTCGTATTTCTCCAATTCCGGCTTTGGATCAAACAGATCCAGATGACTTGGTCCTCCCTGCATAAAGAGAGAGATCATCGCCCGGGCTTGCGGAGGATTAGGGGGCTGCTTCGGCGTGAGATCGAAAGTCGTCGGGGACAATTCTGGCTGCACCGGTGCCGCGCTCACTTCGTCCTGATGCAACAACCAGGCGAGAGCAATGGATTGGAGTCCCATCGCTGAAGAGGCCAGGAAGTGGCGACGTGAGGACGCCAATTGACTGTTTTCGTTTCTAATCATTGCAATATCACTTGAGGCAAATGTAGTGAGATTTCTTCTCAATCAACATACAAGAAGGCATTTGAACTCATTAATGCCTGACAAAAACTTGTGAGTGCGAGATGATCTGGGGTCGCCTTAATCCCGGCGGGAGGATTCTGTTGATAGAACTCTTTTTGCTGGGTGAGATACTCGACTCCGCGCTGAATTTGTTGCTCAGATGGCGGAGTACAGTAGGCTAGTTCCCACGCTTGAGCACATTGTTTTTTGAAGTCGTTTGGAAAACTTTCCTCGACTCGGCTCGCAAATTCTCCAGCAAACTGAGTGGAGAAATCACTATTCATCAACATCAATGCTTGTGGAGTGACGGTCGAAGAACTGCGAACGGTGCAATTCGGCTCCATTTCAGGCATGTCGAATGCAGCGAGGACTCCGAGTGGTCGGCTGCGACGGACCTGGATGTACAGACTGCGACGATATTCTTCACCTTGCAAATCAATGGCAGCCAGCGGCTTTCGTTCACCGTCAAGATTTTCTTTTCCAAGGATGATTTGGCCGACTGCGTCCTCCATTACAGGAACAGGTTCGCCAAACATTTTACGATTCAGCTTTCCACTGACGGCGAGAATGGTGTCCCGCAATGTTTCGGCCTCGAGGCGACGAATCGACATGTGGCTGTACAATTTGTTGTCTGGATCAATTTCGTCAGCAGTTTCAGTTCGTTTGGAAGACTGACGATAAGCAGTCGAGGTGACGAGCATTTTATGGAATGACTTCAACTTCCATCCGCCCGCCATAAACTCACTTGCCATCCAGTCGAGTAACTCTGGATGAGTCGGCCTCGCCCCGAGGAATCCGAAGTCGCCAGGTGTTTCAACAATTCCACGACCAAAATGGTTCAGCCAGAATCGATTGACCAAGACCCGAGCAGTCAGTGGATGTTTTCCATCTGTTAACCGTTTCGCGAAAGCAAGCCGACGTCCCGATGTCGACAGGCTCGAATCATTGACTGGGATCGAGACGAGTCCGTAGTCGTCCAGAATCGAAAGGCCAGCTGGAGCGAGCTTTTCTTTGGGTTGTTCAAAATCGCCACGGAAGAAGAGATGAGTCTCGGGCAGTTGCCCCGCAACTTCCGTTAACGCTCTGACGAATCCTTCCTTCGGTTTCGTGTTTCTTATTTCAGCCGCTTTGTCCTGAAACTCTTTGATGCGATCTGCTTTTTGTGTCGCCCGCAAATCGTCGGCAGCCTTTTTCAGACGTTCGATTTCTGCTGCAGATTCCGGAGCAAATTCCTTAAGATTCGCGAGAGTAACAATCTGCTTTGCATGACTTCCCAACAATGTTTTTTGCTCTGGGGTTCGAGCCGACTCTGCCTTACTCAAAGCCACTCGCACTGCAGTCCGCTCCTCTTCGGGCAATGAAGAAATGGCGATCTCTTGAGCCTGTTCGACAAATTCTTTTTCTTTCTTTTTCCGTTCATTGTCGATCTCAGCGGCATCCACCCGAATCTCGCGGTCATACAAATAAAGTGAGCCGGCACTGATTTTGAGGATTTTTGGAAACTTGTCGAGAAGTTCCTTCTGCTCTGGTGTCCGTTTTGAGGCTGCAGTTTTATAAGCAACGCGTAACGGTTCGCGGACACTCTCTTCCAACTTCAAGAGTTGCGCCTCTAATGTCTGGTCGATGAACTTGGCTGTCAGTGCAACCCGTTCGTCGTCAACAAGTTTTGCTTTCGCTTCGATCTCTGCCGCGAGACGTTTATCTTCGTCGGTATAAAGAGAGATTCTGCGACTTTTCGGTGCTCGCCATTTCTTCCAGTCGAGGGCCGGTTCAAAGATCGCACGCATCGAGTAATAGTCTGTATGGCGAATGGGGTCGTAACGATGACTGTGACATTCCGCGCATCCGACAGTCATCCCCATCAGAGAGCTCGAAACAATCTTCAGCGTTTCTGCCATCACCTGATTACGAGCCAGATTTTGATCAACACCGCCGGCCCCGGTTCCATCTGGAGCCATTCGCAAGAATCCAGTAGCGGTCAGTTTCTCTACGTTTTCCGCCGACATATTCTTGTATGGCCCAGCAATCATTTCATCGCCAGCGAGTTGCTCGCGGATAAATTGATCGAACGGTTTATCATTGTTCATCGACCGGATGACATAGTCACGATATCTCCAGGCTGATTCACGCTCGGTGTCCGCTTCGCTGAATCCCTCAGAGTCAGCATATCCTGCAACGTCGAGCCAATGTCGTCCCCAGCGTTCCCCATAATGAGGAGATGCCAGCAATCGGTCGACTAACCTTTCATACGCATCTGGCCGTTCGTCAGCCAGGAAAATGTCCACCTCTTCCGGAGTCGGAGGAAGGCCGATTAAATCGAACGACAATCGACGAATCAGAGTTCGACGCTCTGCATCCGGAGCAAAGGTCAGTCCGACCTCTTCGAGCTTGGCGAGGATAAAGGCGTCGATCGGATTTCGGACACGCGAAGTCTCTTTGACTGCCGGAGGATCTGGCTTTCCAATCGGTTGAAACGACCAGAAGTTTCGCTCTTCGTAGGTAAAATCATCAGCTGCGAATTCTTCCGGTTCATCACGTGCAGTTTTCGCTCCCGAGGCAATCCAGGAACGAATTGTTTCAATTTCTTTTGCAGAGAGATTCACTTTGCCGGGTGGCATCTCGCCTGACTCGATTCTCTCCAGCAGCAAGCTCCCTTTTGCATCCCCGGGAACAATCGCAGGTCCAGAATCTCCACCGTTGAGGATTAATCTGCGAAGCCTCAAATCAAGCTGGCCTTCGATTTCCTCTTCTTCGCCATGGCAATGAAAGCACTGTGCCTTCAGAATTGGGCGGACATCTGTTTCATAAAGTGGCGCCCCTGCGCCAAATGCCGCAGTAGACAACAAGAAACATGCAGAGACGGTCAAACATGCCGGGATGGGCTTCTTCAAATTCATCATCGGTGGGTGCACGTGAGGCTTTGTTGGTGGGAGCCTCCATTGTCTCAATCCAATCCTATTGATGCAAGTTGAATCCAGAGATGAATCGATTTCCCTGGCATCTCCGATGGATTGTCATGGTGAATCTGAATAGAATCCCTGATTCGCGGCAAAATCCCGGCGGGATGCAATCACCTAAATCATCAGCTCCACTAGCTCCACAGTTTTATTTCATGAGTCAGACAGCCAACGTGAAAACGACTTCCCAACCTCGCAAGAAAAAAGCCTTGATCACTGGGATCACCGGGCAAGATGGAGCTTATCTTGCGGAATTTCTCCTTCAGAAAAACTACGAAGTTTGGGGGATGCACCGAAGAGTCTCCTCACCAACGACGCAGCGGATTGATCATCTATTGAGTGATCAGTCTGGAACCGGAAACCAGGTTCGCCTGGAATACGGCGACCTGAGCGATGCGAGTTCACTCTCGCGGATCATCGACAAGGTCCATCCGAGTGAAATCTACAATCTTGCCGCTCAGTCGGATGTGAAAGCTTCTTTCGACCTCCCCGAATACACAGGTGACGTCACCGGATTAGGAACACTCAGGCTTCTGGAAGCGATCCGAAATTTCGCACCAAATGCGAGGTTCTACCAAGCCTCCTCTTCCGAACTGTTTGGCCTAGCAAAGGAAACTCCACAAACAGAAACAACTCCATTTCACCCCCGCAGCCCGTACGGAGTCGCCAAATCGTACGCATTCCAGATTACTCAGAATTATCGAGAATCGTACGGGATGTTCGCGGTGAACGGCATCCTTTTCAATCATGAGTCTCCACGACGAGGCGAGAAGTTTGTGACCCGAAAAATTACTCGGGCATTGGGGCGGATTCTAGCAGGAACTCAAGAAACCTTATCCCTCGGAAACCTCGATGCGAAACGGGACTGGGGATTTGCCGGCGACTATGTCGACGCAATGTGGCGTATGCTTCAGACCGACGATCCAGCCGATTATGTGATTGCAACCGGAGCGACACATACAGTTCGCGATTTTTGCAACGTCGCATTCACTTATGCTGGCCTGCCAATTACATGGAAAGGGACAGGAGTCGAAGAAACCGGATATGGCCCAGAGGGGCAAGTGTTGATCCGCATTAACCCCGATTACTTCCGCCCGTCAGAGGTCGACCTACTTCTGGGTGATGCCACAAAAGCGAAAAAAGAGCTCGACTGGACACCGCAAGTCAGCTTTCAAGAACTCGTCGAGATGATGGTCGACCATGATCGAGAGCTGGCGATTTCAGAAATGAAATAATTGAGTTTCCTCAAGAGAGGCCGATTCAACAAATGAAAAATCATCCAGTCGTCGGAGCGTAGTTCCGGACGATTTCTCGCGCACTTCTTAAACCGTCGACTGCTGCTGTGATGATCCCGCCAGCGTACCCGGCTCCTTCACCAACGGGGTAGAGTCCGCGAATCCCGGGAGACTCACGCGTCACGTGATCTCGATCCATGCGGAGAGGGGCGCTCCCTCTCATTTCGGGACCGAGGAGCATAGCACCTTTCAGGAATGCTCCCTTCATTTTTTCATCCATGATCGGAAGCCCCTGGTCGAGCCCTTGCAGAACTTGCGTGGGGAGTACCTGTCGAAGGTCGCAGCTGACCGTTCCACGTTGGTACGAACTGGAATAACTCGTTTCCCCAATAATGGAGCTCTTGCTAAGAAAGTGCTTCGCGCGTTGAATCGGACTGTGGTATTCGCGGTTTCCGATTTCGAAAGCGACCGCTTCAAACTTTCGTTGTAATTCAACACCTGCGAGCGGATGGTCGCTGCCAAAATGCTTCGGCTCGAGAGTGACCATTAAACCACTGTTCGCGAATTTTGTATCGTGTCGAGAATTACTCATTCCGTTTGTGCAAAACTGGTTCGGCTCGGAAATACTGGGAATGACGGTCCCTCCTGCGCACATACAGAATGTGTACAAGTCAGGCTGGCCTTTGGCGACGATGGTATAGTCCGCAGCTCCGAGAAGATCGAGATAGCGATCCTGACCGTACTTCCATTTATTTACGTTTTCCTGAGGTTGTTCGATACGCAGCCCCAGCTGAAACGCTTTGGCTTGCATCGGCATGCCCATTGAATGGAGCATCTCATAGGTGTCTCGAGCACTGTGACCGATGGCGAGAATGACGTGGTCTGTTGTGATGACCCCGCTGGAGGTCTCGATTCCGTGTACTTGACCATCATGAATTTGAAACCCTTCAAGGCGGCACTCAAAGCGATATTCCCCACCGAGAGCTTCAATTTTGCGGCGATAATTTCGACAAATCATCGGCAGCTTGTTACTGCCTAAATGTGGGCGATGTTCATATCGGATCGATTCGCGGCTGCCACATTCGATGAATGATTCCAGAACCCAGTCAACATCTGGACCGGTCATTCGGCAGGTCAATTTCCCATCGGAAAACGCTCCAGCTCCACCTTCACCAAACAGATAATTGTTTTCGTTATCATGCTCAGCCTGATGTCGATCGAAGGCTCGAAGTTGCGGGACCCGCTCTTTGACCGGAAAACCACGATCAATCAAAATTGGGCGATACCCTTTCTTGGCCAGATAATAACCGGCGAGCAGTCCGGCGGGGCCAGTCCCAACGACGACTGGTCGATGTTCAAGCGGTTGTGTGCCCGGAACCGGATCATCGAAATGCTTTGGATCAAACTCTTCGATCTCTTTCCGTTTGGCGAGCTTCTGCTTCAACTTGGGATCATCTGGAAGCGTGACGACTACTGAGTAGACAAACTTGATGTCGTATTTCGAACGGGCATCGAGGCTTTTTCGCAGAATCCTCCACCCGGGCAGATCATCACGCTTGATTTGCAGCTTGTGCGCAATCGCCTTTTTCAGCTCTGCTTCTGGAGCTTCCGCAGGGAGTCGCAGATTGGTCAGTCGGACTTTCATTGTTGCTTTCAAATCACTCACGGCAGTCACGCGGCAAGATAACCGATCTTCCGATGGGACGCATGGTCACACGTCGGCGTTTTGCATTCGTAGAGAGAATTCCCGCTGATGGAAATAAAATCGGCTGAGAAATCGTCCCATAAGGATTTCTGAGAACTTAATTGACCTTCATTGGATGAACTGACCTGCAGGGTTAACCTACGAACTCGATTCACCTTCCCCCAACTGTCAGCCAGTCATCATGAAGCTCGCGGCTGTGGCCTCCGACAACTCGATTCTTCCAGCCCTGGAAGCTGTCCAACTTCTCTCTGAATGCGAGGTTCTTTCCTTGTGGGCAGATGACGAGAAGTTGCTCAACCGGATGCAAACGGTGTCACCGTCGGCAAATCGTTGCTACTCCTGGGACGAAATTCTAGAGACCGCTTCGGTCGATACCGTGCTGGTCTCCGGCGTGAGTGAATACGTCCTGACTGCCGCGAAGCAACTGGTTCAGGCGGGAATGAATCTCATTGTTGTCATTTCGCCAAACGAAGATGCCTCCCGCATTTTTGAATTGACCGCGCTCTGGCAAGATGCCACTGACCGTGTGATCCCCATCTTCGTTTCCGGTGTTCAAGAAATCTCAAAATCCATCCGTAATCAATTTGATGAAGCACGTTTAGGGAAACTGTGGAAGATTGAATTCGAAAGAACAGTCTGTAATCGCGAACACGAAACATCTGTGTCGCCTTCGCTGGCGCAGCAGTGGTTTCTGCAGGACAGTTCCTGGATGCGAACGTTCGACACCAACGCCACTCACGTGACTGCCGCATCAACCGGTCCTGATCCAGAACAGCCAATCGAGATTTCTGTCCGTCTCTCCGGTGAAAACGGACTCGACGCAAATTGGAAAATCCGCCGAGATATTAGCAGCGGGTGGACCTTGGCCTTGATCGGTGAGAAGGGTCAAATTCAAATTGAAGGGTCGAGCGATCAAGTGCGCGTGCTTTTAGCTCCCTATGAAGTAACTTTACCCGACGGAAATGATTTCATCGTATTGGACGCCCGCGCTCAGCTGACCCACATTGCAGAAGGGCGTATAGAAAGAACATGGGCAGAGTTAATCAAGCTTGGCGAAATCGGAGCAACCGCTTCACGCTCGCTTGTGAAACGCCGCACTCTCCCCGTGCATTTTGAAGAAGCCTCGGAACGCTCTCAGTTCAAATCGCAAATGGCAGCGATTGGATGTGGCGCTCTGCTATGGACAATGTTCGCGATGATCGGACTGTTGATCTTGGGAGCAATCGTCGACCCCCGAGACCGTGAATACTTAACCTCGACGAGCGCAGACTTCGTAATTCGAACAGACGAGTTCGTTGATTCACAACCTGAACTGACCGTCTTGGGAAAAGAACACGTCGAGCAGATCGCAAGAAGCTGGACTGCCTCTTCCCCCGTAATCATCGTGGAAGAAGAGGAAAACCTCACTCAAAAAAATGTCAATCCTCAGCGTCTCGCGAATGTGTTAGTGGTTTTGCACGAATACAAGATTCGGACTCCCGAAAAAATCGTGGTCCTGAGAACCATTCATGGTCAGTGGTTTGAATCAGTGATGCTCATCGGCTGGGTGATTGTCTTTTCGCCGCTTGGAGTTGTCCTGCTCGCCCAGCTATTCATCCTTGCATCACGCTCGTCTGAAGAGTCTCACACATTCAATGCCAGACAAGAGACTTCACAGGCAACTTCCGTGCACAACAGGGACTAAAAATCTTGCCCCTGTCACAGGTTCGAAACGATTTGTTCTCAACCTCGAATGCACGGATTAATTTTTTGCTGATTTCTTATCACTGATGCAGTAAATTGCAGCCCCGGTTCTGATGAAGATCTCTCCATTGGAAAATGCAGGCGTTGCATTGCAATCTTCTCCCAACTTGTTGATGGAGATGACTTCCAGTTTCTCTGGATTCGGCTCGAAGACCGTTGTGGTCCCTTTTTGCCCAGTCGCGTAGAGTTTCCCTTCGGCAAAAATCATCGACGCCCAGTGCGGTCCATTCTCTGAACGGGGCAACTTCCAGGTTTGTTCACCAGTCTTCAGGGAGAAACACTCAAGGGAGCCGGAGTTATCGGCGTTGGCCATGTATACGAAATCGCCAACAATGACACCTGTTCCAATTCGCTGAGGGTTTTGGAGATCACCGGTATGCCAGATCCGGTGCGACTCAGTTGTGTTCCCTTTCCCACCCAGCTTGAAGGCGAAACCGGGACCGCGGAAGCCTCCCAAAATGACTGCCGTCTCTCCACTGATCATAAGGCTGGTATAGCAGAGATCACTCTTCTCAGCATGAAGACCTTCAATGAAGTTGATCTCCTTGCCAGATTGCGGGTCGTAGCTGACGACTCGTGTGTGATACGGACAAAGGATTTGGTCCTTTCCATCAACATTAACAATTGATGGTGTCGCCCATGTTCCGACATAGCGACCTTTGTCACTCGCGCTGCCCCCCGGTTCGATTTCGGATTGCCAGCGAGTCTCCCCCGTTTTCTTATCGAAGGCAATCAGGAAGGTCCGTTCGCCGGGACCACAAAGTTGGATGACCAAGTCTTTGTAAAGTATCGGAGAAGGTCCGCCACCCCAGATGTGATGAAACTCCCCCAGATCACGAGACCAGACAGGTGTGCCATCCAGCTTGTAGCAGTGCATTCCCGCCGAGCGATGCCAGACATAAAGGTGCTCGCCATCCGATGCTGGAGTCGAGGGACAGAATGGATTGGTTTTGTGTGTCTCTTCGATCTTGTCGTAATTAACCGTTTGAATCCATTTTTGTGAACCGTCAACACGGTTCAAGCAAATCGTCGATCGTTTTTGTCCCTGATCTTCTGCACACAACAGGAACACCTCATCACCGATCACAACTGGACTTCCGTTTCCCGGGCCGGGCAGGGGAGTTCTCCAGGTGATGTTCTTGTCAGAATCCCAGGATGTTTCAAACCCGGAATCTTCCGTTATTCCATTTCCCTGCGGACCACGAAAAGCGGGCCAGTCGGCACTCACCGCCTCGAGTGTGAACGCAAAACAAAGAAACATGACACAAGAGATGAGGGATAATTTCATGACGCTCTCGCAAATCGAATGTTGGGCTTCACATTCTGCCTCGTGGCGAGCAGTTTATGAAGACATAAAATAACGTTCACGGGTACAAAATGCATTGAACAATGTTCTATCACACTTTCCACATGAACCTTCGGGTTCTGCCTCGTGGGAAAATGCCACTTTGCTGGTGCAACGTGTTCTACATGGGCACAAGCTTAAGCAAACTGCTCTAACACTCATTGAATGGGACATAGCTGAGCCCGAACGTCTCTGCGACTGCTTGATTCGTCACTTGACGACGGTGCATGTTGACAGCTTCGAGCATTCCCGGAACTCGATCGCAGGCAGCTTGCAATCCTCTATTGGCAATTTCTCGAATGTACGGCAATGTTACATTACATAGCGCATAGGTACTGGTCCTTCCAACGGCTCCGGGCATGTTGGTCACACAATAATGGACAATACTGTCGACGACATATGTTGGCTCTGAATGTGTGGTCGGGCGACTCGTTTCGAAGCATCCTCCCTGATCGATGCAAACATCAACGACCACGGCGCCTGACTTCATGATTTTCAAATCTTCGGCCGAGACCAGATTTGGAGCTTTCGCTCCGGGAATCAAGACAGCACCAATCACTAAATCAGCACGCTGAAGTTGCTCGCGGATATTATGTCGGTCTGAAAACAAAGTGTTCACATTGGCGGGCATGATGTCTTCGAGATACCGTAAGCGGTCGATGTTGATATCCATCAAGACGACATCTGCCTGAAAACCAGCAGCGATTTGTGCAGCATTTTTCCCCACGATTCCGCCGCCCAAAACCACAATATGGGCCGGCGCGACCCCGGGGACTCCACCTAAAAGAACCCCGCGACCTTGATGCGGACGTTCGAGATACTTCGCACCTTCCTGAATACTCATTCGCCCAGCGACTTCACTCATTGGCGTTAGGCACGGCAAGTCCCCTTTGACCCCGCGAAGAGTTTCGTACGCCAGCGCAGTCACTCCGGTATCAAGAACTTCTCGCGTTAATTCTTCATCCGCTGCAAAGTGAAGATATGTGAAAAGCATTTGCCCGTCACGCAAGAGTGGCCATTCTTCTGCCTGCGGCTCTTTAACTTTGACGATCAACTCCGCCTGAGAGAATATTTCTTCCGGGCCACTGAGAATCTCAGCTCCATGAATCGCATATTCCTCGTCCGAAATTCCTGACTCTAGTCCGGCACCTTGTTCGATTAAGACACGGTGACCAGCTCGTGTCAGCTCTTCAGCACCGACCGGCAACATGGCGACCCGATACTCGTCTGACTTCACTTCTTTCGGCACACCAACGATCATGATCGTCACTCCATTTGTTTCATCTTATGATGCGTTCGCCTCATTCACCCACTGACGTTCCGACTCACAGAAATAATCAGTCCGTAAGTGAATGTGGCGCGCTTGATTGGCTTCATCGCTTTAAGCGGTGAGCCAGTTTGCCGATCAACTCTTGTGAAGCCGCGCGGGCTTCAGCCAAGCCTTTCGGGTTGATGTTTCCGCTTCTGCAGTAATCAAGAATCACTTGCTCAGCTGCCATCAGTTCTTTGCAGGCATCTGGAATTTCGCTGGCGATTTCCAGTGGAACGGTGGTCACGCCATTCACGTCACCATGCAGTAAGTCGACCGGGTTGATGGCAATTCCTCCAACCGTTACCGGAACATTGATTTGCGGGATGTGGCAATATCCGTGGGAGCAAATGGTTCCGTTCGTGAAGACAGGATAGTCCAGCACTTCCACCTGATCCAAATCACGCCCGGCACCAGAGGTAATCAAGCCGGCTGATCCGAAAGATTTGTACATCGTACACATCACTTCGCCGAAGGTCGCAGAGACAGTTGGCTCATCCAGATCCTGAAAAACCATCACAGGTGGTCCGGGCAAGTTGGCGAAGAGGTCAACTTGATCGGTTAAAGATCCGTAGGCATCACCTGCCTTGGGGGGTGCCATACTTCGGAATGTGGAGGTCAGCGCGAAACCCACCATCGGCGGCAGTTTTGGGAAACAGGCTTTGATCGAATCATTCATGTACCCCTGATTTCGTGGGCGGACATCGAAGAGTTCTATCACATTGCACACTGTCGGCGTGTCGTACTGCGCAAGCTGATTCAATGTCTCCTGGGAAAGATCAGTCATTGATTTACGTCCGTTCATTGAGAAGAAAGTTTGATTCACAACGAATCATGATTTTCGCAGAAATACAACAAGCAACTTACGGCAGTCGAATCGCTTGATACGTCGGCTCTTGAGATATCGACTCATTCTGTTGCAGCTCTTGTTTTTGAACAAAGAGAACGATTTCGTTACCCCGAAGGTTGGGCCGGAGTTTTTTATTGAGTTCGACCAATCCGTCACTCAGCCACTCGTCGGTGTTGATGTTATTGACTTTCACTCCGCGCGACTGAATCGCAGAAATTGTCTGGCAGCCGACAAGGTCCTCGGACCATTCTCCGATTTGAACGACACGTCCATCGTTTCCACGATGCCCTAACCCCACAGCTGCGAGCGCTCCGATTAAACCCCCATTTGAGCCCCCAAGTCCTTCGAGATGAACTTGAGCTTCGTCCGCGACTGCGAGAGCATCGGCCTGAGTCACCACTTCGAACTGACAACGATAGCCGAACTCAACAATGCTGTTACTTACGTTTTCGCACGGACAGACACACAAACCTGGATCGCTCCCTTTGATGTACCACTTCTTCATCACTTCACGAACCTGGTGAATGAGCAAAATGAGTTGCTCTTCGTCGGTCCCGGATGCTCCTCGTGCATTGAGCAGTATCGAAGCACAACCATTGCGACTGGTACACGGTATTCGTTTGTCTTGAAGCAACTGGTGCCGCACGATCCGTTCGCACTTCCATTCACTTGCCAGCTCTGAAACAATCGCTTTCGCAAGCTGATTGGTCCCCTTCGAACCTTCCACATCTGTGTCATCGATTCCGATGAGTATCATTCTTCGCCCTTTACACTTTCAGGTTCTGTGGCCCGCATTGAAAACAAAATGATTGCACAAAGCAGTCCTGCAAGGAGACCGCATACGGGATAGGTGAGTACGGCTCGCGAAAACCATTCTCCAACAGGAACCCGTCCTAAGCGTTCCCAGCCCAGAAACTTGGAGAGACCTCTTACCGACATAGCAACACTATTACTCAATAAGCCGGCAATCGCACAGTTCAGATAAATCCAGGATCTGTTCTTTGTCCTGCGTAATGTCAGGTCGAGAAGAGGCCCTGTCACAATTAAACTGGTGAAAGCACCAATACTCATCCCTGCCACAATCCCGGTTCCACGCAAAAACAATCCCGTCGAAAAGGCACCCGCAGCCATCACAGTCCCAGCACCTTTTCGCGGAACCAAAGCCAAGCCCAACGTCATGGGGAAGATGACACGTAAGATTGCGTGTCCGGGGATTCGTAAGCTGAAGTCGATTAAACCGGAAGCCAAAGCGGCACAGGCACCTGCAAACAGTAAGAACACAATCTCTCTAGCACGCACCAAATCTTGCGGAGAGGTGAGCCCGCTCAGTCGAGAGGCGGACCAAAGTTCACGGTTGACAGGTAAACGAAAGGAGGACATTCGGTTCGAAATTAACTAGCTCTAATAAAACTTGAAAAGTGATTATCACCTACGAGAATCACTTGTAATTTCAGAAGTTTTGTTAGCGTTTCTTAAACGAGGATGAATTTTTAAGGTCCGGTATTTTATTTCCGAACGCATTCTGAAACAACTCGCCCCTCACTCAGAAGCCAAATTCCTTGAAAATCGCAGACATTAACGTCGGTTGATCGGTCCAGTCACAAAGCCTCTTTCGCTCGTGAAATTCCTCTTCACATGTCCCTTAAAACGAGCAATCCTTTAATCAAAGATATCCGAGTAAAGCCTCGCTCTGAAATCGTGCCATTCCTGATGTTGCTGAGTACTTCCGTCTGTTTCAATCAGCTCACACGTCCAGCCATCCATTCGTCGCAGCCGGTCGGAAATCAACTTCACAAGATTGATCGCAATTTTCTCGTTCACCGTCCCACAAGAAGTCCGCAGTGCTTCGAACTCTTCGCGGGTCAAGCAGAGTGTTTTAACGTTCGTCTCCGCCCGAACCGATGCCGAATGTGGCACACATTCAAAAAAGGACATCTCACCGAAAACGGTCCCAGGTTCAAGCGTGGCGAGAACATTTTCCTGCTCGCCGCTCCGCTTGATCACCTTGCAAGTTCCATCAAGAATGAGCCACAACCCTTGATAAGTGTTTCCTTCGGAGAGAATATCGGCTCCCTCAACAAAGTCGTCAAAACGAACGTGATTACCCATCCTCTCAATTTCATCCAGAGTGAGGTTGTCGAGGATACGACTAGATCTGATCTCCTTATGAAATTGCTGGATATGTTTTTTAGCTTCAGGTGACATCACTTCATCCTAATGATTGAAATTTGAGTCAATTGCGAACGGTGCCAACCGGATTCTTCATCGACGGACGATGGTCCCCTCATTCCATTTTACGTGGCTGCGTAATCGAGGTAGTGATTTTCTGTCAGTTTTCTCAATGAAGTTTTGAATTCAAATCCCGCCGAGGACGGTTGCCCGTCCAACACGACCGATCCCTAACACATAGGCAGCAATTCTGGGTGAGACTTTCTTTTCTTCAGCCACCTTCCAAACGCGATCGAACGCGGTGGTCATGATCTTCTCAAGCCTTTTACGGACTTCCTCGAGTTCCCAGCTGAAATGCTGCCGATTCTGTACCCATTCGAAGTAACTGACAGTCACACCGCCAGCATTCGCCAGAATATCTGGGACCACCAGAATGCCTTTGCGTTCGAGAATGTAATCTGCTTCGTGGGTTGTCGGGTTGTTCGCTGCTTCGACGATGAGCTTCGCTCGCACATCGCCTGCATTCTCTTTCGTCAACACGCCACCAATCGCAGCCGGGATCAGAACATCGACATCTGCGGCAAACAAAGCTGCATTGTCAATCGGTTCAGATCCTTCGAACTCTTCGACCTTCTTGTGCTTCTCCATATGCTTCAGGAGTTCCGGGATATCGAGTCCATCCTGATTCTGAATGCCACCATAAGCATCGGAAACGGCAACAATCTTTGCTCCCATCTTGTGAAGAATTGAGGCGGCAAAACTCCCTACGTTTCCGAATCCCTGAATCGCGACTCGCGACCCTTCGACCGGCTTTTTCAGTTTCGCCATCGCCGCTTTTGTCACGATGGCAACACCACGTCCAGTTGCTTCTTCGCGTCCATCAGCTCCATGAAGCTCGACAGGCTTTCCCGTCACGCAAGCCGGATTGTATCCGTGGTATTTTTCATATTGATTCATAATCCAGGCCATGATTTGCGCATTCGTTCCCATATCCGGGGCAGGAATGTCGGTATCTGGACCAAAGATGTCATGAATTTCGTCAACAAATTTCCGCGTGATACTTTCGAGTTCACGATGCGAGAGGGTCGAAGTGTCGACTGAAATGCCCCCTTTTGCTCCCCCGTACGGAATGTTGACGACAGCAGTTTTCCACGTCATCAATGAAGCCAACGCAAGGACTTCATCCCCATCCACTTCTGGATGGAACCGCAAGCCACCTTTCATGGGGCCACGAGCTTTATTGTGCTGAATGCGATACCCAATGAACGTCCCGATTAACCCGTCGTCCATTTCAATTGCAATTTGAACTTTCACTTCTCGTTGTGGAGTTTTCAAAAGCTTACCCATATTGTCCGAAAGCCCCATCACCTCTGCAGCGTGATTGAAATAGCGTTCTGCGGATTCGTAAGAACTCATGAAGGACTCCAAAAAATTGGCAGTTTGTCGAAATTGAATGCTGCTAACAGGGAAGGATAATAAACAATGAAGGTTACGAGAAGCTGAGTCTGACTTCTGTGAGTCTTGATACGAGGTCGAAACCGTCTGTGATCGCTATTGAAATTGAAGTGCAAACTCTTGCAGATGCAAAGAGGCCAAAAATATGAAACAATATGCCTGACGATGGACACTCTCAGCGACTTTTTTCAGAGACACCAAACAGATGTGGTTGATATTCGCACAAGCGACGGGGACCACTGAGCGCTTCGAGTACGAGGCGGTTCAAGAGTCCCTTCCTGTTGAAATTACGCCTCTTGACTACCTCTGGGCGCTCACCACTGGTTGGATGAGTCTTTTATATCTCCCGTTTCTGATCTGGATGATGTACTACTGTGTCCGAAACGACCCGGGTCGTTTTCTGTGGTTGTGGATTATTCTGTTAACCCAGCCATTTGGCCCATTCATCTACTTCATCGCTCGCTGGCTGCCGAGTAGTCAGGTGAAGTTACCAGCGTTCACGCACCGCTGGACGAAAGGTCGAGAACTAAGAATCCTGGAAACAGCGACGCTCCAAATTGGGAATGCGCACCAGTTTGTCCAGTACGGAGAAGCACTTCGCAAAGCTGGCCTCAAAGAAAAAGGACTCGCCGCCTTCCTGAAAGCTTTGGAGAAAGAACCTGACAACCTTGCAGCCTTGTGGGGAGCCGCTTCGCTTGAGTATCAACTTGATCAGTACGAGTTGGCAAAAGAGAAGCTGGAGAAGATCTTAAAAGTTGATGAATCGTACAAATTCGGCGATGTCTCTCATCTTTACGGGAAAAGTCTCGCAGGACTGCATCAGAATGAGCAGGCATTGGCTCATCTTGAAAAGCACGCAAAGAAATGGCGACAACCTGAAGCGATGTACCTGTTGGCGAAGTTACAAATTGAAAACAATCAAAAAGAGGCTGCACGACAGACACTGCAAAGCATTATTGTTGATCTCGATTCGAGCCCGAAAGCGATTGCTCGAAAACATCTGTTTTGGAGATCTCGTGCAAAGAGGCTCCTTCGAAAAACATCTGGATAGACCAAAAGATGGATCGTGGATCTATTGAATCATCCGGCCGAACTTGAATTCTTATCGAAATTGAAATTGTGTAAATGTCTACAAAAGCACGTATCGGAATTGTCACTGTTTCTGACCGGGCAAGCCGCGGAGAGTATGAAGATCGAGGTGGTCCCGCATTGGTTGACTACTTTTCATCTGTTCTCAAATCCGATTGGGAGGCAGTCCGAGAGATCATTCCTGATGAGCGTCCGTTAGTGGATGAGACGTTGATGAAACTCGCAGACACAGAGAACTGCTGCTTGATCGTCACCACCGGAGGAACAGGTCCTGCTCATCGTGACATCACACCAGAGGCGACAGAAGCTGTGTGCGAAAAGATGATGCCGGGGTTCGGCGAGCTGATGCGGCAGGAGTCTCTTAAAGCAGTGCCGACCGCAATTCTCTCCCGGCAGACCGCTGGGATTCGTGGCGGTTCACTCATTATCAATCTTCCCGGACAGCCGAAGGCAATCAAAGAATGCCTCGATGCTGTCATGCCTGCGATCCCTTATTGCATCGATCTCATTGGAGGACCATACCTGGAAACCGATCCAGAGAAAATCGTGGCGTTCCGTCCCAAGAAAAAGAACTGATTGACCTGCAACTGAAACACTGAAACGATGTATAAATGTAATTGCTGCATCTTGCATCATCCGGCTTTGAACTTTTTTCAAGGCCGGTCCGGTCCGTCCCAAATCGCCACAATAACCGTAAACAGTTACTCAGAAGCAAGTTGTGAGACAACCATGCAGGGAACTCAGCTCGAAACAGCAATTGGCCCGGCAGTTGCATTAACAAAAAGCATCGAAACGCATGGAACTCGCGAATCGACACTACACTGAAGTTTGATCCCCGCCATCCCGGCGAAAATCCCCCTCCCGACAAACTAAATCGACACGGTCTAGCGCATGGATGCGAAACTGCGAAACGTTGCGGTCTGTCTGACAGTCTGTTTCTTCTCGAATGTAGCTGTTGGTGCGACGCACCAGACAACGAATTTCATTGTCACAGCACCTTCTGACGAGATCGCCAGAAAAGTCGGCCAATGTGCCGAAGTCTGGCGCGAAGACCTGGCTATTGCCTGGCTCGGACAAAAACTGCCAAACTGGTATCGCCCTTGTCCCATCTCAGTCAAAGTTGGTCAAATCGGTGCTGGTGGATCAACAACCTTCACTTTCGATGGTGGACAGGTCTACGGCTGGGACATGAAAGTTCAAGGAACACTTGAGCGAATTCTTGATTCCGTTATCCCACACGAAGTGAATCACACAATCTTTGCTTCACACTTTCGCCGCCCGTTGCCTCGCTGGGCAGATGAAGGGGCAGCAACTCTCTTCGAGCATCGCTCAGAACAAGCTCGTCAGATCGAAACTCTCGACAGAGTGATCAAAACAAATCGTCGAATCCCGCTGCAGAAGCTGTTGACGATTCGTGAATATCCAGAAGACATGCAGGACGTTTTGACTCTGTACGCTGAAGGATTTTCACTGGCTCGTTTTCTCGTCGGCCAAAAAGGGGAAGAAGGTCGCGTTGTCTATCTGAATTTTCTTGATGATGCTCATACCCACGGTTGGACAGCTGCCATTCAGAAACATTACGGCTTCAAAAAAATTGATGACCTCGAAGCGAAGTGGACCGATTGGGTCCTCGCAGGTAGCCCGGAATTCCAACTGCCAGCTGGAGAAGCTCTTGCTGATGCAGGACAAGCTGGTCAGGGAGAAGTCATTCGTTCGCAGAGTCCTGACGAAGCTGAACCACTCGCCATGATCCCACGAGGCCTGCGATCTGCATCGAGAAGAACCGGACCGGCACCAGTGAAAACTGCTCATCAACCCGAATCGAATCACTCTTCACAAATCAATAACTCCAGCATGTACCAAGAGAGTGTTCGTGGGGACGCTGGAGATTCCCGTCTGCGGTCTGGAAAACAAAAATTGGTCGCTCCTCCTATTCCCAGAGAATCACTGAGCCCAACCGCAGACGGAATCTCCAGTAATCCCAACGCCAAGGCCTATCAGTTTCCTCAGATGCGGGCATTTTAGAACCAGTCCGAAAACCTCTGGAATCGTCCCTTTTCTCGACGTTTGAGAGAGCAATTTCAAGTTTCAGGACCAGCTCTAGAAAGCTCACGGTGAAGTCACCGGAGGCTCAATGACTGCCCCAGATGTAGAACGGGACCATTGTCCCGTTCAGCCCAGCTAAGCCCATGATCCCGAGGAACTGTTAGTTGAGCCCCCAGCTCCTGACGTTCCGTTCTTGCACCAGTTGATTGTGGGCTCTATCCTCTCCCGTTCGGAAAGACAGAATCCCCCGTAATCAAGTGGACACTTCGGTGAGCGACCACGAAAATCCTGAACGCTTGAAGTTCCCCAAGTTTCGGCGAGTTCGCAGTTCCCTCGAGTTTCAAAGAATCTACTCCCTGAAACAGAGAGCAAGTAATCAATCGCTATTGATCTTCGCTGCTCGGAATGAACTTGGCTGGTCTCGGATTGGATTGAGTGTTTCCAAGAAAAATGGAAACTCAATTGCCCGACACCGCATTCGGCGGCTTCTCAAAGAAGCGTTTCGCCTGGAACAACACCGAATCCCCGCTGGTCTGGATCTGATTTTGATCCCTCGCCCCAATTCAAAAGCGACTCTTCAGGACTATCGCCAGTCGATTGTCGAATTGTCTGAGCGGGTTGAAAAATCGCTTCGCTGAGTTCACACAGATTTCCGTTGAGCTGTCCTGTCGATCTTCCGGTTTGAAGTCATTAAGATTATCTCAATGATCTTCCACAGTTGAGACAGCAATGGAGAGCCAGCGAATGACTTCTTTGACACGGCGGGTTGCTTTGAAAGTGATCGGTTTTGGATCGACACTTTTGGGACTTGATCGAATCGTACAAGCACAAAAGCTTGTGACGAATGAACCTCAGCCCCCCATTGATCAGTGGGCGCACACGGCGGATCGAGTTTGGCTGGGAGGACAGTTCTGGGCGAATCCGATGGAGGACTGGAAAGTTGTTGAGGGAGCGGCAGAATGCCAATCCTTCGGCGGTAACCGGAATATCCACCTGATCACGCATGAATTCACTGAGACCAACCAACCGTTTGCGATGTCGGTCGACGTCGAACTTGCAGAGAAGAAAGGGCTTGATGGAGGGGTCGGCTTCCGCATGGGAATTCGGAGCGACATCAATGAATATCGGAGTAACTGCTTTGCCTCCGGCGGGGTCAATATCGGCATCTCAAAAGGAAAGCTCCAAATCGGCGGAGCGGTGAAAGATCTCCCGGAAGACTTCCAACAGGAAAAGTTCTCGCTGCAGGTTCAAGGGACTCCAAATGTGAAAGGGTACCGCGTCACACTCAATTTACTTTCAGATACGGGTGAGCAAATTGAAACCGTATCGACGCAAATGCCCGGTACGGCATTCCCGGGCAACATCGCACTGGTGAACAACTATAATGTTGCCAACCGCCGCAACCCGAATCGAGACATCGGAAAGACAAGATACCGCTTTCGAAACTGGGTGGTCTCCGGGGAATCATTCACGGTTCGTCCTGAACGGGAATTCGGCCCGCTCTTGTGGACAATGTATTCTTTAAGCGATTCGCGCAGCGATGAAGGTTTCGTTCTGAAACTGAGTGCCCTGACCGGACCACTCGGAAAAGATGACAACCAGACGGTCCAACTTCAGATCCGCAAGAATGGAGAATGGTCTACACTGGGAGAGGCTCCACTCGACACTGACGCCTGGGTCGCGACCTTTCGGATTCCGAACTGGGATGAAAAACAGGAGACGCCATACCGCGTACTCTACAAAGAAAAGAGAAAGGGTGAAGCAGCGGTTTCATCCGAATGGTCAGGTCTCATTAAAGCGAATCCAACTGGGCGACCTCTTCGCTTTGGCGCACTGACCTGCCAAAACGACTATGCCTTTCCGTATGAACCGGTCGCGAACAATGTTGTGAAACTCGATCCGGACATGCTGTACTTTTCCGGTGACCAGATTTACGAGTCACATGGTGGATACGGCATTATTCGTGAGCCAGCAGACCCAGCGATCTTGAATTACCTTCGCAAGTTCTATCAATTCGGCTGGTCATTCCGCGAAGCAATGAAAGACCGTCCAACGCTCTGCATCCCCGACGACCACGATGTTTTCCAAGGAAACATTTGGGGCGAGGGTGGAACAAAGATGAAAGGTATCGACCAGGGAGCCTCTTCCAAAGGGGGCTATCGCGAGCCAGCGAAAATGGTGAACGTGGTCCATACAACATGTGTCAGCCATCACCCGGACTTTTACGATCCCGCTCCTTCGAAGCAAGACATCAGTGTTTACTTTGGTGATGTCGTCTACGGCGACGTCAGCTTCGCAGTGATTGCAGATCGCCAATGGAAATCGGGTCCCGAGCATGTCGACACGGCAAGCGGACGCGCGGATCATGTTCCCGATAAAGACTTCGATACATCCGTCCTCGATAAACCGGGACTTGTTCTACTCGGAGAACGGCAGGAAGAATTCTTAAAAGCATGGTGCGAAGACTGGCGCGGGCACTCAATGAAAGTTGTGCTCAGCCAGACAGTCTTTGCTGGAGTGGCAACCCATCATGGGAACTACGATGGATATCTCAAAGCCGATCTCGACTCAGGGGGATGGCCGCAAACGGCTCGAAACCGAGCGATTGATATCATTCGAAAATCGAACGCTCTGCACATCAATGGAGATCAGCATTTGACGACGCTGTGCCAATATGGTGTCCACAAACAGCGAGACAGCAACTGGTCATTCTGCCCCCCGGCGATTGGTGTGGGATATCCTCGCTGGTGGCGTCCCGATGAAATTGGAATGCCTCACGAAAATCGCCCCAAGCATGGACTTGCGGATACGGGCGAATTCATCGACGGTCTTGGCAACAAGGTCTATGTGTACGCCGTCGGCAATCCAGAAGTCGCGACCGAGAAAAATCGGTATGATCGCGCCGAGCAAAAAGGAAGTGGATTTGGGCTGGTGACGATCGACACGGCCAAGAAAACGTTTCACATCGAATCCTTCCGCTTCCTGATCGATGTGACTGATGGGAAACCTTCCAATCAATTTCCTGGTTGGCCTGTGACGATCCACCAGTCGGAAAACAGCGGTGAGAATAAACTGTCTTAACACGACGGATAAACCCAACTTCACACTCTGCGGTTCCAAATAGTCGCGCGGCCGCTGTTGCCAAAGGATCTCTACGAATGTTTCGATCTTCAATTGCCCTGACAACTTCGTTCCTTTTCGTTGTACTGCATTTGCTGACTCCGCTTCAGGCGGCGGATCAACCCAACGTGGTGATTGTGATCACTGATGACCAAGGGTACGGCGATCTTTCCTGTCACGGAAACCCGGTCTTGAAAACGCCGAAGATTGACGAACTCTACGCAGAGTCTGTGCGACTCAAAGACTATCACGTTTCACCAACCTGCTCGCCAACGCGGGCAGCCTTGTTGACCGGACACTGGACAAATCGGACCGGTGTCTGGCACACGATCATGGGACGCTCAATGATTCGTGAAAACGAAGTCACCATGGGGCAGGTCTTCAAGGATGCAGGCTACGCAACAGGAATGTTCGGCAAATGGCACCTTGGCGACAACTACCCATATCGCCCGGAAGATCGAGGCTATACCGAAGTCCTGCGACATGGCGGAGGTGGCATCGGACAAACTCCAGACTACTGGGACAACGCCTATTTTGACGGCAGCTACTGGCACAACGGAACCCCTGAGCCTGTGAAAGGGTTCTGCACAGATGTTTTCTTCGATTACGCCAAACGTTTCATTCAACAACAAAAAAAGGCGAAGAAACCATTTCTGGCTTACATTTCAACGAACGCTCCACACGGCCCGATGCACTCACCCGAGGAGTTCAGCGAACCGTATGCGTCACTCAATAACGTCGGCCTGCAAAACTTCTTCGGCATGATCGCCAACATCGATCACAATGTCGGGCAGCTCCGGAATTTCCTTGATCAAGAAGGGCTGACCGAAAACACGATCTTCATTTTCACCACCGATAATGGATCGTCATCCGGTTGGAGACTGTTTAATGCCGACATGCGTGCAGGAAAGGGGAGTATGTACGATGGCGGTCACCGCGTTCCGTTCTTTGTTCACTGGCCGAATGGAAACCTGGCCGGCGGTCGGGATGTGGAACCGATCACCGCTCATGTCGATGTGCTCCCCACGTTGATTGAGCTTTGCGAAATCGCTGCCCCTCAAAATGTAAAATTTGACGGTCGCAGCATCGTGCCGTTACTTCAAGATAATTCCACCGATTGGCCAGATCGAATTCTCGTCACCGACTCGCAACGAGTCAAAGATCCGATCAAGTGGCGACAGAGTTCCGTCATGACTTCAAAGTGGCGCCTCATTAACGGGAAGCAACTGTACGACATCAAGAAAGATCCGGGACAGGAATCAGACGTCGCCTCGGGGCATCCGCAAGTCGTCGAGCGATTGACCAACTTTTACGAGGCGTGGTGGGAAGAGCTGTTGCCAACTTTCAGCAATGCGACCGCGATCGCTCTGGGGCACCCCAAGGACAATCCTACCCGATTGACTTCACATGATTGGATCACGACAGAAATGACTCCGTGGAACCAAAGCCAGGTTCGCAACGCGATGAACGGAAAGCAGAACACCGGTTTTTGGAACGTCAACGTTGTTGAAGATGGAGAGTACGAGTTTCGATTACGTCGCTGGCCAGAAGAAATCGATCACCCCATCAACTCACCACTCCCCCCCGGAGCAGATGTCCCCGGTGTGAAAGCATATCGAACAACTCCGGGAAAGCAGATCGAACCTGTTCGAGCATCGATCCAAATCGGCGAGATAATCAAACAAGGTGAATCCAAAACAACAAAAATCGTCAAACCGGGAGAGAAGGAAGTTGTCTTCAACCTGAAATTAAAAGCAGGCAAAACCCGTTTAACAACTCTGTTCACGACTGCTGATGGAACTGAGTACGGCGCGTACTTCGTTTATATCACGAAGAAACCAGCAGACACAAAATAGCTTTCAGGTGTGTTATTTCGAGCGGGGAACTGTCGCTCGCACGTTCAGGAACAGCACGATCTTCAACCAGGTTGCCAGGCAGAGCTTGGCTCATGCTCCGATTGTATGACCCATTCTGACTGTACCGCTTTCGAGGGTTGGTTGCGGCAGTGCATCATTGTTTTCTTGATTCGGCTCGGTCGCTGAAGAAATTTCAGCCATTTCCAGATTCTTTGAGCAAGAGTTGTCTTGCTCGAACTCTCAGGAAGTAACGATGATCCGCGCCGCGTTTTTAACAATGGGTTTGTACTTGTCTCTTTGCGGGGCCGGTCTATTTGTTGTTGACCAGGTCGCGCTCACGAAAAAATTCTCTGCAACCGATTCCGCGATTATTAAACTGACAACCACTCTCTCTGACGGAGGAGTGCGAATCTTCAATCCCCCCGAGTGGATGGCATTCACGTGCATTGGAGTCGGTGGAGTGACGATGCTTTATGCAGTTGCACTGCCAAAGAAAGCGTCCCGGTAACGGTGAGTCAAGAAAACTCTCAGCTTGTCGTCTGGACGATTCCGATTGCACATTTGCACTTTGTGGCTGCAAAGTGTGAAGATGCAATGTGAAGCGAACAGTATCTTTACTAGAGAAATGTGTTCTTCACGGGCACACGGTAGAGCAAACTGCGATAGTCCCGGCGAATCAAATTCGATGCTCACTTGTCGATCCAGAAGCCAACGTCAGGCGCTGATGCTTCGTCGGTGTCTATTGTGTTTCCGCCATCATCTTCGAGATCAGTTCCAAGACTGTATACGAGCAGACGAGTATCCTCGCTGATCCACCGTAAAGGCTTCCCGTCAAACGGATCGGTGAGAAGTTCTTCCACCTGCTGGCTGGGACCAATCAAGTCTTTGTCAATCTCTTGAAGTGATCCGGGAAAGCTCCCATGTCTGAGCTGATGCCGTTTCGCAGCCAAGGCGACGATGGCACACCGCTGTCTCGCTGTCGCTCTAGCCCCAGAGAGAACCGTCTGTTCATAAGCAGGTGCCAGTGCAAAAACTGCTTGATATTTGAGCCCGCTCATAGCTTTTCCCCGATTAGCGGTGTTCTCCGCTGCGATCTCTTTTTGGCGATCGATTCCCGCGATCCAGGATTCTTCCACCCCCGAGACGGTTCTATCCGTCAAACGAATCAATTCAATTTTACTTGACGAGCGAAATGGACCAAAAGAGATCATATCGATCAGTTTAAGGCTGATAGCCCGCTCGCCGTGTAACGCAAAGATCAGTTCGTCGCGAAAATTTGCTCGCCGAATGCTTTCTTGCAGTGCTGCCAAATCCTCATCGTCCCAAGCGTTGTGGCTGAGCACTTCTTCCATCACAGAAATGCCCATCGCGTGAAAAGCATTTCTTAATAAATGACTGATCAGGATCACCTCTCCTTGAAGGGCATCGGAGATGGCAAAGATGGAATGAATATCGTTGAGTGTCCGTTCAGAATGTCCATCATGCGTACTGACGTGCGCATCAAGTGAGAGCAACCTGGCAATAATTCGAGGCTGCTTGCTCATCTCAAACTGAAACGGGTCCCCAACTGTGAAATCGATTGGAAGCCGAATCTGTCCAGTTTCGGCACCAGCTTCGTGAATCGCTGCAATTTCCTTCTCGAATTCCGCAAGAAACTTTCGCGAGGCGGCGAGTTGGTCCCATTCTTCTCCCGGTGGTGGGATCGGAGACGGTCCATTCCCGATGTATGGCAACGCTTGCCCACGGTTTTCTAAGTCAGCATTTTCCAGAAGGTCAAAGACTTTTTGCCAGGCATCAGTCCGGTCTGCGACTCCTGCAGGAACGGCGTAATAGTCGTTGAGTTCACTGGGGCTCGTCGGCAGTCCTTTCTCCCGAATTTCAGCGAGCTTAGCTCCCAATGTCCCCCCCCTGAGCAAGAAGAGGACGAGCAGCACAACGACTGAAAGTAACGAAAGAGAGCAGAGGGCGAAAACGCGTTTTGATCGAAAAAAGCCAGCCTTGGGAGAATCATTGGTCATGAAATTGTGATTTATTAAAACGTGTTGAGAAGCATGAGAATCCACAACAGGCAGGAATTCATCATAAGAGAAGTACGTCTCTGAGTGCCGAATCGCTCAAACTATTTCGATCATTTTCACACTCTCGCTTCCATTGAATGATTTTCGCTGAGAGAGAAAATGTTTCACAGAATCCAAGTCTCCTTGCTTGAACCTTGCTTCAGCTCTGCACAAGATGTGTAAATCAATGAATCAAATTACTACGGAGAGACAGAATGCTGAGGTCATTATCAGGGAGTCTTGCTTGCATGATATTGCTTTGTGCAACCTCGTATGCAGGTGATTGGCCTCAAATTTTGGGGCCGAAACGAAATGGAATCGCGGCTGACGATGAAAAACTGCTTTCAAAATGGGAGCAAGAGGGACCAAAGCTTCTGTGGGAGAAGGAAGTCGGCAGCGGGTACGCTGGGATCGCTGCAGTCGAGAACAGGGCGATTCTTTTCCATCGTGTCCGAAACGAGGAGGTCGTTGAAGCCCTTGATGTGAAAACGGGGGACACTCTTTGGAAATCCGGCTATCCGACCACATTCTATCCACAAGTCGGTGGCGGAGAAGGTCCACTTTGCGTTCCGACGATCTCTGAAGGAAACGTCATCACCTATGGTGCTCAAGGAGTGTTAACCTGCACAGACCTCGAAACAGGCACGCGTCGCTGGCAAGTCAAGACGCATGAGGAGTTCGGAGCAAGGGAAGGGTACTTCGGAGCCGGAAGCAGTCCGATCGTCGTGGACGATCTGGTGATTGTGAATGTTGGCGGATCGAAGAAGAAGGCCGGAATGGTTGCCTTCGCTCTGGAGGACGGAGCAGTTCGATGGCAGAAAACCGACGAGCCCGCCAGCTATGCCGCTCCGACAACATGCCTGGTCAACGGGATGAAGCATGTTCTCGTCGTGACGCGTTACCGATGCCTGCTCATGGATGCCAAATCGGGAACCGTCCGGTTCCAGTTTCCTTTCGGGCAGCGCGGACCGACAGTCAACGGAGCAACGCCGCTTGTCATCGGGGAGCATCTGCTAGTGACTTCGAGCTACGGACTTGGCTCGGTCTATGCAAAATTTAACCTGTTGAATTTTAAAACCATCTGGGATGGCCCGAAGGAACTCGCTACTCAATACTGCACGCCGATTCATGCAGCGGAACATCTTTATGTCATCGATGGTCGCGACGACATTCCTCCGGCAGATTTGAAGTGCCTGGAAGCCGCAACCGGAAAAGTCCTTTGGACCAAACAGAGTTTCGGGTACGGCACACTTCTGGGAGCCGACGGGAAAATTCTCATTTGCAAGACGAACGGCGAACTTCTGCTCACCGAGATGAGTCCGACTGGAACGAAAGTTCTGTCAAAGGCACGTCCGTTGCGTGGCACCGTTCGTGCGCTTCCAGCGCTTTCTAACGGTCGCTTGTATCTCCGGGATCAAGACGTGTTGAAGTGTCTTGCGGTTGCGCCCGGTTTATAACGTCTCCTCACCACAATTCCCGACGATGTCAGGAATTACCGAGTGAAATGCATGTTTGCAACTGCATCAACGTTCGATGTTGCAGTTTGTCATCCAATCTCTCGGTTGCTGAACTCTACGCAAATGAATCCGCGATTAACTCAACAGCTGTAAATTGACGGAAACCTCGTTGACGCAACGAGATTTCGCGTCTAATAATTGTTTAGATAGCGAACTTTATGTTTTTTGAAGAAATCGGCCGATTAAAAAAAATTTGCGTGGACGAGGTGGAAGCTTTTGTTACGATGGCTGTTCAGTTGAGAGAGAAAATGACAACTGAACGAGGCCGCTTGAGGATTCAGAAATTGTTTGTTGACAAGATGTTACAACAACTTCAAGTTCTAGAAATCCGAGTTCCAGATTCTTTGTCACCTTCTCAACTGCCCAGACTTGTCACGCTCTTCCAGCGTGACAGCGTTAAAGTAAGGCGTGTTAGTAAAATAAGGCGTGTCAGTGTTAAGACGTGTCAATTGTTCACTAGCCGGGAGAGAGTAAGGATGCACTCACCCCAAATCTGCCAACAAAGCAGATTACGACCTGCCGAAGAAGCCTGCCGCAACCACCCTGGTCAAGGTCAGCTTGATAAACATCAGAGTGAACAGAACGATGGGGGTCGTTCCTCAATTCGAGGCAGTAATAGTTTCTCAGGTTGCTCACACAATTCTTTCACATTGAGTCATTCTCATTTGAACAGTTTGGTGCGACTTATCAGAATCGCGATCCCCATGAAGAGGGGCTCTTCATGGAACGTACTAGGCCATAAAGTTCAAACTCGTGAAAAGAATCATCAAATGGTGCGTATACGGTCTAAAGATTGGTGTGCCACCGGGCTGGGCTTTGTTTCGCTGGTCCACATTCTCAATTAAGTCGACTGATCGACTTAAGCAGATTCGTCAGTACGTCACAACCGTCGGACAAACGACCAGTTGTTGACACGACACAGAGTACAATCACAGAGATTGCCAGAAAACGAAAACAAGCATGATCTCCATCAACGCTCTCTCAAAATACAATTCAGGTTACGAGGGTCATAATGATCGGCGGGATGATTCCGACTGCAGAATGACCTTCGATTAGTGATAGAGACGTGGGATCTGTCTTTACGGATATTTATTTAGAGTTGCCCGTGATTTTAATGTAACGGGACTTATATTTTCAAACACACGAATTTGATTCATATTGGGAGTGAGCCGTGCATCGACTGGATTCAGGCCTCAAAGGATTGATCGATCGTTCCACCAAGCTTGGTTACTTAACGTACCAGGCTGTGGATAAGTATTTGCCAGATGAAGGTGGCGATCCTGTCATGATGGACCGCATCATTCAGGCTCTTGAAGAAAAAGATTTGCCACTGATGAACGACCCTTCTGCACCGGACACCGTTGCAGAAAAGACGCGGATGGAGCAGCAGACCAGTGAGCCTGAGGTGACCGAACTTGCTGTCGCTCGCGGACTCATTGAGCCTGAAACTCCAATGTCTTCTCGCGATCCGATTCGGATGTACCTGAGCCAGATGGGGAACATTCCTCTTTTGACACGTGAAGACGAGATCTTCCTCGCGAAGCAAATCGAAATTACTCGTAAACGATATCGCCGCACACTCATGGAGTCCGATTTCTCCCTGACAACAGCGGTCGATATTCTTGACCAAGTGCATACAGGCGATTTGCCGTTCGAGCGTACTCTGCGGACTTCGGATACAGAGAACACAAAGAAAGAACAGATCCTCGGCCGGATGCCCGTCAACTTGCCGACTCTCAAACACTTGCTCGCTGAGAACCGAAAAGACTTCGAATTGACGATGTCTGAAAAAGCGACAGACGACCAGAAGAAAGCCGCTCGTTCTCGAATGGTTCTGCGTCGCCGTAAGATGTGTTCTCTCGCTGAAGAATTGTCTGTGCGAACTCACCGCCTGCAACCCGTTTACAAACGGATGCAGCAAATCGGTGATCGAATGAACGAACTCGTCCGTGATATCAAATTGCTGCGTCGACGACCTTCAGCGGCTCGTGAAGTCGAGATGATGAAGCAGGAACTCGCAGAACTGGTCGATATGACCTGCGAAACACCTGCCGAGTATAAAGCTCGCTTGATTAAAATCCGTCAGCGTTTTGATGCCTGGACACACGCCAAACAGCAACTCTCCGGTGGAAACCTGAGACTTGTCGTCTCGATTGCCAAGAAATACCGTAATCGTGGCCTGAGCTTCCTGGACCTGATTCAGGAAGGAAACGCAGGTCTCATGCGTGGTGTTGAGAAATACGAATATCGACGTGGTTATAAGTTTTCGACATACGCCACATGGTGGATTCGACAAGCGATCACCCGCGCTGTTGCTGATCACGCTCGAACGATTCGTATTCCGGTTCATATGTTCCAGAGCATTTCAACTCTGAAAGCCAAAAGCGAACAAATTCGACAGGAAACCGGTCGCGAACCAACCACTGAAGAGCTCGCTGAAGCAGTTGACCTTTCGGTCGAAGAGACCGAACGGATCATGAAAACCTGGAAGCATCCGATCAGCCTCGATACTCCAGTCGGCGAAAGCGAAGACTCAAGCTACGGTGACTTCCTGCAGGACTCCAGCGAGAACACTCCTGCTGATTCCGCAATGCACCAAATGCTGCGTGACAAAATCAACCACGTGTTGAAGAGCCTCACATACCGTGAACGGGAAATCATTAAACTCCGTTACGGACTTGGTGATGGTTACAGCTACACGCTGGAAGAGACCGGACGCATCTTCAAAGTGACCAGAGAACGTATTCGCCAGATCGAATCGAAGGCTCTTCGAAAGCTCCAACACCAAACACGTGCCGAGCACCTGCGAGGATTTGTTGAGTCGCTTTACAGTGGAGACGCGGACGAACTTCTGGAAGATACCGGTGGCGAAAAAGTCCCCGAAGATGAAGAAGTCGTCAGCGTCTAACGGTCTTCACTTTATCGATCTTCACCTGCATTCAACAAAAAAGCACCAAACCTCGGTTTGGTGCTTTTTTTATGTCTCAATGACAGACGGAGAGCATGTTTCATTGAGTTCTTCAGTTTCCCATTCACCCCACGGTGACTCACCCCCGGGAGCTATCGCAGTTTACTCTACCGTGTGCCCATGAAGAACGCATTTCGCTAGTAAAAATACTGTTCGCCACGAGGCAGAACCTGCAAACCAATTCGAAAGATCCTCTAGCTTTCCAGCATCGCTCTGACGTTCTCTTTCGTGACTGGGCGAATGATCCCCTTTTCAGTGATAATCGCGTCGATTAGCTCGGCAGGGGCGACGTCAAATGCAGGATTGTAGACATTCGTGTCTACTGGAGCGGTCTGCTTTCCCATCCCAGCTGTAATTTCTTCAGCGAGCCTTTCCTCAATAGGAATTAGCTCACCATTTTCCAGCGAGAGATCAAAGGTGCTCGAAGGAGCGGCGACGTAAAATGGAATGCCATGAGCCTTCGCGAGAACTGCGACAGAATACGTCCCGATTTTGTTGCATGCATCTCCATTGGCTGCGATGCGGTCAGCTCCAGTAATAACTGCCTGCACCCGTTTTTCTTTCATGACCTGACCTGCCATGGAATCACAAATGAGCGTGACGGGAACGCCTCGCTGCTGCAGTTCCCATGTCGTGAGCCGGGCTCCCTGAAGGAGTGGCCGTGTTTCATCGGCATAGACTTGAATCTCTTTTCCTTGCGCCGCTGCAGCGAACATCACTGCGAGAGCCGTTCCATCTCCTGCGGTTGCTAAGCCACCGGCATTGCAGTGCGTCAGGATTCCAGTTCCTGATTCAATCAGCTTCGCACCGTGTCGACCAATGGCTGCGCACATTTCACGATCTTCATCCTCGATTGCAACCGCTTCGGAGAGGAGACGAGCGTGCATCTCTTTTGGTTCAAGCTCTTGGTTCTCAGCAGCGACCCGCTTCATGCGATCAAGCGCCCAAAATAAATTGACCGCAGTTGGACGACTGCCAGCAAGGTAGGTCGCCACTTCCTCCAAGCGCGCATCAAAATCTTTGCGATCAGCGTCCTTTGCCAATGTTTGCAGACCAATGACAACTCCATACGCAGCTGAACAACCAATAGCAGGGGCGCCACGAACACGGAGCATTTTGATTGCTTCCCAAATCTCTTCAACGGTCCGGCAATCAATCTCTTTGAATTCCACTGGCAGTAAAGTTTGGTCGATCATCGTCAACCAGCCATGAGAGTCGCCATTCCAGCGCATTGTACGAGGGTGTTCAGACATTGGGGATGTTCCTGTTTGTGTTTGTGTGTTGTTTGAATTCAATTATTTTTGAAGGATCAGCACAAGATTTGATGTCCCGGTAACGCATGACTTGAGTGGAGTTGAATGAACTCACAGAGCAGTTCACTTCCGTGTCCCTGTGTTGAACACATTACACCAGTAAAATTGGTATTTACCACACGCCAGAACGCGAAGAACAATTTTGGATTTGCACGAGAACACTTTCGTGTTTTCTGTCTCTGAGAAGGTTCTTTTCAAGTGACGAATCACTCATTTCTTCGAGACAGACCCCATATCTCTTTCAAAATTTCTCTAAGTGATAAATCGATTTGGGCTCATGAGTTTTCCTGGATCAAGAGTCTCTTTGACCCGGGACATTAGCTCCCATGCGGAATTTTTGCGGCCGTATAAATCGATTTTGTCTGCCCATTCACCGTCAGAACTCAGCACCGTTAAAGCACCTTGATGCGATTCGGCGAAGTTTCGAAGTGGAAGCAGGATTTCATTTGCGATCTGCGGAGTTGTGCATCGATCCGGAAGATGTCCGTAGACGACACCGTTCCCGGCATGTGCCTGCGCAGCGACATTTGCATCGGTCGCCAGTTTGAGAAATTCAGCGCACAGAGATTTCGGCAAGCTGGCTCGGAAGGTCACCGGATCATCGGAGGCCGTTTGGAACTCGCGCAACGCATCGTGAAATTGCTCATGTGAATCGTCTTGAATTGTGACGACATCCACTGGTCGATACTGCTTGAGTTCTTCGATAACCGTGGTGGTTTGCCAGTTTGTCTCAGCTGCGGTTCCTTCGTACTCTATCCACAGTAAGGTTTTCCCATCCGGCAACTTCAGGTTCGCTTCGCCGTCCAACTGCCAGGCAGCCTTCGTGTTAAGCAGGTCGAGAACACAGGGGCGCGTGGCTGACTTATTCATCGCGACGAGGACAGCATCCAGATCAAACTCCGGTTCGAAGGAGGCGATGACAATCACTCGCGTCTCAAAAATCGGTCGAAGCTTCAAAGTGACTTCAGTAATCGTTGCCAGCGTTCCCATCGAGCCGATCAATAATTTGCCGAGATCATAGCCAGCGACATTTTTGACGACCTTCCCGCCCGCAGAGAATAACCGTCCTTGTCCATCCACCGCAGAAATTCCGATGACATAGTCTCGAAATGTTCCGTAACCGAATCGCGAAGGTCCGCTCGTATTCGAAGCAATCGCTCCTCCTAGAGAGGCGCGACTTGCCTGCGGGATATCGATAGGAAGCCGCTGTTTCTCCTTGGCGAGCTCTTCCTGCAACGTCTCGAATCGGATTCCCGCCTCCACGGTGATCGTCATATCGCGAGAGGGGTATTCGATAATTTGATTTAGTTCCCCAGTTTCCAGAAGAACCGTCTCGCCCGAGACCTGCCCGGCAGAATGCAGAGAAGTGCGTCCCCCGACTGGCATGAAGGAGGATTTTTGTTCCTGAAAATTCTCTGACACAATCCGACTGAGTTCACTGACTGTCGTCGGGGTCCATTCAGTTGTTGGCACGAAACTTGTTCTTTCTCAATAAAATTGGGTCGCAAAAATCGGGCCGCAGCTGCTCATTGGCGGTCCTCGAAGTGTTCGCTCTCCCCCAAAACCTTCAAATTGCGACCGAAAGACTCTTTCTGGGGCAGGGACAATCCCGCTGTATTCCTCATCACCACCGACCGGATGCACATATGAAATCGTTTCTCTGGAGACAGAATGACCAGCCTGCGGATAGAGTTCAAGGCATTCTGAGGCAAGATTTCGAAACATCCTGATTCCCTGACGGCATCGATTGAACTCAGAGTCTCAGCCGCTCATAATGGGCCGATTCCATATTTGATTGGTCTTAAGGCTTATGTTCAGGAAGAGCTGAGCCAGCAATCTCAATTCGAATTTACATCTAAGAGTTCTCAGGAAGTCCATGTCTTCAAACGCGAGTGAAATTGAACGGTTACGCTGGGAGAAATTCCCGGTTTTGAATGATGGTTTCGTCTGTCTGGTCGACTGTATGGGCGACGATGGTTCGATCGTTCAGGCCGCTCGAGTCAGCTACGGAGCAGGCACGAAAAAGGTCTCTGATGACAGGACATTAATTCGCTACCTGCTGCGGCATCGCCATACAACTCCGTTTGAGATGGCGGAATTGAAAATCCTTGTCCGCGTTCCGATGGATTGCTGGAGACAATGGATCCGTCACCGAACTGCAAACGTAAACGAGTACAGCACACGCTACTCGGTCGCGATTGATTCTGCACAAACCACACCTCCTGAAGAATGGCGAACGCAAGCGACCATGAATCGTCAGGGGAGCGAAGGATTCCTCGATACGGCCCGCGGCGAAAGCCTGACCGCAGCTGAAGCGGAGTTTCAGGAAGCGACCCGTCGCATGTATCAGGAACGAATTGATGCTGGCGTTGCACGGGAGCAGGCTCGAAAAGATCTCCCGCTTTGCACATATACTGAAGCCTATTGGAAAATCGATCTGCACAACCTGTTGCACTTTCTGGCACTGCGCATGGACTCGCACGCACAGTTGGAAATTCGCCAATATGCAACTGCCATCGGCGAAAATATCGTCAAGCCACTCTTTCCAATTGCCTGGGAAGCTTTTCAAGACTACCGCCGAAACGCGATGTTCCTGACGAGACTGGATGTCGAAGTCATTCAGCGAATGCACCAATACGCGGCTGAAAACGAAATTTGTCCACCGTTCGACGAGACTGTGTTCCTGGAATCTCAAGACTCAACCTGGAAAGAGCTCACAAGATCACGTGAACGTGATGAATGTCGCTCCAAGTTGATCCGCATGGGAATCATGCAGGAACAGGAATAGACTGAACTGAGAACATCTCTGCGTTTCAAAATTCATGGAACGCTCAGTCGTTCGAGGTCGAGTTCCCCCATCAAGCGAGACTCACAACCATGGCTGCACCGTTCGTTGTTGCATGTTCGCATTGTTCTTCAAAGTTGAAATTGAAGGACAAGTCGATGGTCGGCAAGAAGGTTCGTTGCCCGAAATGCAGCGAGCCTTTTGTCATAAAACTTGCGAAGTCTCCCCAGGCAGCCCCGGTCGATGACGATTGGGGTGACGACTATGGCGATTCCGGTGACGAATTCGATGATGGATTTGATGACAATTTCGAACCGGCTCCACGGAAGAAAAAAGGGGGGACTTCAAACAAAGGGAGCAAAAAGAAAAAGAAGGGTCGAAAGAAAGGAAAATCGGGCATTTCAGCAGGGGCAATCGCAGCCATCGTCGGCGGAGGAGTGCTGTTTCTCACTGTCTTGAGTCTCGGGGTTTACTTTTTGCTGCCTCTTCTTCAGGGCTTGGGCGGTTCAGCAAATCGTATGGCCTGGTTACCGAATGACACACAAACATACGTCGAGATTCGCGTCGCCGATGTCTGGAAGTCTGGGGTAATGAAACCGCTTAGAACCAGCGAAGCGGGCCAGCAGATCAAAGCACAACTCAAAGAACGTGGTGAGTTCGAGATCGAGGACATCGAAAAAATTGTGGTCGGAATTTCTGCCAATCGCCAAAAACAGATGATGGTGATCTATGCAACAAAACCGATTGACCCCAACAATCTCGGGGAAGGAGTGACCTCTTCGTCATATGCGGGCAAAACAATTTTTGAAATTCCTAACGACACAACCGCAGGATTTCTACTTAACAGCACAACAATCGTGGCAGGTCCCAAGGAGATGCTGCACGCCGCAATTGACCGCAACGGAGAATGTACAGCAGCCGAGAAGTTCTCATTTCTCCCCGCTCGAGGAGATGTCATTTTCGGTTCGATCTCTCCCGGAGCGACTCTCTCACAATCGCCGGCGGGGATGATGACACGGGGCGCATTTGACCCATCCGAACTCGAATCGGTCTCTGGGACTATCAAATTCTCCAACGACTTAGACTTGGATGTTGCTCTCAATTTCCTGCAACCAGAGACAGCTCAAACGGCTCTCACCACTGCACAAGACGCACTGGCAAAATCAAAAGAGAATTTAGAGAAGCAGCAGAAAGAGCTTGAAAGTGGCAACTTTGTTCTCACCCGGCAGCAGCGTTCGATGGGGATGAAAATGCAGGAAGTCATGAAGTCTGTTTCTCTGAGCGGATCTGGAAAGACGGTGAATTCAAAAGTTTCGATTCCGGGATCAATCATTGAAGATCTTTCCAGCATGTTCGGAGGTGGCAGTTCATTCATGCCTCCTATCGGTGGCGGAATTGGCAACCCATTTTAGGGCAGTTTCAATGCCTGTTCTCCCTGTGAAGAGCATTTCCAGAACTACATAGTTTGCCCGCCTCGCGGTGATCGGAAACTTCACAGGCGAAAAGCGTTCGACACGGGCAAGCGGTAGAGCAATCTGCACTAATTGCTCGGGATCACGGCTGGTCTGAATTTGAATCACGTCTCACAATCTGCTATTGAGTAGTCGATTCAGACTTTGACCATACGTATCGAAATTTTGGAAGCGGTGCAGTTCAATGCTGTCGAAGCAAATCATTCTGCTTTGCCTTTCTTCTTTGACAATCAGTTCCGGGTGTCGTTCTGAAGCGTTGATGACACCGAGTGATTCGGCAACTCAAAGCTCGAATCGATCAGTTCTCGACGACAAAGAATTGAAACAACAAATCGAACACTTTTGCGGTGCCTGTCACAAAACACCCCAGCCCTCCAGCTTTCCGAAGTCGGCTTGGTACGAAGAGGTCAAACGTGGTTACGATTTCTATTACACATCGACTCGAACGGACCTCACTCCGCCGCCACAAGCGGAAGTGACCGCTTATTATCGAGCACTCGCCCCTGAGACACTGTTCGAAGAAAAGACCCTGGAGGTCTCAATTCCGAGTTCATTCTCTTTTCGGAAAGAGACTCTGAGACCTTTCCAATCGGACTCAACAAAAGGGGATGCACCGGGCACTTCATTTCTGGAATGGTCCAAAGTTCAAGACCAAACGTTCCAGTTCAGCGACATGAAGCATGGGCTCTTCAGCCGACTTGCTCTCGATGGCCGTCAGATCGCCCCCAACTCTGAGTCTGCCATCAGTCCCGTGGCTGTTCGACGATGTGATCTGAACGGTAACCAGCAGGACGATTTGATCATTGCTGATCTCGGGAGCTTTCTTCCGGAGGACCATCACTTGGGGAAGGTTCTCTGGATTCCTGACTTCCGTTCGAAAGACTTGCAACCAGTCACGATTTTAGAGGGAGTCGGAAGGGTAGCAGATGTTCGCTCTGGGGACTTCAACAACGATGGAAAAGAAGATGTGATCGTGGCTGAGTTTGGATGGCACGTCACAGGTGGCATTCATCTGCTGACCAATCAAGAGATTGATAACGATTCCGGAACTTTTCAATTTCACCAAACATTGCTTGACGACCGGCCCGGAACGATTCATATCCCGACTGTGGATCTGGACAACGATGGGCGTCTCGATTTTGTCGCGCTCATCAGCCAGGAGTTTGAAGAAATTGTTGCCTTCCTAAACAGAGAAGACGGATTCGAAAAAGTCGTCCTGTATTCAGCACCTGACCCTTCATACGGTTCGAGCGGTATCGAACTGGTGGATCTCGACCAGGATGGCGATATGGATATCCTCTACACAAACGGAGACACCTTCGACTCCGCCCTTGCGAAACCGTATCACGGTGTGAGTTGGCTGGAAAACAGTGGGAATTTGAAATTTCAGGAACATCGTCTGGCTTTATTTCCGGGTGCCCATCGTGCGTTAGCTGACGATCTTGACGGTGACGGAGACCTCGACATCGTCGCTGTCTCTCTGCTGCCGCACAAGGTTCTTCAAAGCGGGCGGAACCAATCTTTCGATTCCGTGATCTGGCTTGAGCAGGTGGAACCGGGCCGATTTCAACGTTACACAATCGAATCGGGTGACCCGGTCTATTCATGCATGGAAATCGGCGACTTCGACTCCGATGGAAATGTCGACATCGCAGTCGGACATTTCGTTCCGTCGAAGAATTCCGAATCTGCAGCCCTCAGCATTTTCTGGAACGAGGGTATCAGGAATACCGAGTGATGTGATCTCGCATTCGAGGAATAACACAGCTGTCTGTCGGTAGGAATATACCGGCTGTTAACGATTTTGATGCTGATAGAATTTTTGAGATGGCGTGATCCCTGCGGGTGCGGAGACTGGTCCGATTGGTTTTGGAAGAGTCTCTTTCATCTGCTGCGGGAGGGTTTCCGTTACCGGTTTCTCAGCAACGGCGGCCTCAGACTTTGAGACTTGTGAAATCTCGGATTGCTTCGTGCTGATAGCCCCGATGAATGCAGAAACTGGTGGAAGCGATACCTCTTGGCTGGTCTTGGCCTGTTGACTGGAATTCGGTTGAGAAACAACTTTTGGAGTCTCAGTCGCGGCTGGTGATGCTGCTGGTTTTGCAGCTGGAACCGTTTCAATCGGCTTCATCGAAGTTTCATTGAGCGGTGGTAGTTTTCTTGCCCCGGCGGGCTCAGGTGGAATGACTGAACCTTCCTCAACTGAAGGAAATGCATCATCAGCTGGTGGAGCAGGAGCCAGTTCGGGTAGGGGCGGAACTTCTGAGGGTGGAACATCAGGGATTGTCGGTTCAACCGCAGGTCGGGTTGAGATCCGACTTTCCGGATAGATGACAGGGTGCTGATGGTATGGACTCTGAGTATTGCAATCCTGGCAAATTCGAGTCAAATCCAGACCGGGTCGATACCAGCGGTCGAGAGTCAGTTGTTTGTCGGCGATGCAGTCAATTCGATCTCCATAAATTTCAGAGACTTCGCAACACTGACAGCCACTGAGGGCCACGAGCACGAGAAGACCAGTCGCAAAGAGATGAGTTGTTCGTAAAGCAGCCATTTCAAACACCAATCCAGAATGTGATCGCGCCCGCGGTGGAAGTTGTCTGACATTCAAAAATATCTCGACCGCGCGACAGAATCGGACAAACAGACCTACGAGTTTGCTCGATGAGTCATGTTGTTACGATTTCATCGGTTCCAAGGCCTATGGAACTTTCTCCTTTGGATCATGTTGCAAGGCGAGATTACAAATATCCCTCGAATTCGTCGGCCAACAGCTGTTCCAGCCAATTCAATCGGCACATTCCGCCGATAAAATCCTTAATCTCAGTTGAAAAGTCGGTCAGAAGTCCTGACGTGTTCTAAATTTCACCATGGATGTTCCTTTCACCTGCTGGACGCAAGAATGGTCAAAAACGTCGACTCTCTGAAGTCTTACGAGATCAATACACAGACCTCTTTAATTCCCTCAACAGTTGAGAGAATCAAGGAAGCACGGGGCATTGCGTATTCGACATTCAGCGGTCGACCAATTTCACTGTGTCGCAGCTTAGAACGTCGCGGCGAACTTCGTGTGAAATTTGAAGAGCCGATCTACATTTCGACCGTCCAGCTTGAAGACGGATTCGCAAAATGTACACGTGATCAACCCATTGTCGGTGTCACCAAAGATATCTCACCACACGGTGTCGGCTTCTGTTACGACGAGAAAATTGAGACCGACTTCGTCATCGCGGAATTTGATCTCTTTGGGCGTGGCACAGAGCACTTGCTGATCGAAATTCGCTGGAATGAAAAGAATGCTCCCCACTCATACGTGGCAGGGGGATTGATTATTGGTGTTGCTACGGAAGTCCATTAACCTTTCTGGCAACCCATTCCGTCATGGCGATACAACAGAATATCGCAAGCACAATCCAATGGCTCCATAACGGAATTTCTTCCCGTAACAATGTGACGTCCTGAGTCCCTACGAAGAGTTCCGGGAGTTCAGCAACTTCATCCAGATAAAAGAAGCGGCCTCCCGAAGCTTCCGAAATCTCCATGAGAAGTTCTCGAAACGCACTCACGTCTGTCAGTTCTTCAGAAAGCTCCTCTCGAACGATCAACACTGTTTCTGGAGATTTCTTCGCCCATTCAATACCTGGTGTTTCCAAAGTCACAAGGTATTCCCCCGGAGCAAGATCACTTACGTCTGCTTCGTGCATAAATGGTTGATGCTCCACAGCCTTGAGATCAACACGCTTCCGGAAGTCGGTCCCATCGGTTGAACGTATGACTGCAACCGATTTGAGATTCGGATGCTGTGCGAGAAAGCGATCATTCCAACGCGCCTGAATCTTTGTCACTTCGCCTTCGTTAATGACACTTCGCGTAAGACCTAAGCGGACATGTTCCGTCGCGGCGGTCGCTTTAAATCCGACAGCCCAGCGAATCAACTGCCCCCAAAAACGATGGTGATACAAATCGCCCACTCGAAAACGCCATCGCCAGGTACTATCAACTCCGAGCCAAAGAACTTGTCCCGTCCCGACATAGTGTTGAACGACCAAAGCATTTTCACGCTCTAATTCCAGGCTCGGACGTTCTCCAGGATTCAACGCAGCGGCATAAACAGTCGCTGCCCCTTTCGCCTGACCAAGAATCCCCCAGGTATGCCCCGGAAGCTGACTCCAGATTTGCCGCGACTGATTCCAGTCGTCCCCTAACTGAAACATGGCCATCTGTTCCCCATCGGGAGTAATCGAAAAATGGAAGCCACGTTGAGCAGGAGGGAGCATTTGATTTTCTCCCTGTAAGTCGATCGTTCGCAAGTTCTCGACCGGCAGAAGAGAATTCACAATTGTGCCGCGATATGAAAGTGGGAAATCACGTTTTCCCGCAGTCATAACGAGTGTTCCTCCCTCATCCCGAACATACCGCTCCAGATTCCGCCAATGTGCCAGCGTGAGATGTCGCGGGGAGACGTCTCCGATAATGATGCAGTCGTAATTGGCGAATTGGGTGGCATCCCCCTCAACGGGTGGCAGTTGAGAAAGTTGCGAATCAAAGAATGGCGCATCAAGAATGCCAAGAAACGGCTGTTCGAAAAGTACCTCGTCTAAGGTGACTCGCTTGTCACGACTCAAGGCTGCTCGAAGATATCGAAACTCCCAACGCCCTTCACCTTCCAAAATCAGCACTCGTGCCGTCCCATCGACCACATTGATGGAGAACTCTCTGCTGTTGTTATCGTCTCGAAGTTCCCGGTCTTTGATCTCTGTCCGGACCCGAAACCGATGCCGTCCCAAGTCGAGATTATCCAGGTTAAAGGCGACTTCAGTTTCCGTTTTCTCCACAGTGAATATTTTTTTAAGCGGTTCTCGATCAGGCGAATCAATGTCCTCCAGAAAAACGGTGACTTCCTGATCCTCAAACCCAAACGCATGCACAATCGATTTCACGATGGAAGAATCGTCCTCAAAAACGGTCTCGGGGACATCTAGATGTGAGATTGCCAGATCGCGAGGTCGATACTCCGAACCGACTAACACGGTATGAACTGGGACTCCAATCCCGGAGAGTCGTTGCAGGAATTTCTTTTGATCGAGTTTCGAAGTGTCTCGCCCATCGGAGATCAACACCACACCCGCCAACGGAACTTCGGAATCGGACTGGATCGCGGTATTCACTGCCTGAGATAAATCTGACGTTCCCCGTTGAAGCTTGATCTCACTTCCAGCCAGAATGTCATCAAAAATCTGGCGCTCAACCCGAGTTTCATCGGTCGCAAAGATCGCCAACTCAGTTTGGGCATGCTCAGAGAGTTGATCGAGAACCGATTCTTTTGAAGCTGCCAAAACCTTGGCAGCAAGTTCCAATCGCGAATAATCTGCAACTGTTTCGACAGACGCTTCGATATCTTTTCGACGTGTCTGCGAACGTTGCTCTCGCCGTTGCGGGTTCGGCTCTTCCTCAGCGGAAACCCACTCCGGTTCCTCTTTGGCTTCTAATCGACGAATCCATTCATCGACGTCCCCCTTTGATCCCTTCTTGCCGAACATCCCAAGGGATTTTGCCCAGCGAAGTTTCTCAGACAGCACGGCATGCTGGTCTCTCGTCTCCATGCTGTCGGAAACGTCCAGTGCCACGACGACACGTCCAAGAGTTTCTTTGTCGTACGACCAGGTCCACACCGGTTCGAGGAGCGTGAGGAAAATGATTAAAATCAAGAACATCCGCAACGCGAGCAAACTTGTCCCCAAAGTGGGTGAAACCAGTTTGCGTTCATATTCATGCAACTTGGCAATCAGTACGATCGCCACAGCACAGGCCACACTGAGTGTCAGCCATCGAGACTGGGACTGCAACTGCTGAAAGACGAGCTTCCAGTCACCATACATGTTGCTCCCAACATACGAGACAAGCATCGCCATCAAAGAAGCGATGGCAATCAACACGATGCTCAGAAAGATGAAGGGCAACCAGCGATACAATGGTCATTCCACTTAGGGCATGTTGACGACTCTAAATCCGTCTCCGGAACTCTCTGACAAGGAATTTCTAAAACCAGTCCGAAAACCTCTGGAATCGCCGATTTTCTCAACGTTTGAGAGAACAGTTTCAACTTTTAGGATCAGTTCCAGAAGCAGTCTCACAGCCTATGGAATTGCGACATTTCTCTGTACCAGAGAAGGAACAACAAGTTTTGAGACCAGTTCTAAAACACTTTCGTGCTTCCTGTGCCCGTGTCGAACGCGAACACCGATTCGAAAAATGCGATTGATTGATGATGCAGTCAAATCGCTTCCCCCCCCTTGACTCACTCCTGTTCGTCCTGGGCTGCTTTTTTGAATTCCATCAACCGACGATTGTAGGCAGCGATAACCTCTTTGTGTCGAATCGTGCCCAATAACTTTCCATCGTCCTCCGCATCCACGACTGGAAGTTCATCAATCGCAATCGCGGTGAAACATCGCAAGGCAGTGTTTAAGTCGTCATCAGGCGTCACACTGACAACGCGGGAATTCATCACATCTCCCGCATTTGCCAAAGTCCACAAGGTTTCATCATAGAGATATGAGCGGACGTCGTCATTCGAAAAGATACCGACAAGCCGTCCGGATTCATTCACAACCGGGAAATAGTGTTGTCGTGTTGTTGCAATCGTATGCACAATTTCATTGAGCGACATCGCTTCCGGAATGAACACCAGTGATTTCCTCTCGTGATAGACATCACGAACATGTATCCCTTCGAGGATATCGATCAGGAAATCACCACGGTGTGCGGGCGATTCGAGTCGCGATGGAACCTGTTTGGAGTACAACTTCCATGGACTCCCCATCACAAAAGTCAGAGTCGAAACCCACATCGTCGGTAGCAGCAAGCCGTAGCCACCAGTCATTTCCGAGACCATGATGATCGTGGAGAACGGAGCGTGAGCACACCCGGCAAAGAAACCTGCCATCCCAACGATTGCAAACGCTTCGGGATGAGGAACCAGATCAGGCCAGATCTGGTGAAAAATTAAACCGACAGCTCCCCCCGTACAGCCACCAATCACCATCGAGGGTCCAAAGACGCCTCCTGAGCCACCTGAAGAAATCGTCAAGGATGTTGTCAAAATTTTCACGACTGCGATCGTGAACAAAAGTGGAATCCCCACTTCCGTTGCAGAGGTCAATGCTTGCTGAAGCGTGCCGTATCCTGTTGAGAGGACCGCCAGGGCTTGCCGTTCTTCACCCCAAAGCATGAAGAGTCCAACCCCCATAATCCCTGCCAATCCTGCACCGATCGCAGGTCGAAAGATCTTCGGGACAGGCAGCTTCGCAAAGAGGCTGTGAACTCCGTAGAAAACTTTGATGTATGCAATTCCCATCACCGCAACCACGACTGCCAGAACAGCATAAGGAAGGAGTTCCAGAGGTGAGCCAGCTGCGTAGTTCAAATCGTTTCCGAACAACGGCGTGTGATGCATCTCCGTGGGAAGCCACAACCCGTAGACGGAATAGCCGATAATTGAAGCAGTCGCTGCCGGGATAATGACTTCAGCTTCGAAGTCGCTTTCGCTGTAGAGAATCTCCGCAGCGAATAAGGCTCCTGCGAGAGGGGCACGAAAGACCGCTCCGACACCGGCTCCCATTCCGGCTGCCAACAGAATCCGGCGATCTCGCGAGGGCAACTTTAAGAGCTTGCCTAAATAGGCACCGAAGGAGGCTCCAATTTGAGCGATTGGACCTTCGCGTCCTCCTGATCCACCTGTTCCAATTGTGATTGCTGACGCAAACGTCTTGACGATCGGAATTCGGCCCCGGATTCTTCCACGCTTATTGTGATAGGCATCAATGGCGGCATCTGTTCCGTGTCCTTCAGCCTCTGGGGCAAAGGTGTACACGAGCCAGCCCGACAGCAATCCACCTATGGTCATCACCACAACGATGAGCCAAGGTGAGAACTGCCCTGTGTGTGAGTGATCAAAGATGAAGTGTTCGCCAACTGCTTCCGCAGGAGAATATCCCGCGAACATCACGAGAGAGTAGTGCAGAACAAATTGGCCTATCACCTGAAAGGCAATCCCCCCTAAGCCTGCAATCATCCCGACCAAGATCGATAAAAACGTCCACTTCCCTGAAGATTTCCAGTCAAGTGCGGTAAAGAGTCTCTCCAGATAAAGCACAACGTACACTTTCGGACACAATCCAGACACCAGTCAACGAGTAGGGGCTGATTGTTTGGAGATCGTGCAAGATGATCAAGGGAAAGACCACCAGAATGCCAAACATCTCAATATCGGTGATGTGTCACCAGCGATGTGAGTGTGACGTCAATTCTCAGATTGGCCTTCACGTTCAGCCTCGTTGCGAGCAGTCTACAATGCCTTGAAATTGGACTTCGCAAACAAAACAAGCATTGAAAGTGCTCTCATTTCTTGACCGCCTTTTCTGGCAATGCACTCTGGTCAATCCTCGCCGGGCTGTGCTCACTGGACCATGCTCACTGGACCATGCTCGCCGGTCATGCACTCGAAGTTCGTTTTGCAGGCTGAAAGTGTTCGCGATAATTCACAATCGCTGTGGTGGCTGAATCGTCCCCATCCACACGAAACCCGTTTCTCTTTAGAACGGCATGCCAAGGATGCCTCAAAGCGACAACAGCAATAGAATCTCAGCTCCGAGCATCACAATCGCCACAAGAACCGGAGTAAGATACGTTTGCGATTTCCTCTGTACTTCGATCCCAAGCGGAAGTTCAACTTCGTTTCCGGGTGCGACATACTCACCAGCGTCTGTCAGGTGTACGGTCCGCATTTGTGTGAGCCAGTACATGTACCAGGCACAATATGCCGCTGCGATCAGGAGAATCGCCCAATGTGTTGGCTCTTCGTCGACTTGGTCAGACTGAATCTGCAGCGTTGCCAGTGCATTGTTGAGGAAGTGAAAAAGCACGGGAGCCCAGAAACTCTTTGTCATCAAGTACGTCCAATGCAGAGCGATCCCCATCGGCACAATTGCCAGGACATGAGGAGGATACATATGGACCGATGCAAACAGGAGAGAGGTCAATCCGATCCCTGCAACAAGGCCCCAGCGTGCAACCAGTCCCCGTCCAATAATTCCACGAAACAGAAACTCTTCTCCGATTCCAGGTACGACCGCAATGAAAAACAGAGCTACAGGAAGCGACGCTGCACCAAACTGGCCCAGAATCGCATTCGCATCCATATCGTTAAGCATACGAAACAGGGGATAGGGAGCAGAGAATTCCAACCAAATCGGATTGAGCGCCGCCATCACCGCGCTTCCGACAATTGCAAGCGGAATGACCACACTCGTGACCATGATTGTTTGCCCGAATGACGGAAGATTGAGATTCAATCGCGAGATCGGTCGCGGAGCCAGGCGCAGCAAACCAAATGGAATCAACAAGAAGAGCGCAAAGAACGCCGGAGACGTAAAGACAAAGAGCTTCTTTGTCGGTGAAAGACTGTCTAACCAAGCCTCTAGATTGAAACCAATTTCTCCACCGTTTGCATTGGCTGTCAACAGGATCGCTGTGACCAGAACAACAATCATCGCTCCAAATTGCAGCGTAAAAAACAGGAAGATCCAGCCGAACGATTCTGGCAATCCGGGACCGGGAGCACGATACGGAGTTGCAGCAAACTCAGCCCCAGACGAAGAGTCCTCAGCTTCGTTTCCTTCGACAACAGGAGCATCAAAGGGGTTGAGATCTTCAGCGAATACCGGCGTGTCGATGAAATCATCTTGACTGTCACTCATCATTCGCCTGATTCTTCAATTTGAGTTTTCGGAGTTTTCAGTGCTCGATTCATTTAACCCATCTGGCTTTGGAGATTCAGCTTGCGCCTTCAACAATGTGAGTCCTCTCCAAGTGTACTCACCACCAGAATAGAGCGTGATTCCGACGGTCGCGTACAAAAACAGGTCCCGTATCTGGAGAAAACTTACCTTATTCTCACCCAACCAGTCGCCGAATTCGGGACTCAGAGAGAGAATCGCCAGAGGAATTGTGATTGATTGCACAATCATCTTGATTTTCCCGCTCCACTTCGCTGAAAAATCGACACCGTGCCCCTCCAAAACGGATCGCAACCCGGTGACGAACATTTCCCGTCCAATCACAATAAACGTCAACCACGCACAGACGCCACTTTCCGGATGCGGAATCAGAAAGATTAACGTTCCTCCAATGATGACCTTATCAACGAACGGGTCCATGATACGGCCAAGAACCGTCACCTGATTCCATTTTCTTGCGAAGTACCCATCAAGAAAATCGGTCGAAACCGCAAAGACAAAAATTGCCGTACATGTGATCCACCACTCGGTCATATCGAGCATCGCCAAAACGACAAACGCCAGGATCAACCGAGAGAAGGTGATCGCATTCGGAAGATTCCAGGAACTCACTTCGGGAGCTTTTTCTGGATTCGTCTTTGTTTCTGGATTTGCTACGTCTTCAGAGTTCGCCATTATTGCTGCACTATCAAATAGAGGACTCTCGAATTCCTCGAACAGGTGAGGATGATTAGATTCCATTCAGTTTAGAAATCGACATCGGAGAACGATAGGCAAAGTTCGCATCTCGATGCCACCATTTCTGAGAGAGGCATGCGATTAAGGATTATTGCTTTCACCTCAACGAGCCTTCGCCACCTTAGAAAAACTGTGCCCCAACTCGCGAGGCGCCCACGTTACTCGACGCGAATCTTAGCGTGCCCATAAGCGTGCCCAGAAATGAACAATGCGCCAGCCTTGCGAGTTCTCGTCAGTGGTGGAATTGGAAATCGGTCTCCGATAGGATAACAACATTTTTCCCAAGGCAGTTTGCTCTAACGTGTGCCCGTGTAGAATGCGTTTCACTTTAGCTCTAACAAATTCACACGACAAACATCTGGAAATTTCTCAATGCGAAACTTTCGACTTCCATTAACCATCTTCAGTCTCATCTTTTTCGTTTCTCCGTCTGTGATGGCTGACGACGAAAAGCCTTTTCTGAAACCACCCAAGGTCTTCACCCAGGAGATTGGCCCTGAGTACCAGAAAGAGACACGGAAATTTCAAGGAATCCCGAGTTTGGCTCGCAGCCCAAAAGGACGACTCTGGGCGGTCTGGTATGCCAGCCCGACCGGCGGAGAAGATCAGAACAATTATGTCGTAGCTGTGACGAGTGGAGATGATGGAAAAACGTGGAGCGAAAACTCTGTCATCATCGATCCAGACAAAACCGGTCCGGTGCGGGCTTATGATCCGGAAATCTGGCTCGATCCCGATGGACGACTCTGGTTGTTCTGGGCGCAAGCCATTGCACATGACGGAACCGTCGCTGGAGTCTGGGCCATCACAACTGGTACCCCAGACGTAGAAAACCCAAAGTGGTCGGCGCCTCGGCGGCTCACCGACGGTGTCATGATGTGCAAACCGACCGTTCTTTCCACCGGAGAATGGATTCTTCCAGCATCAACCTGGCGAAAAACCGACAACAGCGCTCGCGCTGTTGTTTCGACTGATCACGGAAAGTCGTGGGAAGTCCGCGGTGCCAGCCATGTCCCGCAGAAGATGCGAGCCTTCGATGAACACATGATCGTCGAGCGCAAAGACGGATCGCTGTGGATGTTGATCCGATCGAACACCGGCACGCTGCTGGAAAGCACCTCCACCGATCGAGGAAAAACATGGACGACCGCTAAACCAAGCCACATCGCACATCCGTCCGCCAGATTCTTTCTCCGTCGACTTGCTTCAGGTCACCTCTTGCTGGTGAAGCATCACGACACCACAAAGAGAAACAAACTCACCGCCCAAATTTCCAAAGATGACGGACTCACCTGGTCGCCCGGACTTCTTCTCGACGAAAGAAGCACGATCAGTTATCCCGATGGAGTCCAAGCTGAGGACGGGAGCATTTACATCATTTACGACCGAAATCGAACAACCGACCGACAAATTTTCATGGCGGTATTCACTGAAGACGACATCAAAAACGAGAAACCAGGCGACACGACTCGCCTACGTGTCTTGATCAATCAGGTCGCCAAGCCGGGTCAAGGTAGTTCCAATTGAACGAAAAACAGAAAGTCGGTGTTCTTTCACTCAGAGCGTTGCCGGTTGTGATCCCGAAGTTGAAAGGTCAGTTCGGCGGCTCTGAAACGAGCGCCTGGCTCACAGCGAAGGCACTGGCATCGTTGGAAAACCTGGACGTTTCGTTGCTCACACGGCATCATACACGTCAGCCTCGTCAACAAGTTGACGGCGTGGAGATCCTTTCGGATTGGCAGCTCATCGAGATTGCGCGAGAATCACTCGCGGGAGTCGCCGAGCTTCAACCCGAGTTCCCCTGGTTGAAAATCCGGAATTTTTCCCCTTCGCTATTTTGGAAGATTCCAGTGCTGGCAGCGGTCCGCCAATTTTTCCCAAACCGCTCCTACGAACTCCGAGAAAACCCCTTCATCCAGCAGTTTGATTTTGATGCAATCCTCCTTTTTGGTGCGAACCTGGTTTCTGCCAAGGCAATTTTGAGCCTCAAACATAAGAAGACAAAAACAATTCTCCTGATTCGTGCGAACGCCGAACTGAATGAGCGGTTTGCGAAAGAAGACGACTTCCAAAACGAATACGGCGAACGCTCTGAAGTTGTCCGGTACGCCATCTCAAACGCGTCGCAGATTGTTGTGCAAACCGAACACCAGCAACGGTTGCTGCTAGACCATTTTCATCGCAAGGCCACAGTCATCCCGAACCCTTTCGACTTGAAGAGTTGGGATCAACAATTATCAAATGTGGAGCAACCCAAACCGGTAGAAACTGAGAACTATGTTCTCTGGGTTGGAAGGCCGGACCGATTTCACAAAAGGCCGTTAGCTTTACTTGAGGTCGCTGCCAGATGTCCCGACATTCCATTTGTGATGGTCTTGAATCGTGGCGTGCAGGAGGTGCGAGAAGAAATTGAACTGATCAAAACACAGAATGTCACGATTCTTGATCAGGTTCCGTTTGCTAAAATGCCTCAACTTTACAAAAACGCAATCGCCTTCGCGTTTACCGGGTCGATTGAGCACGAAGGATTTCCGAATGTCTTACTGCAATCCGCTGCCACCTCAACGCCAATTGTCAGTCTCGACTTTCTCCCAGATTTAATACATCGTTCCGGAGGAGCAATTCTTTCGGGAACGACTGAAATGATGGCAGAGGACATTCGATCACTCTTATTGAATAAAGAAAAAGCCGAACAGTTGGGCAGGGCAGGGCGAGCGATGATTGAACAGCATATCGATATGCATCAGTACGCAGTTCTTCTGGAAGAATTGACAAGAGACAATGAGTGACGGAGACCAGGCACCGGGATCAGCGATCAAGCGTTTTCTACGCGACAAGCTCGCGGTGAACCGAGCAGTTGGGTACATGCTGATCACTCGTGGGTGGCAGTTTTTTTCGGCGCCTGTGACGATCTATCTCATCTACAAGTTTTTTGGCGAGGATCTCCAAGGCTACTACTATCTGTTTCAGAGTTTACTGGCCGCCCAAATCTTCTTTGAGTTGGGGCTGAATCATATTCTGTCGCTGCTGGCCAGCCACGAATGGTCACATTTGAAATTCAATGAAGCAGGAGAAGTGACCGGAGAACAACGAGCACTCGAACGACTCTCGACGATCTCGCGATTTGGTGATCGATGGTATCGACTCATGATCCTTCTGTTCCTGCCGGGACTGATTTTTGGTGGGTTGATAGTGATTCAAAATCCTGACCAACCGACATCCTTCTGGAAGTTCCCCTGGGTGGCCGCTGTCGTTCTCAATGCCGTCTCGCTCACTTATCAACCGCGTCTGGCAGTTCTTGAAGGATGCAATCAGGTGGCGACGGTGAATTTTGTGCGAATGTTCCAAGCCGTGATCGGGTCGCTTGTGGTGTGGGCAGCAATCCTCTCCGGGTGGGGAATCTGGACAGTCGCGGCGGCCAATTTTGTGCGGCTCAGCTGGGAAGTTTATCTTGTGAATGTCCGATACCGGACGATGTTTAAATCTCTCAAATCAAACTCCGAGACCGATCGATTTTCCTGGAAAGACGAAGCCTGGCCTCTCCAGTGGAGACTCGCGATCCAAAGTATTGGCGGGTACTTTTCCAGCTACTTCTTCATCCCGGTCATTGATCAATTTTACGGAAAGGCTGCCGCAGGGCGCATGGGTATGACTTGGTCGATTGTCTCTAATCTGCAAGCCGCAAGCTTATCATGGGTCCAAACGCGAATGCCGGAATTCGGGATGCTTGTCGCGAAACGGAAGATTGCTGAACTCGAACAGAAGATGCTCCGAATCGGTGCCATTTCCGTCAGCCTGTTTCTTTCCGCAGGTGGGGCATTTGTCGCCGGTGTCTGGTTGCTGACCTATTTCAATTCCGACGCAGCCAACCGATTCCTTGCACCGGGGCAAATTGGATTTCTTGTACTGGCAACACTCTTTCTGCAACTCTCCTGGGTGATGCACTCTTATGTTCGGCTGTTCAAGAAAGACCCTTTCCTGCTCCAGAATGTCATTTCCGCCAGTATCACCGGAGTCTCAGCAGTCTATTTCGGACGGCACTATGGCGTGACCGGAATTGTCGTCAGCTACTTTTTAATCAGTATCTGTTACACAATTCCTGTGAGCAGTTGGTTGTTACTGACACACCGTAAAACAATAAAGCCACACGACGACACTCACACTGAACACCATCCAGAGTGAGACGATCGCTGACGAAGGCACGCTGGGACGCTCTTCGCAAAGAACAAATCCCATGTGAGTCCCCGCAGGTTCCGCCTCGTGGAGAACAGCTCACTGACTGGAGGAATATGTTCTTCACGGACACATGATAGAGCAAACTGCTTTAATGATGATGGTGGCCGTGGAACAGTTTGTGATTCTTGTCCCCTTTAGAAACAACAAAGGCGATCAAATCAAGAATCTCTTCAGGTGAGAGTTTATTGACCAACCCTTGCGGCATCAAAGAGAGTTCCGCTTGTTTCCGACCTTCAATCGAATCCTTTTTGAGAATCGTCGGTTTGTCTTTCGCCAGCGGATCGATCACAACATGGATCTCGTCGTCAGTTTCCTTCATGACCATCCCGGTAACGATTTTTCCTGAATCGAGGAGGAAGGTATGCGACTGATACTTTGGCTCGATCTCTTTCGAAGGTTCAAGAATTGAGCGAAGAATGAAATCAGTTGTTTGTTTTTTCGGTTCCAGTTTCGCGAGGTCAGGACCAAAAACGCGCCCTTCGTTGTCGAGTTGGTGACACCCCACGCAACTGGCGACTTTAAAGAGCTGCTTGCCGACTTCAAAGGAACGACCACTTGAGAGTCCCTTCACTTCGTCGATCAGTTCTTCGTATTTCCATTCATGACTTCGAGTGTTGAGCGTGAGCAACTCATCCTTAATCTCAAGAGTATGCTTGGCCAGATACTTTTCAGGATCGGCATTGTACTCCTGCAAATTCTCGACCACATACAGTGCCCCATACATCCGTCGCCAGTGGCCGGGATAGGTACAGACGTACGGATAAACACCCGGAGTTTTCGGGACATTGAAACTCAATGCCTGATTTTCTCCCGGTTGCAACAACCGGCTGGCAAGGAGAATCTCATCACTTTCAGGGATATAATTTCGCTGCATCGCATCGGCATCACGTCCAGTTGCCTCTGCGAGTTCCCCGACGGTTTGCAGCGCGCCTGGATTTGTGATCGCAAAGTTATGCGGCATGGCATCGGTATTCGAAAACCGGAATTCCACCGGCTTTCCAGCTTGGACGGCGATTAGCTCTTTGTCGTAAATCATCCGATGCGTCACGGTTCCAATTGCGATGACGGGGACATTGAGATTCTCCAGCCGACTCAATACCGCTTTGGCTTCTTCGTCAGGAAGTTGACTGCTCAGCGACTTCGCCAGGGCGATGGCATCCATCGCTGGTCCGCCAGTTCGACTTTGAGCCGGCATGTTCGAGAGGTATCCGACAAGGTTGTCGAGCATCGGACGAATTTGAATGTCTGGCCAATTCTCAATCGGAATGTTGCGTAGAGCGCGGATGGCTGAAGGTCGATTCCGCCCCTGTTTCACAAGTTTCGCAAGTGAATTAACCTTAGCGATTTCGTGACCGGGGATAGAATCGAGAGCACGGATCGCTACATCGTGAAGGGTCTCGCTTCCCTGAATGAGCAGGCTCTCCGGTGCGATTTTCTGCAACTTGAAACCTGGCCCCGACCAGCGAACCCGCAATCCATCTCCGCCACCGTTGTCGAAGTACGTCACAGTCAACGGATGAATTCCCGCAGGCAGGTCGATGGCTCCTCGCTTTTCGCTCATGCCGTGCAGACCATCGTGATTGATCACTAACTTGTTTGCGACATAAACACGCGAACCATCATCCGAGGCAATTGCGAAGGTATATTTTCCAGACTTTGGTGCGACAATCATCCCGGTGAATTTCAGTGCGAATTTGTCCCGCTCCTTCAATTGCGGAACATCCATCACAATTTCAGGCACGATCCCCGAGTCTTTGGGAACCATTTTCGCCAGAGTCTCCAGTGCAACATTGGAAGCACTCGGATAGTAGTATTCGACTTTGATTCCATTTTCGTAGGAGGTTCCGGCTCCCTTTTCTGCTTTCAAATTTCCGGGCAAATCGAAAATGAGTGGCTCGACCTTGCTGAACAATTCGCCCCGTACTTTCACATCCACAGTCGGGACAGCGTCGAGAAAATCCTGGAGGCGCTCCTTCGATGCAGACGCAGTCAGAAAGGCATCGTCTGGACCTGCTGAAGCAACCCAGGCGGCATAAGCCAGCCGCTTGACTGCCGGAGTTGCACCGTTGATCGCAATGTTTTCAATTTCATTCTGTTTGACTTGCAGTGCGGAAGCTGGTTGCTTGAGCAGCAATTTCCCGAGAGTATTCACGTTTCCGTTGGGATTGCTTTGTGCCTCATTGAGCAGCTGCATCAGCAAATCGGTTTCGCTTTCTTTTGTCAGTTTGGACAATCCAGCGAGAGCAGCTTCCAACTGCACTTCGTTCGCTTCATCACGAGCGAGAATGGCGCGGTGAATCTCAGCAGAAGGCTCGAGCTTATTCAAGCTGTCGATCGACGCATTCATCAGGGCATAACTCGTCGCAGCCGCAGAGAGTTGATTCCCCGAGGCGATTGACTCTTCAATCATCTGATCCAGATTGAGTTGCCCTTTGGCATAGTTGATGACGGTTGTGAGTTCAGGATCAACGGGCTGAGCCATCACCTGAAAAATCACTTCAAGTGGAGTTGCCCCTTTGAACTCTACTGCCGATTTCACTGCTTCAGCGCGGACGAGTGCAGAGGAGTCCTTGGCTGCCGCCATCAAAATTGAATCCCACTCAGGCACATTACCACTCCAGTGCCCGAGAGTTCGAATCGCAGCGGCGCGGACTTTGGGTTCTTTCGCCTGAAAAATTTTCTTGAGTAAATCTTCATTCGGTACACGGTGCTCTTCGAAGACCCACAAGCATTCGAGAAGCGCCTGTGCCTCGTCGCGTTCTTTCGGACTTTTGAGTGGATCTAACTGAGCAGCAAAGAGACTGACTTGCTCAACAACATCTTTCGTTTCACGTCCACTCAGTTCCAGGCGGGCTCGATAGCGAGTTCCATTCTCGTAAGCGAAGAAGTTTTCACAAACTTCTTTGATCGGTTTGCCACGCATTTTTGCTGGCTTCACAAGCGGTCGCCCGGGGGACGTAACTCGGTAGATGCGACCGTGATCGTGATCGCGATTGGGGTCTCGCATATTGTGCTGCATGTGACCAATCAGAACATTGTGCCAGTCTGCAATATACAAAGCTCCGTCGCCGCCAATTTCCATATCACTCGGGCGGAAGTTCTGGTCTGACGAGACCAGAATCGGATCAATTTCGACTGCAGTAATGTCCGCACCGTCGTACTTCACTTCATGTTGCAGCACTCCTAAAAAACCGATGGCATTGGCAATCAAAAAATTGCCGTTGAGCTCCTCGGGGAAGTGGCTGCTTGACAGCAAACCTGTTGCCGGAACGGGTCGGACTCGTTTCTCGTACCACTTTTTGTTTCCGACACCTTTTCCGATATTGATATACGAACCAGTTCCACTCGTTCCGTCGCTGGCAAACTGGTATCCCCAACGATCAAAGACATCACCGTGTGGATTTGGGCCGATAGGAAAATGAAACTCCGTTTCGAATGTCCGCGGGTTGAAGCGGTGTACGCCGGTCTGTCCCGAACGATACGTTTTCGTCGGCGTTTCAAAGTTGGCGACATTAAACACACCACGCGACCAGTAGAGCCAGCCATCGGGACCGATCAACATTGCATTGGCAGAGTGATGAGTGTCGGCACTTGAAATTCCTTGCAGCATGCGAATTTTGACATCCGCTTTGTCATCGCCATTCGTATCTTTCAAAAACCAAATTTCCGGAGGAGCCGCCACCAAAACTCCGCCGCCCCAAAATTCGAATCCTGTAATGCTGTTCAACTCATCTGCGAACACAATGCAATCATCTGCCACACCATCATTGTCCTCGTCTGGAAGAATAACGATCGCATCCTCACGTTTCTGAGTCGGATTCCAGTGCGGATAGGATGGCCAGACCGACACCCACAAACGGCTATCAGAATCGACAGACATTTGAACCGGGTTAATGAGTCTCGGAAACATCTTCTCGGATGCGAATAAGTTGACTTTCATATCTTTGTGAACTTCCATTTTGGAAATGGCGTCCGTCGCATCCAGATACGGGAACTTTTCATCTTCGAGCGGTCCCGGCTTGTTCGTTTTCACCTTGAGCTCTTCAGGAAGATTGTCATCTGTGACGGCCAGATCACCTCCCCGTGCGACCGCCCAGACACGGCGATCGCGATTGGCTGTCATCACATCGAAAATTTCCATTTCGCGTTTCATGACATCTGCATTGGACTGCCCAAACCAAGCCAATTTTGAACGACCACCATAAACGTTGTAGCCATCGACCACGCGGTAACGGTTAAACCAGTAGTCGTTCTTATCAAGAACAGCCTCACGCAGTTTGCTGATTTCATCATCGCCTGGGATTTTCGCTTGAGGGTAAAGTGCTTTCAGCACTTGCTGAGCGACCAACCGGTTTCCATGATCAAGAAGATGAATACCATTCATGGTGAGTGGCTTTTCCGCAGCCGCGTAAAGTTCTTGAGTCATCGAAAACAAGTCGACAAACTGAACATTGCCCGCTTTGCAAATCTTTCGCATCGCTTCGGTATACATGGCAAGCTTACGATTGTTCTCAGAGCCATTCGGAAGATGCGGACTTCCGAGGTTTTCATGAGCAATCGGTGAGAAGATCACCAGCCGTGGAGCAGACTCTCCGTTGTACTTCTGCTGACTCATCTTCTCGATCATCGCTGCCAGATCGGCCTCGAATTTTTTCAAGTCCGCCTCACCGCGCAACGCTTCGTTGTATCCAAAGAAACAAAAGACAAGATCCGCTTCACACTTCGCCATCCATTGATCGGGGTCGCCAAAGTTTGCGGATCGTGGTCGCGTCGTTACTTCGTCTCCAGAGAAGCCAAGGTTCCGAAATGTCAGATCAGCTTCGGGGTGCAGTGCGTGCAAGTAAGTTTCCAACCAGGCATGATGCTGCATCCGGTCTGCCAGAGTGTTGCCGATGTAGACAACGTGGTCTCCCTGATTCAATTTCAGCTTTGGCTCAGCAGATTCGGAGGCCAAGGGGCCACCTGGAAAACAGACTCCGCAGAGGAAGAAGAGTGTTGTGCGCACAAATGTGGTCATATTCTGTCGATGTCCAGCAATGCGACCCTGCTGCATTTCAATTGATGCAGATCCAGATCATAAGTGTTCGCGAGAGTGAATTCTGATAGCACAAAAAACGTCGGGTTCATTGGCGATTCAGAGTCTAATTTTTCACAAGGAGTGTACCGAACGAGCAGGGCAAGTCGCTACCGAATCACGAATGTTGATGCGATTCCGGCCGCTTCGCCCTCTTGAGGCGATTGCTCAATCTGGAAGATTCTGAATGCATCGGAGCCGAATTCAAACACAAAGTCGGAACTGTTTGAGTTCGTCCGGGATCGTCCTTTCAGAGAACGATGAGAAGGTCGTTCTGCCTGCTGCGACTCGTGCCTGCTGCGACTCAATTGCTGCTGCTACTCAATTGCTGCTCAGTTATGACTACTGCTCAGTTGTGACTCAGTTCAAAAGTGTTTCATCGACTTTAGGAAGAGTTCATCAACGTGCGGTGGCAGCTGGTTTCACCATGGCTGTTTTCGCAACGGTTGTAACAAGAAATGCAACACGAGTAGCCACGAAAAATTCAAATGCAGGCTGACAAACTTTACATCGAAATAAGTTTTCAACGCTGCGTCTCAATTCTGCCACAACGCTCCCCGTTGAAATGCATTCCATCTGAAGAACCCGAATAACCGTTAATCTCTCTCCAAGAAATTACGATCGGATCAACCGGCAGGAATTGCAGCTCGATGCCGAGACAGACAATGAGGACGGCAAGACTTGCGAGATGAACCACTACAACCGTTGCAATCGATTGTTCACACTTTACCGGCATTTAACGTAACCCAATTAAAAACAACACGTTACAACAACTCAGAACTGAGTGTTTCAACTGGCTGACAATCAAAGTCAGTCAAACTGCAACGGTTACTCCGATTCTCCGTACGCTCCCCCACATCATCACTTCTACTACGACGCTCGTCCGATTCCTTGATGCATACCACCGCACTTTGCGCTCTATGTGTTAGAACAGGGACCGTTATTATGAAACGCTTAATTTTCAGCATGGCTACCGTAGCCTCGCTCCTCGTTGGCGGAAACGCCGCTCACGCCCAGACTAACCGCTGGGATGCCTATCTGGAAATTGAGGGGCGCGGAGGCGATCGTGAAGAACGAAGCCAAACTCGAACCTTCCTCCCGATTTTCAGTGACAGCGACAGTTTGCTGTTCGGTGACATCCGCATGATGTACTCCGACAAAGACACTTGGGAAGGAAACTTTGGTATTGGTTATCGCCAAATCACTGCCAGCCAACGTATCTTCGGTGCGTATGGTTTCTACGACATTCGAGACACTGACCACAACAACGTTTTCCACCAGGCGACTCTGGGTGCGGAATTGTTGGACATTAACTGGGGACTACGTTCAAACGTTTATCTCCCAGACACTTCATCACAACGAGCTGGTGGAGCAAACGCATTCCTTCAAGGAAATCAAATCCTTGTCCAAGGAAACCAGGAACGAGCTTACTACGGTGTTGACGTAGAAGCTGAGCACATCCTGTGGCGTGACGACTATGCCGGGCAGTCAATTCCCGGTATCGGTGGCGACATGGAAATCTGGGCAGCTGGTGGATACTTCCATTTCGACAACGACGCATCAGGCTTCCAGCACATTGCTGGTCCACGGGCACGTGTTGAAGCTCGTCTTTATGACTTGCCAGCACTCGGAAACGATTCACGATTGGTACTGAGCGGACAATACGAATACGACGATGTTCGTGGTTCAGTCAGCCAAGGTTTCCTCAGCGTCCGTATTCCACTCGGTGGCAATGGATGCAAACAACCTAAGCTCGGTCTACTCGATCGCCGTATGGTTACCCCCATCGTGCGTGACATCGACATCATCACAAACGTTGCTCAAGCTGGAAACATCTTCCAGGGTGTGAACGCCAAAACAGGAACCGTCCTGGACGACGTCGTGACACTGACAGCTGCAGACAACGTACGAAACATCATTGAAAACGGTCCTAATGGACGAACCTACATTCTTGACGGCGTCGACGGACCATTCGCCTTCGGTGGCGGTCCAGCCGGAGCCATTGACCTCAACAACCGACAAATCCTGATCGGTGGTGGTGGATCAATGAATGTTGTTGGAGCAGGATCAAATCTGAACGCAGTCTTTACTGCTGAAGGAGAAGCGTTCACGTTCCAACGTCTTAATGACAACGGCAATGTCATCAACCTGGCACGACACAACGGAATCTACGGTCTAACCCTTGATGGTGGTCAAGATTCAATTTTCGGAACCAATCCAGGCACATTCGAAATCGCTGGCAACACTCTGATGAATGCTAGTGACGACTTGATCGACATCCGAGCGAATAATGGAACCACTATCGGATGCATTATCGATAACACATTCCTCTCCAATGGTGATGAAGCAATCAACATCGAGACTTCAGATGACGCTTTGGCCTACTTCGATATCGCCGGAAACCTCTTTTCAATGACTGACAGTGATGGAGTCATCATCGAAGTTAATGATAATTCAGAAGTTCACGTTGATATTCGCAACAACGAATTTGTTGGCCAAGGTAATGACGGAGTTGATCTAGATGTTGATGACAATGGATCATTGTTCGCCAACATTTCGAACAACATCTTTGACGATGTCGATGACAATGCCATCGAGATTGACCTCGATGACAGCAGCTACTTGAACGCCATCATTGCTGGAAACAAGATTCTCGGTCGAGGAAACACCGGAGATGGGATTGAGATCGATCTTGATGACACCACCTATCTTGATCTCGTCGTTGAAGACAACATCTTTGATGATATCAATGACGATGCCATTGATATTGATCTCGATGACAACAGCTACATGAACGCCATGGTTGCCGGGAACCGGTTCTTAGGTCGCGGTAACACCGGCGACGGAATTGACGTTTTCCTCAATGACGATTCTGTCGTGGATCTTGTTGTCCATCACAACATCTTTGACGGCATGACTCACAGGGCATTCGAGGCAGATCTGTATTCAGGTTCTGAGCTGTATCTCGACTTCCACGGAAACGACATCCTCGGACGAAACACCACCGAAGATGGAGTCAGAATCAATGCGTACGACGGTAGCTACCTCGACGCGATTGTTGAAGGCAACAAATTCAAGGATCTATTGTTCGATGGTGTTCACATCGATGGATATGGCGGATCAGACCTCGTTGTCGACATTCTCGATAACCGATTCAAGAATGTCCAAGAAGGTAACATCCTGGTTCATGCATTTGATGGGGCAAACCTGGATGCAATCATCAACAACAACAACATCAAGGGCGGAGATATCGGAATTGATGCCTACGGCCAGTTCGGTGGTGATCACTTCGTGACTATCGGCGGAAACAAAATCCGCAAAGTCACGGGAACAGGAATCGCTGTTGGGTCGATCGACGACTTGTTCCTGGATGACGCTGGGATGAACAACAAAGTCCGAGTGACTGGTGGCGGAACTGTTTCAGACATCGAAGATAGCGGAGATGTCATCGGAACCATTCGCATCAACGGCTCAGACATCACTGTCCCGTAATTAAGATCAGGTCATCTTTGATCTGAACTGAATCGAGCACTTAGCCCCCGGTCGCTGACCGGGGGCTATTTTCGTTTAGAGTGCATTTTAAATAGTTGTGAGATGCCCCATAGACTTAGATTTGATTTGCTCCCGATCGCATCGACGATGGGCAATTACTGGATCGATCCAGAATATTCAATTGCCGATGCATACTTCACCGGAGATTTCAAGAGTGATTCTGATTCTGTTTCCGGCACTTGATCTTTGTAGACTTGAGCGATGACATCTCTCCGCTCTTCTGGCGTTTTTGGGTACTGCCCAGGTCGTTGATACTTATCTAACGGGACAATCCAATCGGGGACTTCAAACATCCCATACGAGGCCTTGGCGAGATCCGTCTCGGGATTGATCATCAACTGGTAAGGCCGCCCGTTCATCGAGGCAATCGAAACACATGAAATTTTGACATCCTCCCAGCCTTCTTTTTTGAGAGCGTCGCTCACGCTATGGGCGTACTGCAAAATGAAATGCGGATTTTTGACCATTCTTTCAACATGAACTTTGCTGAGATGTGGCAGGATTTCCGGATGCTCTTCCAGATACCTCTCTGCCTCTGGTGGATCAAACTTGAGCTTCAAGAACGCATCCTTATGACGCAGCATCATCCTCCAGGAAAAGCATTGCCCGACTTCCGACCAACCAGGATCGTCTGAGTAGGTTAAAATTCGCATCGGAAGAATTGCCTGAAACGAAATCCATCCACACACAAAGGCTGTCAATCCCCAACTCGCTAATTGCACAGGGCGGGTGGCTGTAATGGGCGTCTCTAAAACTGTTTGAGGAACCTTCCCCATTTTAGAGCCGATCCAACGGAAAATTTTTCGCGGAAGGTCCGGTTCAACAAACAGGAGCAGCAACCCGATTCCAATTAACGGGAAGAGTCCAATCTGAAACAGCGTCGAGTTTGTGGCATGAAACACGATGAGTAACAGCATCGTGAAGACGCGAGTTCGTTTCGAAAGCAACGTAAATCCGGCAACCAGATCAAGAATCAACCCAGTCCAACAGACCACGTAAATAAACCAGCCTTGTGTCAAAAACATTGACAGCATGTGGCTGGAGTCTTTGTGTGAAAACCAAAATCGGACAGGTTCACCTGCCAGCCAATCGCTATTCAGTTTCGCAACACCTCCAAAGAAATAGAGGATCACGATCTGGCTGCGCAATAGTACGAGATTCCACATGGGGACAGTTTGAGCGTGAAGATCAGTCGCTTTCTTCCGGCCCCACTTTCCAGGCAACGGCAGCCGATAGCAGCGATCAGCCTCACAGAGCATCATTAAGAAGCTCATCAAGATCGTTAAATAGAAGTGGTTGTTGTAGTAGATCTTTTCGATCAAAAACAGATGCGTGAAGATGACCAGAAAAACTGCGGACGCAGCACGATAGTAATAACCAATCGTGATCAGAATCGCTGCGATAAGCATCACCGAAATTTCGGTTTGCATCATCCAGACTTCGGGCAGCGGTTTCACAAATGGAAACAGGGAATAGGTAAAATGGAAGTATTCAGGTGAATACATTCCATCAGCTTTGGGGAGTTTTCGAATCGACTCCCAGACCATCAATAAGCCCCAGAGAATTCGAAACAGGCCAAGCGACGATCCATCAACCCGGCGAGCTAACTGTTCTCGCAACCACATGGAAACTCACAATTCGATCGATAACCTAACGCATCTCATTCAACCAACCGCAGGGAATGATGATTACGTTGAAATTTCGAGTTTCCGTTATCACGAATCGCTCAACGACGTCAAGAGGAATCGAACCGGGTCGATTCTTACTGGCATAATGTGCAGATCAAGGAGCAATTGGGCTCGCAAATCTTTTGCCGGACACTTGAAGTCTCCGGCAAAAGATGGGCTTTGCATTAATCGGCGCCAACTTCATCTGCCATCTCTTTCAGAACATCTGCGATAATGTCACAGCCCTGAGAGATGTCTGCATCAGTCACATTGAGTGCGGGAAGCAATCGGATCACAGTGTCGTGTGTCGCGTTCAGAAGAAGCCCACGATCCATTGCTTTTTTCACCGCAGGCGTGGCGGTGATGTTCAAATCAACACCAATCATCGCACCACAGACCCGGACTTCTTCGATGATAGGAATTTCATTTTTCAGGTTCGTGAAAAACTCTTCGAAGCGTGCTGAGAGCTTTTGGCAATTCTCCAGCAAGTTCTCTGCTTCGATGGTCTCGACAGTCGCTTTTCCGGCGACCATCGCAATCGGGTTCCCGCCGAAAGTACTCGCGTGCATTCCCGGACGAAGTGAGGGTGCGACCTCGTCTTTGGCAATGATCGCACCACAAGCCACACCAGCTGCGATTCCCTTCGCCATTGTCATGATATCCGGTTGGACACCGAATGTTTGGTAGGCAAACCATTGACCGGTTCGCCCCATACCTGTTTGCACTTCGTCAAAGATGAGGACCATCTCATTCTCATCACAGATATCACGCAACCCCTGCAAAAAACCATCAGCCGGTGTGTTAACACCACCTTCGCCCTGTACAGGTTCGATGAGAATCGCTGCGGTTTCCTTATCGACAAGTTGCCGCACAGCATCCAGATCGTTGTGCGGTGCGTACGTAAACCCCGCCATCATCGGACCGATGCCCTCATGATATTTTGGTTGAGCAGTTGCAGTCACCGCTCCGTAAGTTCGACCATGAAATCCGTTTTCGAAAGTAATGATCTTGTAGCGATCTTTGGGAGTATGAAGTCGCGCGAGCTTGATTGCTCCTTCAACGGCCTCGGCCCCGCTGTTGCAGAAGAAAGCTTTCCCAAATCCTCGTGTGCAAATCGCTTCGGCAAATTCGCCTTGAGGCTCCATATACCAGGTATTTGGAACGTGGATCAGCTTAGCAACTTGCTCTTGAACTGCTTGAATCACTCTCTCAGGAGAGTAGCCCAAAATGTTACATCCCCAACCGGGAAACAGGTCGAGATATTCTTTTCCTTCAGCATCAAAAACGTGACTCCCCTCACCACGCACCAGGCTAATTGGATAGCGTCCGTAGTTCGGAATGACGTACTGATCGAAGAGAGAAATCGTTTCCTGGCTGGATCGTGACATTTGATTAGGATCTGGTGATTAGAGCAATTTCAATGCTTGCCGTGCCCTTGAAGATCACTTTCATGACTTCAGAGCCTGCTCGCCACGAGGCGGAACATTAAGACCGGGATTGGAATTGCTCCGGGAACTAGGAGTTAGGAAAAAACGACGCTAAAACACTCGGACCAACTCACTCACGCGACGATTTCAGTACCGACGCCGAGATTGGAGTAGATTTCGAGAAGCAGCGAATGAGGAGTTCCAGCGTCGATGATATGAATCTTTCCGACGCCAACTTCAAGGGCCTCTAACGCAGCTTCGACCTTGGGGACCATCCCGGTGGAAATTGTGCCATCAGCGATCAACTCTCGACAACGACTCACGGTGAGGTGCTGAACTAGAGTCGCAGGGTCATCTTTGTCGAGATAAATTCCGGGGACATCGCTCAGAAAAACGAGTTTCTCGGCGTTAATCAACTTCGCAACCGCTGCGGCTGCGGTATCGGCATTTACGTTGAGTCCTCCACCATCGGCATCGAGGGCGATCGATGGCAAGACTGGAATCACACCGGCGCGACAGGTTGCATGTAAGAGTTCGCTGCGAATTCCGGTGACATATCCAACACGACCAAGATCGACAGCAGCCCCGTTCTCATCTTCCAGCTGAAGCCGTTGCCCCGTCAGAACATTTTGTGAATTGACATGCAATCCGACTGATTTGCCACCGAGAGTTTTAATTTGGTCAACAAGTGATTCACAGATTTCGTCTGCAAGAATCTTCTTTGCGATCTCTAATGTTTTTTCGTCTGTATAACGACGTCCCTGAACGAAACGCGGCTCAATCCCAGCTTCAGCCATTCCTCGGCTGATTGACTTTCCACCTCCATGAACAAGAATCGGTCTCATTCCGACCGCTTCCATGAAGATGACATCGGATAAGCAGCGACGGACCGAATCAGGATCATCGAGCGCGCTTCCCCCCAGTTTCACGACCACATAACGATCACGAAACTTTCGAATCCATCCAAGCGCTTCCACCAGCACCTTAGCTTTTGAAATTGCGTCGTTCACAGAATGATCCCAATATGCCTTTGAAAACGGATACGATAAAGACGAACGCGACCAACTTTAAGTGTGACGCAAGGAATAATGCAAAAAAACACCGCCCGGAATAGTTCTGGGCAGTGCTTAAGGGGGGGGCAAGTTGTCTTTACAGACTTTATTTCAGTATCGCCGATTCCTGAAGAACCGACCTTGGAACAGATTCAGTGCATATGACTCGTGAGAAAACCGAGCAGTTCGCTGAATTTTGTGAATCTCGTTGTGGTTAAACTCTTTCCAAGAAACGCTTTACGCAACTCTTCAAATATTAATGCAGTGACAAGCCAGAGCATCTTCAAAACTTGTCGTACCCGCGAGGTTCATCTTCATGACTTCATAGACTGCTCGCCAGGAGGCACAACGTATAGAACAATGTTGGTTTGCCCTACGCTACGTCGATTTCTGAAATCCGATTGTGTGGTGCAAATTCGGCAGCTGCTCCGCTGTTTGCGTCGAGCCGGAACTGCATTGTGTAGGCATCTTCTTCGGTATCGTCGAAATGACTTCGCAGAACACAAACCGCTCGGAAGTGTTGTTGCTTAAAGAAGAGTTGTGTTTCGAGATCGCGTTCACGAACTTCGATCAGAATTTCGTTACGTCGCTGTTGAGAAAGCTTATCAACGAGACGAAGAGTCATCTGAGTCCCGATTCCATGCCGACGGTAATCCGGGTCGACTGCGAAATTCAGGATATGTAGACGAGACTTATGAAGTTCATAAATCATAAACCCGACGATTTTCTGGTCGTACTCAGCAACCATGCCGATGCAGTTGCGTTGTCTGAGACAGGTCAAAAAATCTTCGTCAGTCCAGGGATGTCCATACGTCGATTTTTCAATCCGCAAAACATCTGGCATGTCCCGACGAATTAACCAACGAATTTGCACATCCAGGTGCTGTTCTGATGAGGAACTTGGCTCCACGATGGCCTCCATGCCAACCTAAAACTAATGCTCAAACAAAAAACGTCTTCGAACGCCTTGATGATCATTCAATCAACTCAATCAGACTAACACAGGTTCACGGTTGCTGTGAAGTCGGAAAAGAGGATTTCTGAAGGTCTCGTGATCGAGTCGCGTAAATTGCCGAATTGGAACACAACTGACTTGACAGGACCAACAAAACCGTCGTGGTATGAAAAGCGAATCAGAGAACAATTCTCAAGAATACCAACACCAGTCTTCACGTTCCCGTCGTGGCGAGCAGTCTCTGAAGGAATGGCCAGACGGAAAATACCCCGACGGGAATCAACAGCCTCAAGCTTGAACTTGAGCAGGCTCGAGCAATTCGGTCGCCAGAGAGCTGACAGCTTCGACCGGAAATAAGACGGAAGAATATTCACGACTGCGAAGAACAGAATTCGCTTTCAGTTGCAATTCTTTTTCAGCAAGTGTTCGCTTTAGAGAATCGACTTGCGGTTTCGCCAACTTGAATAGCGAGTCATTCACGGCGTTGAGTTCGCGGTGACGATTCCGATTTTGGAATCGATTCTTGACGCGTTCGCGTTTTGGAAGATTCGTCGTCTGGGCGGACCAATGCTCCCGAATCAATTCGTTTTTTTTCGCTTTGAGTGAACCAGCCAGATCGTCAGTCAAATAGCGATCAGCGTTGAACTGGTAATCTCTCAGCTTGGCTTTGAGTTCACGGACTTCACTTTCCGTCACATCGAATGAATCGACGGGGAGGTGGAGTGTTGCAGAGAGGACTAGAAAATGCGGCGGAATAATTCCAAAGAAATCGGCGATCAGCCGATCCGTCATTTCGTCGTACTTTGCTCCTCCGATCCCATGAATAAACAGGTCGGCCAGACAGAGCCGTGCGAAGAGTGTCGTCGTCAATGCTCGTGTGCGCAGTTTCCCTGTGACCTGAAGACTCTCCAGTTCAGCCAGCAATGTTTCAGGTGTCGCTGACAGGATCTCTTTGCCTCGACACAAAAGCTTAATGTTATCTTCGGTACGCGAAACAAAGACTCGTCCTCGTTCAGAGTCTCCCTCTCTCCAGAACCAGAAGGGCATCTCAACAGCATCGCCGGACTGTTCTAAATTCGGAACAGGGTGCCGATCATTTCTGATTCCATTTTCACGCCGATACGCTTCGACGTTCGAGTTGTAGCTCGCGTGAAATCGTTCCGCATTGAAAAGAAGGTGGCCCACAAAAATGAGAAATGCATCTGTCTTGCAAATTTCACTCAACGGAATTTCTAAATTTCCACCTCCACAACGGCGTTCCTGCTGCATCCGAGCAGCCGAAAGAGCAGCGACCATTGAGGTATTATTTTGACTTGATGCCACCGCATCCGGCCACATCTGAGAGACAAGGGGATCGATGTCCCACTGTGCCATCTGTTCTTTCACACGATCTGAGAACGAGTTGAAAACTTCAGGGGCGCGAATTTGAAGTTCTTCCCAAGGTTGCTGGGACAGTTCTGAATCGAAGCTGACATCGATATTTTTAGGTTCACGGCGACTCCCATCCGGGACACGAATCGATTGCTTTCCCACCGTGTCGTTATCGACAATGATGTTCAGTCCGATTCCCTGGCTACTTTGTGCCATTCCTGCTGCTGCGAAGTTCTTCGCCCACACTCCTGGATGAGCCAGTTGAGGTTGATGGCCAGTGACAAACAAAAGTGACGCATGGTGGGAACACTCCGCACAGGCGAGATTTTGCCCGATAATGGAGTTTGTCCACTCAACCGCTTTGGTGATGACTTGGCTGCGCGCTCGTTTTCGGAGTTCGGATAGTGGAAAAGAGCCGATTTCGATTTTCTCAGCCGCAAGTTGCTCTGCGTTCTGTTTCGCATTCTGGATCGCTGTCGGCAGATCCGGAACAGCGAGGACTTCTCCATCCTGCTGCGGAGCTTGATATCGACGAGTTTCGAGCGTGGCTAATGTACGCGATGCAGACATAACAAATAATGTGGCGGCAGAAAGTGAGTGAATCGGACGAGTGCGTGCGTGTCTTTTGAGTTGGGCAGTCAGGAAGAGGAACGCCCCTCCCCGCAGGGAACGTCTTGCGATTCCATCTCTCGTTTCAGTATCTGTTGATAATAGGCCATCCGCTTCTCAGAATCATCCAGAGAACCGCCGAATGAACGTTCTTCCTCAAGATAAATCAGCGGAACTGGAAATTCCGTGATTCTCAACCCATGTCGCACAGCTTGAACCCAAAGCTGCAACGGCATCGCATATCCGAGTTCGGTGATCTCGAAACAGGGCAGGGCAGCAACGCGATAGGCTTTGAATCCACAAAAAGAGTCTGTCAATTCAAGACCAAAGCACTCTTTCAGTTGCTGATTAATACGAAAGTTGATGGCCCGCCGATCTTCGGGAGGAACGCTATTTGTATCAAGTTCTTGCAGATATCGACTCCCAGAGACGATATCCCACGGCTGACTTCCATCCAACTCGACGGCAGCTGCCATCTGCGGGATCAATTTCGGGGCATGCTGACCATCACAGTCGATTGTGACAAGCAGATCGTATTCATTCTCGATCGCATAGTTGAAAGCGCTTCTCAGACCGGCCCCGTACCCTTGATTCACAGTATGGTGAATCAGATGAATTCCTTCGATTTCGTCAAGAAGTTCAGTCGTCCCGTCAGTTGACCCGTCATTCACCACGAGAATCTCATCGCAGTATCGACGCACCTCATCCAGCACGCCGTGAACATGATTCACTTCGTTGTAGACGGGGAGCGCGGTTAAAACTCGTGATGACATCTGTGATCCAAATTCGCTGAAAATGCAAAACTGTCTGTACTGAGCTGTCCGTACCCTCAGAGAAGCCGCAAGAATCACAAAATTCTAATAATTTCACAGCCAAAATGACAGGTCTCCGAAACCTCTCGTTCCGCTGGAAATTGTCATAACAGACGACCAAACAATGTCCAGCTCAACTGCGCCGCTCTTGCGATTGATGAGTTACGTAAAACGCTTGTTCAGCAATAGTTTAAGCCGACTCCCGGGGCAGGACAATGAGTTTTTTTTGAATTCCTCACGACTCATTCGTGAGGAATCTGTCTCAGAGTCGACTCTTCCGAAAGTGACACAGCCGAAAACAGCCTTCGGGACTCACTCGGCTGCCGCATCAGCTGCTGTTTTCTTCAATGGAATCGAAATCACAAGTCCGGCTGCTCGATCCTTGTTGTTGGAACGTCGCGGGACATGACACTTCAAACAGCGAGAAGATAAACGAACGGTTCCGACGTACTGAAAAACTTCGTCCGTTGCACTTTCATACTCTTCCTTGCCTGTGATCAAGGCCTTGACGGCATCTTTTTCGAATTTTGATTTCGGCTCGTTATCAACGTTCATCGCCTCGGTATTCACGGAAATCCATCGCATCGACACGCCTTGCGCGTGCTTCAATTCTTCGAACACTTCTTCAAATGACGCCGACGGAATCTTCAGCGACTCCTCTTCATCAAAGAAATCTCGATGAACGATTTGCAACATACCGTGTACAGTTTCATGCAGCAGCTTTGCTTGCTGTCGAGCCTCTACAACACTCTTTGTTTTTTGCGGGCTGCCTTCTTCACTCGCTGCCTTCGCTGGCTCATCCGCCGTGGCGCTGGGACGAAAAACAGATGCATCAGACACTAGCAACATCGCGAAGATGGCGAGTGCGCGCGAAGATTTATTCATCATGGAATCGGAACCTTTCGAGAGAAAATTATTGATCGCTTTCCAGACTCTTTCGTTTGAGACCAGATAAAACCATGTGCGAGGGCAGAAGTTCACACTCAAATAAAGAGTCCACTCACTTCTGCAATCCGTGGCTCCCAAGCATTCCGCGAAATAAAAAAACGCTTAGTGGGACACATTCTCAGTGTACCTCTAAGCGTTTTCAGATGTCGACAGTTAAATTTGGACATTTCTGTCCTAAATCATATTTTCGCTCACTTTTAAGAATTCTTCGACACGAGCGTCGATGATATCAATACTCTTGTTCCAGAACTCTGGTTTGGTGAGATCGTAGCCAAGAGTCGACTGAACAGCCTCCTCAGCATTCATACAGCCTGTCGCAATGAGAAGCTCGCGATATTTGGTCGGAAAATCATCTCCGAATTCATCTGCTGTTGAATAGACACCCAGTGAAAGCAAATAGCCGAAAGTATATGGGAAGTTGTAGAAGGGCCATCCGGTGATGTAGAAGTGCAGCTTCGAAATCCAGAATGCATTGGACCAGTCTTCAAAGGAATCGCAGTATGCCTCCTTCTGAGCATCGAGCATGATCGCGGTGAGCCGCTCTGCCGACAGTTCTCCTTCGGCACGCTCAACGTGAAATTGATTTTCAAAAATGAACCGAGCGTGAATGTTCATCATGAACGCGACTGAATCGCTCAGCATGTTGTTGAGAATCCCCAGCTTCTTCGCCGGCGAATCGGCCTCTGCGAGTCGTTGATCACCAAGGACGGCTTCAGCAAAAGTCGATGCCGTTTCGGCCAGATTCATCGGATAGTCCTGAAGCAAGAACGGCTGCTCACGCAGGACATGCGAATGGTAGGCATGCCCCAGTTCATGAGCGAGCGTCGACATATCATCAGCGCTGTTCTTGTATGTCATGAAGATCCGCGATTGCTTCTTGGTCGGCATCCCGGTGCAGAATCCGCCTTGTCGTTTCCCTTCACGATCTTCAACTTCGACCCAACCTTCGTTGAGTGCTTTCTCAGCGAAATCGCCTAAGTGATCACTGAATCCATGAAAGGTTTTGATGACAGTGTTGCAGGCGTCATCGTAGCTGAGGGAATCTCCTGTCCCTTGTGATGCCTGCGGGATGGGTGCCAGTTGATCGTACCAGGCCATCTTCTCCACGCCGAGCAGTTGCGCCTTCCGTTCGAAGTACCTCAGGAGAGGTTCTTTTCGGTTGGTGATGACATCCCACATCGTGTTGAGCGTTTCGCGCCGCATCCGATTGTATCGCAACGGAACCGTGAGATGGTCTTCGACTCCGAGTCGTCGATACTTCGCAAGGCGAGTTCCGGCGATATGATTGAGCGCATCAGCACAGTTATCTGCCTGTGTGTTCCATGCCTTCTCGATAGCATAAAAGTTGTTCTGCCGCGTCTTGCGGTCGGGGAGATCAACCCGCACCTGACCGGGCGATTTCTTAACGATCTCACCTTTTTCCATTAACTCGACACGTAACGCTCCGGAGATACGTTCGTACATCCGCCCCCAGGCATGAATCCCATCGACACCCAATTCCGCTGCGAGCATTTCCAGATCTTTAGGAAGTCGTAATTGTACATTTGAGCGACATTCTTCGAGAAAGAACTTCACTTTTGCAAGCCGATCGTCCGCCTCTGCGAAAGCATTGAGTTGCTCGTCCGAAAGATCTCGAAAAGCAGATTCCACATTTGTGAAAACTTGATTGGAAAGCGGCCCCAAGGCGGCCAGTGAAGCTTCCATCTGTTGAAACAGTTTGTTTCCTGCATCTGCGGCAGCGTGACAGCCAATGAAGGCATTCAAATCAGAAGAGCGACCGAAAACATCAACCACACGATCCAGGAAATCCGCCCAGACAGATGCAACTTCCGGAGCAATCGCAGGAAGAGACTCAGAATCATCAGCGAGTTGTTTCAAATCTTTTTTGTACTCGTCGAAAATCTTTTTGAACTCATCCTTCTCCGGGTGAGGATAAAGTGAATCGAGATCCCAGGTCAGGGCATATTGTGCAACTGTGCTCATTGTGCTTCTTCAATCCGTTTTGCGAAGGGGTTGACGATGACTGATTCTCATTCAAATCTGTGATCAGGAGTTATGATCGCGGAACTTTCCGACTTCATGAGACGCGAGAGAGCAGCTTATTAAACAAAATCCTGATTCGCGAGTGGGAAAGGCCAACACAAGAAAAATTCTTACCGACAATCGCCAGTCACATCATCAACCGGAATCAGCCGGACCAAATCAGAGCAGAGCCGGAATTCGTTCCGGTAGCATGTATTTTCCATGACAGCTCAGTAAAGTTTGAAGCAGGAAATTCTAGAACCAGTCCGAAAGCATCTGGAACAACCGCTTTCCTCAACGCCTGAGAGAGCAATCTCAAGTTTCAGGATCAGTTCTAAAACTGAGTCAAATCCATAAACAGAACAATGTAAGGTCTCGCTGATGAAAACTTTGACCATCTCAAACGTCTTCACCATTCTCAGTCTGTTCTGCTGTTTCACAATCTTGACAGACTTGGCAGAAGCTGCTGAGAACAAGAAACCGAATGTTGTCCTGATCCTCGTTGACGACATGGGTTGGATGGACCTCTCATGTCAGGGATCAGATTACTACAAAACTCCCCACATCGACAAACTGGCAGCCGAAGGAATGCGTTTCACCGACGCATACGCCGCCTGTTCTGTTTGCAGCCCAACACGTGCCGCGGTGATGACAGGTCGATTACCCGGCCGCATCGGAGTGACCGACTGGATTCGTGCACGATTTCAGCGAGGCGATATCGGAACGCCCGAAGCGAATCCAACTGAATACGTCGGCGGGAAGAAACAAAAGCTTCTTTGTCCACCAAATCCATATTGGCTGGAGCACGAAGAAATCACAGTTGCGGAGTTACTTCAACACGAAGGATATAAAACGTGCCACATCGGCAAGTGGCACTTGGGAGATCCGGACTGGTATCCACTATCACAGGGCTTTGACATCAATATCGGCGGTTGTGATTTGGGACAACCACCATCTTATTTCGATCCATATTCACACCCACGCTACTCTTTCGAGGAGAGTTTCAAACCGCGAAAGAAAGATGAGTTTCTCACACATCGTGAAGGAGACGAAGCGAAGCAGTTCATTCGCGCGAACAAAGAGAATTCGTTTTTTTTGAGCTATTGCCCATATGCGGTCCATACGCCAATCCAGGCGATTGATGAAGTCGCAGCCAAGTACCGCAAGGAGGGAAAGAAAGAAATTCAAGCAAAATACGCAGCCCTCGTCGAAAGTGTCGATGATGCCGTCGGAATGATCGTGGACGAATTGCAATCACAGAAACTTCTCGACAATACATTGATCATCTTCACCTCAGACAACGGAGGACTGAAAGGTCCGACGGATAACACGCCACTGCGATCAGGCAAGGGCTATGCCTACGAAGGCGGAATTCGAGTCCCCTTCATCGCTCGCTGGCCGGGAGTCGTCCCTGCCGGAACAGTTTCGCACGAACCGATTATGAGCATCGATCTGCTCCCCACAATTTGCGAAGCTGTCGGCGTCTCCGTCCCCGACGATCGCGCCATCGATGGTGTTTCCTTGCTGCCGTTGTTCAAGAACGAATCACATCAACTGGAAGACGATAGAGTCCTCACCTGGCACTTTCCCCATTATCGCCATGCTCCCGGTCCCTATTCCATCATTCGAGATGGAGACTGGAAGTTGATTCAGTGGTACGAGGGAAAGAAAGAACTCTACAACCTCGCAGATGATCTCTCCGAGTCGAAAGATTTGTCCAGCGAACATCAAGAACAACTCGTAAAACTGGAGCAGAAACTCGCTCGAGAACTGAAACAGCAAGGGGCCAAACTTCCCAAGCTCAACCCAGAGTATGATCCGCCAACGAAATAATTCGAGACAACATTCGTACAGACGATTTTGATTGAGGAAGGGTGACAAGCTCCGTGCCACGTGTATTGAAAATTCTTCGATCAACGATGCCACTTCAAGCACGACGGCTTGATTTGTCCCTCTTACGTGCAGGCTTCGTTTTATCGACGCTTCTTTGGTTGATCATTTGGATTGAGAACACGACTCAGGTGCAATCGCTGCAACTGGGACGCACGCTGACGTATTGGTTCTACCCCACGAGCCTGCTGTTGCTGGGCTATCTTGCGGGGCGACTCAACCGAGAGACTGTTGGTGATGCCAGTTCAGGATACCTGAGTCTGATCTACCTGACGGGAACGCGTCGCTGGGAGTGGACTCTCACTCGAATTGCCCAGATATGGATCGGGTTTCTCTCTGTCTGGGTAGTTCGGATTCCGTTCCTGTACTTAATCTTCACACTTGGTGGCATTCGCTTTCACGAACTCATTGTTCTGGAGGTGACGCTCCTGTTCGTCTTCGCAGCCGCCGCCTCACGATCAATGGTTTACTCTCACAATTCGGACAACCGAAGATCCGCGGACTGGGCAGGGTTGGGAGCCATTTTCTTTATCGAGATCACCCTGCTTTCCGGGCGGCTCATGATCGTTCTTCTGTCTCTCCTGAATATCAAAATTCCGATTTCTGTGATGCGCGTGACCGAACTCTTCGCAGAGTTTTCAATCTACTCCAGGCTCTTCGACTACTTCTTTATGGGACCAGTCTCAGCGGAAACCCTTGGAACAATACTGATTTATTTTGGACTCTCACTTTTCTGGCTGTGGCGATACCAACACCAGTTGTATCACTCTATTGGCGATTCTCCTGAACCGGCCCTGGCTGGGATGAAAGAGAAAAAGAAACCAACGCAACGACGATCGCAAACAGAACGATGCTGGGATGACGCTCTGGCTTGGGAAGTTTATGTGTACTACGCCGGAGGGCATAACAACACCACCGGTCGACTGATCCTGTACGGAACCGCATTTTTGCTCGTTACGTTTTGCGTGAGCAGTGGCATATTTTACAGTTTGATGGGCCTCACCCTTGTTGTTAGCGGCGCCACACTTTTCAACGTGATGAATTACCCCGCTCATAGTTTCGACAAAGAGGTCAAAGCGAGAACGCTCTCGTCACTCGTACTGACTCCGCACAGTGGGCTCGACATCTACCGAGGGTGGCGTCGGGGAACACTCTGGCTGGCAGCTCCCGACTTCATCTACGCAGGACTGGTTGCAGTCGTTTTGTACTTCCTTCACCCGGGTGCGACGGTCACCGTCATCTGCATCGCCTTGGCAATTTACGTGAGTGGCCCGTTGCTAATGCTCTCAGGGCTTGTCCCGATTTCACTAAAAGGACTTGGAACAGCATTGACGGTGATACTCGGGCTGACTGCCGTCGTAGTCAGCGGATCAATCGCAGCCGTGTTCATTTCACCCTATGCCTTTCCGTTTGTTGCAATCCCGGTTTACTGGGGCTTCAACCAATTATTGCTCTACAAGTTTGTGGAGCACTGGATGCAAATCAAAATTGAAGCGGAACTGTAATCTGGCAAAAATCTGACAAATACTAAAATCCATGCACTGCGAAATCTGCAAAAAATAATCGTGGAGATTTTCACACGTGTCGAGTACGATCAAACCCCCAACCAGCCCAGTCTGGAAACCGACGGCATGATGAATCTTCAGAGTGTTTGAGGGACCCAAAACAAAAAGCAAGACAAGCATCAGAATCAGTTCTATTCTTCGACAATGAGCAAGGAGCCAACTCGCATGTCACGAACTCTGAAAACAGTCGCAGTCAGTCTTTCGCTGTTCGTCCTGACCACGCACTCAATAGCGCAGGACAAACTGACTGCCATCTACGCACTCGATGTCGACGGTAAGAATGCTCGTATGATCTCTGACATGGAAGGTTTTCCAAGCGTTGGATCACCAGATGTTTCGCCCGACGGAACTCGCATAGCCTTTGACGGATGGCAAGAAGGCGAGAATAGTGGTGATGCCCAAATTTTCATCCTGGACATCAAAACATCAAAAACCCAGAGTGTCGGCTACGGAGCGATGCCGACGTGGTCAGCTGATGGAAAATATCTGGCCTATAGCAGCTATGATCCCCGAGGAGTCTGCATTCAAGCAGCCGATCGTGTTGCCTCGACGATTATTGATCCAAGCGGCTGGGGAATCCAGTGGTCTCCTGACGGCAAAAAACTCGCCTACACCTCGCGTGGCAACTTCATCATCTACGATCTCCTGACGAATTCCAAAAAAACGATCCAACCGCGAGCAGACAACCCGTATAGATCGATCTACTGGAATTCGGACTGGTCACCCGACTCGAAAAAACTTTGCTTCAAAGGAACCCTCGCAGATGGGACTTATGAAACCGCCATCGTTGATATCTCCGAAGATGAACCGAAATTGACAGTTTGTTATGCATACAAGGGTGGCTACGGAAACGAGTTCGCCTGGCATCCCGACGGGGACCGAATCACCACTGTCAAATGGAGCAAGGGAGCTCAAATTCACAGTTTCAAACCAGCAGCGAACGTCGAAACATCTCCCTTGGAAGGCCAGCCAACTGACCGTGACAACGTCGCTGTCGACTGGAGCCGAGACGGAAAAACTCTTTACTTCGTCAGCCGACCCAGAAAATCTGAGTGAGTTCTCAGCAATTCCGGACTACCACTTTATTGCGGCCCTCACGAACGAATGCATCTGACTGGATGCCTGAATCGCTGATGCCGGAAATTTGGAGGGGAAGTCCACTTTTTGGCGAAAGACATGTTGTCGCGATTGGTGAATTTGAGGGAGCGAAAAAAGGTGAGGAACCAAGCTTCGCTCCCTCCATCTTTTCCCTCACGTTCTGCAGCAAAACCATCCAGTCATCAAAAACTCTTTCGACCAGTTGCACTGACTCCCCGAAATCTGCATACTCCCCCACATCGCAAGGTTTCAGCTTGAAATAGGGTTGAAGTTGCGCACCGGATGCGGTCTCGATGTGTCTCACCAAGCTCATCATCAGAGACAACATCAAATAGCATGAATAACTCACCATGCGCCAGTAGCTCAGTTGGATAGAGCAGCGGACTTCTAATCCGCAGGTCGGGGGTTCGAATCCCTCCTGGCGTATTTGTTATCAAACGACTTACGACGATTTTCGATTTTGCCAGCGCCCTGCCGTGCCAGCGCCCTGCCAGTGGGCTTGTTCGAGCTGACTGGCCATTCTGAGTTGTTATCAGCCAATAGCAGCCCGGGTTCTTTCGACCAGAGGGCTTTGGCGGTCGTTTGACCCCTTGAGGCTGAAGACCGACAACGCCAGGTAATCATCTCGCCAGGTTGGGCTGAGGTGAGAAAAGTCTTCGAGAACAGCTGAACTGTACTTGTAGTCGTGAGCATTACGGCCACGGAGGAAAATCTGGCGGCGAGCTTCGTCGATCAGGGGAGCGGGAGCGCCACCATTGCTGAGATATTTTCGCACGAGCATCGATGCGTCGAGCTTGTTCGAAGAAATCTCCGCGATGATCGACTCAACGTCCGGCTTCTCATCCGTCGCTTTCTCTTCCCAGGTGTCATAGTTCATCGGACTGAGTTGACCGCGCCCCTTGGCTGACTCACGGAAATACGGATTGAAGGAACTGGCCTGCAGCAACAGTTTCCGTTTCAGCAGTTCATCGTCCGTATTGTCGTAGATGAAGCGGACGGCATTTGCAGTCGTCAGCCCGTGCAGCCCAACGATGCCAGGTTGTCGCATGAGGAGTTCCATTGCACTCATGAAAACTCCGTCCCAGACCGACTGAGGGCCAACCCCATTTGACATCGCGGAAGCGACCAGTTCGGAAATGTTCGCGGGGGCGGCAGTTCGTCCTTCTTGAATTAGCTCACGCGTGAACTTGTCATCGAGTTGGCCTTTGTTCCAATCCTCTCCGAGTTTTGTCGCTCTCGGCTCGTTGACTCGCCATGCAAGGTCGACAGCGTGCTGATTGTCAGAGGGGTTTGACTCTCCCTGATGATTGAGTAAGGCGAAGGTGAGCGACCGGAGCACAGGCTCGGCATTTTCCCAGCCAATTGCATCCAAGGTTCGCCAGCCATTTGCCAGATAAATCGCTTTGTGCCCGATCGAGCGAAAATCACGAGCGGCATACTGAGCAAACAGATTGAAAACGTCTTTCCTTGGTAGATGCCGGACGATCGCGGCGGTGGCGACATCAGCCTGTTCGACATCCCAGCTCTCCATTGCTTCAATGAATGCTTGCCGGGCTTTCTCTTTGGTGGGGACTTGCGATTCATTCACCGCCTGCAAGTGCCAACCGCTACGTCGGGCTTCATCTGCCTGTGAATCTTTGAAATAGTCGATCGCCCAGAAAATCGGTAACCAGCGATCCTCGTCCGGTCCAGCCAGGCTGGCGAGGTGACACGAGTTGACGACCAGCACGCAATGAAACTTGAACCCGACTGATGGCCGTGGCTGCACATTGCGAACACCAGCATAGAGCAGGGCGGCCAGCACTTCGCGATAGGTCGTTCCCGATTGGATTTTCTGAGCAACTTGCTCCAGCAACCGCTGCCGTGGGGTCTCTTCGATCAACCGCACCAGCGGTTCGATGTCATCGGTGAAGCGAACCATCCCCGGTGTCAGTGTCGCTTCCGCCCGAGAGACGTGCGGGAGATGAGAGAGGAAGGAAAGACCAGCTGCCGTGGAAGCGGCTGAAGACAAAAACTGTCGACGGTTGTGTGAGTGCGTCCGAGACATTGAGAAGCTCCTTATAGAAACTCATTCTCTAACATCATACACAATCGAGTTCACGAACAACAATGAGATTTGAGTTTCGGCACGTCCATCTTCTCTTTGCCGTTTGTGGTTGCCTGACTGCCCCCGCAGCCTCTCGACAACTTTTTACTCATTCTCACTCAACGCTCCTTACCTCAATGCTGATTCGCGAATTCCCTCAGTCTGTGATCTGCTTCCCGACCGCCCGTTAAAAACGAATCAATCAACTTATGAAATAGTCGACGATGCTCGATCACCCCCTCTCACCCTTGCACCTGTACAAACGAATACTACAATGCCGAAATGCCGTCACGACTAAACATCATTGGCCACCTTGATGCAGATTGCTTTTACGCATCGGCAGAGCGGGTACGGCATCCCAAGTTGCGAAACATTCCGGTCGGAATTCTTGGCAATCAGGGAGCGTGCGTCATTGCGAAGTCGTACGAAATGAAAGCATACGGAGTGAAAACCGGTGTTCCGATTTGGGAGGCAACGAAACTCTGTCCTCACGGGGTGTACGTCAAACGAGACTTTTACTGGTATGAAGTGCTCTCCAGAAAGATGTTGGAATGTGTCAACTCTGTCAGTCCAACCGTTGAGTATTATTCAATTGACGAATTTTTCTTTGATGCCTCATATCTCCCGCAGGCATTGAAAGGCACAATCCTGGAGGCAGCGAGAGCATTACAGGATCTTCTTCTGAAGCAGACAGGCGTTCCCATCAGCATCGGGCTCTCTCGTTCGCGCACACTCGCCAAACTGGCTTCGGACCACGGCAAACCCTTCGGCTGCTTCGTCTTATTAGATCCAGAGGAAATTGCAGATTTTGTTGAACTGATTGACGTTCGTGAAATTACAGGAATCGCAAATCGAAGTGCCATGAAACTTGCAGCCCATGGCATTAAAACCTGCGGCGACTTCCGCCGTGCAGACTCGAAACTCATCAATAAACTGCTCACGAAAACCGGCGAAGCTTTATGGTGGGAACTCCACGGAGAAGCACTCACGCCAATCTCTACACAACGCCCCATGCATAAAGCGATCGCACGCGGAGGGAGTATTGGCGAATCCACCAATGATCCAGACCGACTGCAGGCATGGCTCGTCCGTAATGTTGAACGACTCGTTGAAGCGATGCACTGGCATCGGTACGTGACACAACGCCTGACTGTATCGTTGTCTTACAAGGAAGGAGGACATTGCTCTGAGCGGTGCAAACTCCCCGAAGCCAGCAACGCATCCGAATTGATTCTGCCAGTCGCGAAACATCTGTTTGAACGGTGTTGGCTAAAGCAAATGAGACTCAGCCACATGCATATCATTGCGGACGAATTGCAGTTTCTTGGCGCTCATCAAAGGTCGTTATTCGTGACTCATCCTCCACGAATCGACGCAATCAAGCGGCTCGTCAATGACAAGTTCGGACGCTTCACAATCCGCAGCGGTGAAACACTTCCGCTCACGGAAATTTATCTGGACGACGCTCACAATTACGATATTTGCGATGTGTATGGAAAGAGCTGTTTCTGATGTTCGGAATCTCGCTTTTACGCCGTGAAGTCCCTGACGCACTCATTCAATCCTATCGGCTTCAAGAACGCATCGCCCGTCGGACCAAAGACTCTGACGAAGAGTTGCTGTTTTTTGATCAACACGACTTCCCCAGGCTGCCAGTCTGGATGGAGGGCCAACTACGATTCCTCCCATGGGGAAACCGCACCTCGCAGTCTCTTCTTCCTCGAACTCATTGGTGTCCATTCGAGAGCCTCGATGCAGGCAACTGGAGCTCATTGCAGCCAGTCGAAGTCGTCGTCCCCGCTTCGTTCGGCTGCGACCGTGGCGTCTGGTATCTCATCACGGAAGGAATCCGAGGTGTTGTCGTGAATGATCGACAACAACAGGTTGTCTATCCAATCTCAACACAAGCAACACACTACTACGAGGTAATGACCAGAAATCGCCGCATGCCCAATTTCGTTGGCGAAACAATTTAGAACACTCTCGTGTTTTCTGTGTCCGTGAAGAGAGCTTTTCATGTGATGAAGCACTCATCTCCACGAGACTGTTCACGTACATTTTTCAAAACTGTTCTAAACACTTTCGTGTTTCTCGTGTCCGTGAAGAGAGCTTTTCATGCGATGAAGCACTCATCTCCACGAAACAGAACGCAAGGACCAATATGAAAATATGAAATTTGTCCTGGAAAGAGTCGACACGGTACGACAAACATTGAAAACGCTGTAAGATCGTTTTTTGATAGCAAAACCTGAACAAGTGAAAGTTTGAAATTTGTCCTTATGATCAATCCACGATATGCCGCTCTGATTTGTTTCTACGTTTGCATGCCCGGAGTACTGAAAGCAGAAGAACGAGAAGTAGACATACAGATCCTACAACCGGGCGTGAAGCTCTCGATGGTGGCAGAACACCCATTGTTGGCGACGCCGACAGGAATTGATGTCGACGAACAGGGCCGAATCTGGGTGGTTGCGACGCACACTCATTTTCCGCCGACCGATTATGTTGGACCGAAACAAGATGAAATACTTGTCTTCACGGAAAGTCGCGATGCAGGACAACCACCACAACGGCAGGTGTTCTACAACTCCACCGTCGCCACAATGGATCTTGAACTTGGTAAGGAGGGCTGGGTCTATCTGGCAGAGCGGGGTCGAATTCTGCGAATCAAAGATACCGATGGAGACATGGTCGCCGATGTTGAAGAAGTCATCATCAATCTCGACTCGGAAGCCGACTACCCGCACAACGGTCTCGAAGGACTCGCCTGGCATCCGAGCGGCGATCTTGTTTTCGGACTGGGAGAAAATTTTGCGAAACCGTGGACTTTAACCGGGACTGATAAGTCATCAGTCATCGGAGCCAGCAAAGGGGGGATCTTTCGATGCTCACCCGACGGAAAAAATCTACGGCGAATCGCCTACGGGTTCTGGAACCCGTTTGGAATCTGCGTTCGTAGCGACGGTGAGATTTTTGCAGCCGAGAACGATCCGGGAGAGAGACCGCCATGCCGAGTACTTCACATCATCGAAGGTGGAGACTATGGCTATGAGAGATCATACGGACGAGAAGCACATCACCCCTTCATCGCGTGGAACGGCGAGTTAGCCGGGACACTTCCCATGATTCATCCCTCGGGAGAAGCTCCTTGCGGGATCTTGCCTCTCGGTCGCGGATTATTGGTTCCCTCTTGGGCTGACCACAAAATCGATTTCTTGCCGCTCCAACCCAAAGGGGCAAGCTATACCTCGGAGCCTGTCACATTGCTTCAAGGCAGCCGATACTTCCGACCAAGTTGTATTGCAAGCGTCCCCGGAGGAGAGGGTGGCACAGGACAAAAACGGACATGGTATTTCGCTGACTGGGTCGATGGGCGTTATGAATCTCATGGGTATGGTCGTGTTTGGAAATTAGAAATCGACCTCGACCAAGCAGACTGGACAGGACCGCTCGATCTCGAACCTGTCACACCGGAAGCCGAACTGGCGAGTCAACTCCGAAGCGGTCACCATCAGGAAGGCTTGAAGTCGCTCCTCAAACTCGCAGGCAGCGATGATCCGTTTCTCGCACGCTCCACTCTCATCGCACTCGCACCACTAACTTCAAAATGGACATTAAAAGAAGTATTGAGCTGGTCTGCTGAGGACCGAAAGCAAGCGGTCATCGCGTTAAAGTTATCGAAAACCGATCCCGGCGAATGGGGACGTGAGTTCCTTCAGGACGAAAACAGTGACGTGCAATTTGAGACGCTACGGTGGATCACAACTGCTGAAGCAAAAGATTTCAAAATGGACGTTGAGCAATACATGAATCGCAGCGATCTCAGCTACCGACTGTTCGAAGCTGCCATTGCGACCTTTAATATTCTTGATGGAAATGGAGAAGCTGGAATACGCAATCCTGAGTTAATGCTGGCTCGCGTCAATGATGCCGACAGCGACCCACGCATACGCGCATTCGCCCTGAGGCTACTACCGGTTCAATCACAATCTCCCCCGAAAGATGGCAACACCGCAAGACAAAATTTCCCGAAAGGGCTGACTCTCGCGCTGTTGAAAGAGATGCTTGAAGTCGATGACGAAACATTGTCGCTGGAAGTGGTCCGCACACTTTCCGCAAATGCAGCTGTCTCCCACGAAATTTTGAGCGACATCGCCGCTGACCCTCAGCGAAGCCAAACGATCCGAGTCGAAGCGATCACTGGCCTGGCAACTGTTGCTGAACAATATCTGGACTTGTTGTTAAGCCTGTCCACGAGCGATGAAAAAGTCATTCGCGAAGAAGCTTTACGCAGCCTTCGGGCAGTTCAACTTTCGCCAGAGCAAATCGCGATTCTGAAAGAGGCTGCCACAAAGCATCCTGAATCTGCAGATTTCATTCAATCCGTTTTGAGCCCTAAAGTATTAGAACAGGGACGTCCTAAATTCACAGAGACGCAAGCTTGGCTCGACCTCTTGGACTCCATCGAAGCGCCGGTCGACGTCGACAACGGACGCCGGCTGTTTCACCATGCGAAGTCAGCACAATGTTCAAACTGCCACCGACACGATGGTCGCGGAAATGTCGTCGGACCAGATTTAAGCAGTGTGAGCCAACGCAAGGATCGCAAATGGTTATTGCAATCTCTCCTTGAGCCAAGTCGACAAATGGCTCCTGAGTATCAACCGCGCATTATCGTTTTGAAAGATGGTCGAACTTTCACAGGTATCCGATTACGTTCTTACACCAAAGAAGCGATTAGAGACTCCAACGGGCAGAACCGGGTCTTTGATCGTGATGAGGTCGAAGCGATGGTCGATTCTGATGTTTCGTTCATGCCCAGCGGGATTGCCAACACACTGACAATCCGTGAGCTCCGCGACCTTATCGCTTTCCTTGAAGCAGAGATTGACCAGAAGTAACTCGCCCAAGGCGAGAAAAACAAAGCAGCATTCGCAGATTGCAGGTTGGCGTCAAACCTCAGTAGAGCAGGGTGGTCCACTCATCGCGTTGTTCGATTGAGTATTCGCGTCCGGGCCTCGCGGCGCGCAGTCCATGAAGTCATGAAAGTGATCTTCACGGGCACAGCAAGTATTGAAACTGCTCAAAGAGAGGAGTCTTGCAAGCGACGATCTGTGATGAGCGGGCCAGCGAGCCTGCTCATCACAGCGAACGACATCTCAACTCGATTCCAACACCGCAGTCGATTGGATCGATCTACATCTTCTCGCCATGCCTACTCTGATTTCTTTGTTTTTGGCGCTGATTCTGGCGATGACTTCGAAGCTGGAGTCAGCACCACATCTTTATTCACAGGAACGCTGATCACCAATCCGGCGAACTGACGAGAGGTTGATGTGTTCGACAAACCAGCATGGCATCCAATACAGCCATGATTCAGGGAGATACTCCCCGCACGTCGATAATATCCATCTTCAACGGTTTCGAACTTCGATTCTCCTTTGGAGATTTCCATCGCTGCCCGTTTCTCGAAGTCCGTTTCAGGCTTATTGTCGATACTCATCGGTTTCAAACTCGCCGAAATCCATCGTGCTTTTGTATGTGTCCGACGTTCCATATCACGAAAGACATCTATCATTGCACGTGCCGGGACCATCGCACGGTCTCCATGGAAATAGCGGTCATGAAGAGTTTCAAGAGTTGAATTGTAGATGAAATGCATGAGCTCGGCTTGCTCACGTGCTTCCTCGAGTGAAACACGCGGGATCTCTTTTTGCTCTTCAACAGCTTCGGATTTCGTGGAACTCTTCTCTTCAGCAATCAACATCGCAGCTCCCAAAACGCAAATCAGACTCATCGTTGCGAATCGGGGGAAAATATTTCGGAAGGTCACAGCGCTCTCCTAAAGATGAGGAAGGTAATGGGGTGGGAACTCTTGTCGATTGATTGGCCTCTAGAGCAGTTTGCTCTACCGTCTGCCCGTGAGGAATGCGTTTCATCAATAAAAATGGTGTTCGCCACGAGGCAGAACCTGTACACCAATTCGAAAGATACTCTACTCCGAATTCGACTGAATCCATATTGGGCACGAATCAGGAAATCTCGCATAAGGGAACAACTGGATTTGTCGACTCAAGAATATTCTGGATGGTCACACGTGAAAAAGCTTGCTCCGTGGCAGCGTACGCTTTATCAAGTTCTTGATGCAGCGGACACAAGGATGTATGAGAAGGAAGTCCCAGCGGGCAATGATGGATTCGCTCAAGCGGTGAGACTGCATTCACGACGTCAAGAATTGTTATTTCTGCAGGAGATTGAGACAGCAGATACCCGCCTCCGGGACCGGGGCGAGACTGCACAAGATCGGCCTTCACAAGATCCTGAAGCACCTTGTGTAAGTATCTTCGCGGGATCTGAGTTCTCGTTGACAGGGAATCAGCAGCGATTGCCAACTCCGGCTCTCCAGCCAGGCACGCAACAGCACGTAGGGCATACTCTGCTGTCTTTGGTAACACAGAAACACTCCTCCTGAAAAACGAAATTTTCAAACTCGGCTCATTCTACACCTTGACGTGAACATTTCAAGAGTTATTCTCAGATTCACTTTCAATCCGTTTTGGATGAACGACTTATTCTTTTTATGACCTGCGCCATGAGCGTTTTTTTTCGCGAACGAAATCTACACCTCAACGTGCAGTTTATAAAAATTTCGGTTGAACGGATCAAAAGAAGTTACGGAACTCATTGAAACACAAATCTACTGACAAACCTCTTGGGACAATTCAAAGGAAGAGCAATGCGGCGTTTATGGATCGCTTTCACCCTTGTCATGGTCTTTTCATTTCTCGTTCTCGGTTGGATCGGAACGCGAATTTATCAGGAAATGCCACCAATTCCGGACCAGTTCGTTTCGACAGATGGAACGATCTTCATAGAGCGAGGTGAGATTTCAGCAGGGCAGAATGTGTGGCAGTCCATGGGGGGAATGCAGGTTGGGTCGATCTGGGGACATGGAAGTTATGTCGCTCCGGACTGGACGGCAGATTGGCTTCATCGGGAAGCGCTGTTCATTCTCAATCGATGGGCGGATGAAGAATTTCAGAGCGATTACGAAAACCTGTCAGAAGAGCGGCAAGGCCAACTGGTAGCTCGCTTAACGGAACTCTTGCACACCAACACGTTCGATCAATCGACAGGTGTCGTCACGCTTAACCCGCTTCGGCTCGAAGCGTTTCAAGCCAATCTCGATCACTACACTGATGTCTTCATGAAAGGAAATCCTGATTACGCGATTCCTCCGAACGCGGTCACCACTCCCGAACGCGTCCGTTTGTTATCAGTTTTTATCTTCTGGACGGCATGGGCTGCGTCGACCGATCGACCGGACGACATCTCCACTTACACAAACAACTGGCCGCATGAGCCACTCATCGGGAATCGCCCCACTGGGGACAACATCGTTTGGACAGGCGTAAGCATCATCGTTCTACTCGCAGGGATTGCGTCGATGGCTTGGTGGTACGCAGTCAAGCGATCCGAAGAGGAAGAACTGCCTCCTCCGGACTCGGACCCACTGGCACTCTGGGAAGCAACCTCTTCTCAGAAGGCGACCATTAAATACTTTTGGGTTGTATCCGCACTGATTCTTGTACAGATGCTGCTGGGGGTCGTCACCGCACACTACGGTGTTGAAGGGGATGGGTTCTATGGTTTTCCTCTTTCTGATTGGCTGCCGTACAGCGTAAGCCGAACCTGGCACGTTCAAATGGGACTCTTCTGGATTGCGACAGCCTGGCTGGCAGCCGGTCTGTTCATTGGTCCTCTTGTAAGTGGTGAAGAACCGAAAGGGCAAGCGCTCGGTGTGAATGTCCTGTTTGGTGCCTTATTGCTCGTAGTCGTTGGGTCGCTGACGGGTGAATGGTTGAGTATTCAGAACAAGATGTCGGATGCAGTCTCTTTCTACCTGGGACATCAAGGATACGAATACGTTGACCTTGGCCGCGTTTGGCAGATCGGCCTGATGATCGGCCTGCTATTGTGGCTGTTCCTGATGATCCGCGTCCTTCTTCCCGCCTTGCGAAAGACTGGTGAAACTCGACAACTTGTTGCGTTACTGGCTGTCGCAACAGGGGCGATTGCACTCTTCTACGGAGCCGGGCTGACCTGGGGACGACATACACACTTGTCGATTGTGGAATACTGGCGCTGGTGGGTCGTACACTTGTGGGTCGAAGGATTTTTTGAAGTCTTCGCCACAACTGTGATCGCTTTTCTTTTCATGCGTCTGAATCTCATTCGTCCGGGCATCGCAGCGGCTGCCGCATTGCTCTCAGCGACGATCTTCCTCGCCGGCGGAATTATCGGGACGTGCCACCACCTGTATTTCTCGGGAACACCGACCGTTGCACTTGTGTGGGGATCTGTCTTCAGCGCGTTGGAGGTCGTCCCGCTGGTCTTGGTCGGTTTTGATGCTACCGAAGACTTGCGGCGATCCAGAACATCCCCATGGGTTCAAAGATATAGATGGCCGATCTACTTCTTTATCTCAGTCGCCTTCTGGAATATGTTCGGCGCGGGACTGTTCGGTTTCATGATCAACCCGCCCATTGCTCTGTACTACATGCAAGGCTTAAATACGACACCGCTCCACGGTCATGCTGCGTTATTTGGAGTCTACGGAATGTTGGGGATCGGCCTGATGCTGGTCTGCTTACGAGTTCTGATTCCTGGACGAGAGTGGAAAGATGGCATGTTGAGATTCTCGTTCTGGTCGCTCAACGGTGGCTTAATGGCAATGTGTATTTTGAGCCTGTTACCCGTTGGGCTCATGCAGACAAAAGCGTCTGTCGAGCACAGTTACTGGTATGCTCGAAGTAGCGAATTCATGCAAACCGACCTGATGCAAACTCTTCGCTGGATGAGAGTCCCGGGAGATACAATCTTTTTCTTAGGAGCGGTCGCACTGGTGCTGTTCGTCGCAGGTTTACGGACCGGTCATTCATTTCGTCCGAATGGATCTGAAGTGACGGAGCATCATCTAGAAGAAAACTGATCAACATTTCCATTCAGACGAATCGGGTCAATCGATGCGATTCAACATCCATCAAAGCAAGGAGCAAAAAATGGCAATCCCACATGCACAACCGGGCGAAATTATTGATGTTCGTCCTCTGGGGGACAACTTACAGAAGGCTTCGACCAAAGCTCTTGTGAAAACAGGAACTCTCGAAGTCATCCGCATGGTGCTCCCGGCCGGGAAGGTTCTTAAGGATCACTCTGCACCTGGAGAAATCCTTGTCCAATGCATCGAAGGGAAGTTTGCGTTCACATCCATGGGAGAAACAAAACATCTGGAAGCAGGTGAAATGTTATATCTGTCAACTGCCGAAGAACATTCCGTCGAAGCCATTGAAGATTCGTCGTTCTTGTTGACAATTCTACTTCCTGAAAAAGACGCGTCGTCATCAGCTTGAAGATACAACTCGATAAAGCTTCGACCTCGCTTTTTCAAAAAACAAAAAACGCCGAGGAGACGAAATGTCTCTTCGGCGTTTTTTAAAGCATCTTTCGAAGTAGTTTGCAGGTTCTGCCTCGTGGCGAACAGTAATTTTACTAGAACTGATCCTGAAACTTGAAATTGCTCTCTCAAATGTTGAGGAAAGTGGCTATTCCAGAGGTTTTCGGACTGGATCTAGTGAAATGGGTTCTTCACGGGAACACGGTAGAGCAAGCTGCTCTAAGAACTACAACTCCTGCTGAATTGCTCGTATTCGTACGGATTTCAAGATTCTCCAGGAGGGCATTTTCGAAAATGCTGAGATAGAGTTAGTCTCGGCAGTGGTCAAAGAGAGAAGTCGACAAGTAACGCTCTCCGCTATCCGGGAGGATGACGACGATGTTCTTCCCCTTACTCTCCGGTCGGGCAGCGATTCGCAAAGCAGCAGCCATGGCTGCTCCGCCGCTGATTCCGCAAGTGATTCCTTCTTCAGAAGCGACACGAGGAGCCATCTCGAAAGATTCTTCATCGGTGACCTGAACAACTTCATCGACCATATTCATGTCTAGAGTGTTAGGGATAAAACCAGCTCCGAGCCCCTGAATTTTGTGCTTTCCAGGTGCACCGCCCGAAAGTACCGGACTCGCAGACGGCTCGACGGCAACCGCGTGCAGGGCATGCCCCTTTGCTTCTTTGAAGTACCGCGATACACCAGTAATTGTCCCCCCAGTGCCAACACCGGAAACCAGGATATCGACATTCCCGTCCATTGCTTCCCAGATTTCCGGACCTGTGGTTTTGAAATGGATTTCTGGATTCGCTGGGTTATTAAACTGTTGCGGCATGTAATAATCGGCTTGTTGCGAAAGCTCTTCCGCTCTGGAAATTGCTCCGCCCATGCCATCCGCTCCGGGAGTCAGCAGCAAAGTTGCGCCAAAACTTTTCAGCATCAATCGGCGTTCGACAGACATTGTATCCGGCATCGTCAAAGTGAGTGGATAGCCTTTTGCAGCACAAACAAATGCGAGAGCGATCCCGGTATTCCCGCTCGTAGGCTCGACGACTTTCATTCCAGGCTTAAGAACTCCACGTTCTTCTGCGTCGGCAATCATCGCAGCCCCGATGCGGCACTTAACCGAATAGGCAGGGTTGCGCCCTTCAGTTTTAGCAAGTACGGTCCCGTTCAGCCCTTTCGTCAGATGGTTGATTCGAACCAATGGTGTCCGCCCGATGGCTTCCGCGTTGTCTTTAAAGAAATGCATTCTCCGACTCCTTCCACTCAATGTTAGAAAAAACGCTTAATGCGTGATTGAATTATCGTTGCTGCAGAACATGCAAACAAGACGAAATTCATCCGAGACGTTTTCCGGCCTGTTTTTTCTCTCAAAACGGAGATGAACCATCCGGACTGAGCGTCCTTTTGCATAGATCGGAATTTCGACTGACGGAATCGCAGTGACTTTGCCGATTATTCTGGAAGTACGGTTCCATCACAGCTGGGGGGCATCCAGCTTCGGTGATTCTTGCCGAGTCGGACTGTCAGGGGGGAACGAATGGGAACGCTGCGCGCACAATTTGTCGGGGGACTCTGGTGTCTACTGAGTGTGGGGACCATCGCTGTCTCTGCCGGCTCAGTTTTCGCCGAAAATCGGCCAGAGACCGGGTCCGTCATTCCAATCGGGGAAAAATCGCAAGAGCAGGTTGGTTCACCAATCCTGATCAAAACGCTTGAGGCCGGCACGTCGAGCCGACGAGTTCGCCGAATCGCGGTCTCAGAGTTTCCCCTTCATCTTATGGAGCCACAGTCTCAAGCGAATGCACAGCATATTCTGAATAATTTAAGTCTGTATCGCCGACTTCCCGTCATTGAACTTGAATCGGATCGGCGATGTTATGAATTCTTCACGAATCATCCAGATGTCGCAGTCAGCATTTGGCGTGCGATGAACATTTCAAATGTTCAGATGAAAAGGGAATCTGAAACGCGATTTGAAACAGACACGCAAGACGGGACGCTCGGAACTGTTCACGTATTATTAAACACACCTGAACACTACGTCGTAACTTGCCATGGAGAATTCAAAAGTCCTGCGATCAAAAAGTCGGTCCAGGCGATGGCCATGATGCACTTAAAGCCGACCTTTCGGGAGAATGGAACAATCGTCCATCAGCTCGATTTGTATGTCTCGTTTCCATCGAATGCGATTGAAGCAATCGCAAGGTTGATTTCACCAGTCAGCAATCGAATTGCAGACCGGAACTTTGAAGAGATCAGCCTGTTCGTTGAAATGATGTCGATGGCGATGTCTCATCAACCGGGATGGGTGGAGAAGATTGCCCAGGATTTAGACGGAGTCCGTCCAGGAGATGCGGATAAACTTCTCGCGCTCACAGCAACACTCTATGTTGAAACTGCGAGAAAAGAACGGATTGCTTCGGGAATGGAGACGCAAGTCTCAGACATTCTGCCCCCTGTCGAAACGAAAATCGCCATAGAAATGCCACCAGTTGTTCCTCGGTGACACGCTGGACAATTTGACTCAGAGATCAACTGAACACGTGATCGAAAAGAATTTACAAAATAAGCCGGGGCAATGGTCCCGGCTTATTTTTTGAACACGACTATTACTTGAACTCTTTGGCAGCAGGTCTTCTTTATTGCAGCGTGCCGGTTCCTTCACAGCCTGATTCCCGCTCGGCTTATTGAAACTTCGGAGCATCTGAAAGTTCATCACGAATATGGCGTGCCTCCTGAACTGCTCGCGATTCGACGGAATTGGGCAATAGCGTCTCGGGAGACTCTCCGTCAATTTCTTCTTCCGCCGGAGACGCTTGAAGTTCTCGCGTTGTCGAAATGACTCCGGCATCTTCCAACGTGACGAATGTCAGAAACATCAGCATGACGTATGTAAATGCTGACGGGCCGAATTCTTTTCCCCAGAATTTGATTGCGGTGCCGGACGACTTCTTCAACCGGGGCATCGCTCCAGACCAGGTGATGGAATAGATTTCATCCAAAAGTAAGTGCGAGAAAAATCCAACGGCAATGGCTCCTGCCATCAGCCATTTTACGACAATGCTTTCAGTGGGATAAAAGAGATACGTCACCTCGGCAGCGATCACGTTTGCCGGAATACTATGGAACATTCCACGATGCACACTTAGCTTGGCGACAAACCAAGCTGCACCATACCGAATGGCGAAGTACATCAGCAGCATCGTCAACATGACGGTTTCGGTATCCGTCGGTAACTTGGCCCATTTGAGAACGTTTCCAATCAAAACAAGCGGAGCAACAGCTGCGGTCAGAGAAAAAATCTCCTGTCCCGGTTTCCCGGTCGGAGAATCGAGATCGGGAAGCATTCCACCGACACCGGCGAGATAACCAGCGAGCGCGCCTTGCGTTGGCGAAAATCCAAGTAGAAAGGTCGCTCCGAGTCCGTAACCGACCCCAAGCAATCCGCTAAAACCAACATGCTCCTTAAACGATGCCACTGCGTCCTCCATGACGCATTTTCAAACGCACGTCCTTCTGAAACGCACTCTGGTGAGCGAACAGGAATGAATCGTTGCAGGCAGGAGCCTTGAGCCCGCCTGAGTCACTCAGATAATGGTCCTGAGCGACGAATTCCTGGTGATCACTTTTCTGCTGTTCGCCTTCAAATTTGCGTCCGTCGTAACGCAATTCGATCGCTGCAATACCTCTGACAGCGAGGTTGATTGAGCTTCAACCTCGCTGTTTATCACAGAGTTTCACAATTTGGCAACGGGAATGTGTTATTCCGCGGGCGAAACCAGCAATTCTGGCTTCTCCAGGACCAGAAAGTGACCATGATCAGCTGTCACGATCATGACGGTCTCGTCCCAGGAGCTGTTTTTCTCAACCCAGTCTGTGACCACTTTAACAGCAGCATCGCCACTCATTACCGCGCCAGCAGAGTTGTCGATGTTGTTGTCGTGATTCGCCCAGTCGACATCTCCTGCTTCCACCATCAACCAGAAGCCTTTTTCATTTTTCTCCAGAACTGAGAGTGCTGCCTCGGTCATCTCACTGAGATTTGGATTTTCTCTCAAATCCGCCTTACTGTATTTCTCAGCCGTTTTCTTACGACCAATAGCTGGCTGAAAGTCGCCGTCAGCTGTTTGATACGGCAAGTGCCCTCCTTTGACTCCGAAAAAGCCAAAGAGACGGCTGTCTCTGGCGATGGCCTCTTCCGCTTTTTCTTTCAATTGCTCGGCTCCGTCAACGCCTTGTTGACGAATTGCGACGACGTACTTTCCTCCGTTGCGGAAATCGATTTCATTAAGCGTTTGAGCTGTCAGATACGCGTTTCCTTCAACAAAGTTTTTCCCTTGCCCAGAATCCTTGCTGCGAACCTCTCCGTATCCTGCACCGATCAGAACATCCACACCCTGAAGCGGTTGCTGCGGATGATTGACCGATTTCACCCCAAGAAGATCGTTCGTTAGGTCTTGATAATCGTGTCGCTTCACATTGTGTGAATATGCAGATGCTGGAGTGGCGTGGCTGATTGGAACACTCGTAACAACACCGACTTTGTAACCTTCTTTTTGTGCCAGATGTGCGATTGTGTCGACCATCTTCCCGTTGTGATCAATGTTGATTGCTGCGTTATATGTTTTAATCCCAGCAGTCATGCTGACGGCGGAACTGGCAGAGTCCGTATATGGCTGACGTGGGGCCGTTTTTGTTTTTCGCCCCATCAGATATTCGGGCTCTGCTGGAGTATCCCAAGCTTGTGCCCCTGCAAATTCGTAGGCGTAGCCGCCACGGAAAGAATTTGGATCTTCAGAAATGGTCTGTTCGTCCACATCGATTTTGACATTATCGACATAGGGTGCTGTCACCATCGTTGTGAACTGAGTCGTTCCATCTGCCTTATAATCTTGAAAATGGAATCCTGTTCCGCGTCCCGATTCATATGCGATTTTATTCAGCTTAATGATGCTGGCAGATTGCGTTGTCTGCCAATCCATCCCGTCGAAGACCACGAGGATGATGTTCTTCTTCCCAGCCTTAAGTGCCGCTTTCTGAATCCGGAACACATCAGTCTGGTCCATATATTCTGCCTTGGGATTCACTGTCCCTTCGGGAACCTGACCATAAAGATCTGTCAGTTTCTTTTCAGAACGATAGATACTGTTTTTTCCGACATAGGATTGCAGGTTGATCCCCTCTCCGGAATTGAGTGTTCCGAAGGTGTACACCGGGATGAGCCGATTGGAATGTGTCCCCCAGAGCATGTACTTATCTTTTTCCCATCCCCAATGACCAAACTCCGCTTTCCCATCTTTGATGGCGTTGGTTTGCAATTCAAAAATGTGGTCGGCGTTTGCTTGTGGAATCAGCAGCGATGCAAAAGTAAGCAGGAGGAAGATACGGGGCATGAAGATCTCGGTGCAAAATTTAGGAAGGAAATTGTTGGCTCCAGTCGAATCATTCTACAGAAGCTTGTCAAGATAAGCGAAAAAAGTTCTCTTCCCTGGAGAAGACACAAGCTCATTGCCATCGCGGAGCTTCAAACAATTCAAAGAACGAAGTTCACAACTCAGGTGCTTTCGACGAAGCAAAGAATGGGTCCGTTAGAGCATGCCACGGTTGGCCAGCAGTCGCCTCGCTCCGGGTGAAATATCAGTGGCGAAATGGGACACTGAAGACCTAAATCAAACATGCTCCATGTGTCACTGTGGAGGCCACTTTCATGACTTCATAGATGCTCGGCACCATGCGCAAGGAGAAGAGCGCGCCGCTTAACGTGATAGCATCAAGCGAACGGAACGGGACAATGGTCCCGTTCTACCGGTAGTTCGCTTGTGACTTTTGTTAAAACCGTTCGCCAAGACTTACGCCGAATTCTTTGGCTGCGCATCCTTGGAATTTCGTTCTGAGTCACCTGACCGGCGGTCGCCGTAATTTCATTACGCATAGACCGCCTTCACAGGAAACAATATTACTCTGGCAAGTCGACCTTGATATGCAAATCTCGCAGCTGATGATCGTCGACGGCAGATGGCGCCCCCATCATCAAGTCGGATGCCTTTTGAGTTTTCGGGAAGGCAATGACGTCGCGAATGTTGTCGGTTCCCATGAACATCATCACCCAGCGGTCCAATCCGAGAGCAATTCCACCGTGCGGCGGAGCCCCGTACCGAAGAGCTTGCAATAGGAAACCGAATCGACGTTCAGCTTCTTCCGCCTCGATGTTGAGGAGGTCGAAAATTTTCTGCTGAACTGCAGGATCATGAATACGAATGCTTCCACTGGCAGCTTCGTAGCCATTGCAAACAAGGTCGTACGACAACGCCCGAATCTTGGAAGGATCACTCTCGAAGTATTCGAGGTCATCCGGGTGGACTGCACAGAATGGATGATGCTCTGCGTCCCAACGGTCTTCCTCTTCGTTCCGTGTCACCAACGGGAACTCGACAACCCACGCACAGTTCAATTCTTTCGGATCGTAAAGTTCGAGATCTTTCGCAATATGATTTCGAAGTGCAGCGAGGGCGGCACAGGTCACTTCGTACTTGTCGGCGACATAAACCAGCAAGTCTCCATCTTCGCCCCTCATTCGTTCCACGATCGCCTTCTGCTCGTCTTCATTGAAGAACTTGGCAATCGAGGATTCGAGTCCACTCCCAACAACTTTGAAGTAGGCGAGACCTTTGGCTCCGTATTCACCGACAATTTTCTTCATATCGTTGTCGAGAATACGTCGTGAGTATTTGTCTGCTGCTCCCTTCACGCACAATCCGCGAACTTTTCCACCACTCTCAACAGTGTTTTTGAAGACGCCGAATCCGCTCTCTGCAACGAGGTCGGAGATGTCTGTGAGTTCCATGCCGAAACGCAAGTCTGGCTTGTCGGTTCCGTAACGTTCCATGACCTCCGCGTGTGTGTATCTCGGAAGTGGCGTTTTGAGTTCAGTTCCGCGAACGTCTTTGACCATTCTGGCAAGAAGCCCATCGACCGTGCTGAGAATGTCTTCCAAATCGACGAAGGACATCTCGATATCGATCTGCGTAAACTCCGGCTGACGATCTGCTCGCAGGTCTTCATCACGGAAACATCGTGCAATCTGGTAGTACCGATCGTACCCGGCGACCATCAGAATTTGCTTGAACAGCTGCGGCGATTGCGGGAGTGCATAGAAGCTGGCTTCATGAACTCGCGACGGCACAAGGTAATCACGTGCTCCTTCAGGTGAGCTGCGACCAAGAATCGGCGTTTCGATATCGAGGAAACCGAGTTCGTCAAAATAGTTTCTGACCGAAGTCGTCAACTGATGACGAACCTTCATCATCTCCTGAAGCGCTGGGCGTCGGAGATCAATGAACCGGTATTGCAAACGCAACTCTTCATTTGCCAGGTGCTCGCCACGCGGCTCGAAGGGGGGCGTCAAGCTGCGATTCAGGATCTTCAGTTCGCTTGTGCGAACTTCGATGTCTCCCGTCGCGAGCTTGGGGTTCTTGTTTTCGTCTCCACGGCTGACGACTTCCCCGGTCACCTGGATAACATCTTCGTGACGAACACTGGCAGCGAGTTTTTGAGTCTCGCTCGATTCCTCCATGCGAAATGCGATTTGAGTGATGCCGTAACGATCTCGCAGATCGACAAACACAACTCCGCCATGGTCACGGTATTTATCGGCCCAACCGCATAGTGTGACTGTTTGTCCAACATGGTCGGCACGAAGTTCTCCACAAGTCGCAGTACGTAACACGGAACTGATTTCCTCTAAATTACTGATATTTGCCGACAGCGCAATCAGCGCAGAGTAGAAAAGAGAAAGTGTTCAAAAGAACAGATCTCCGGCAAAACGAAGCGGGCATTATAGGGGACCGCCCGCTTCACTCAATGTTGGTCTGCCGAATCCGTGGCGGTTTTCGGGGTTATGACAAGAAAAAGGTCGGCGAAATCACGTAATCGTTCCGGATGAGGCGAGCAGATGGGCCATCCGGAGAACAATCTGTTCGTGAGATTCGACTCATAGCGTTTCTTCGATTTATTCCACTTATGTCACATGGGCGGCTGCCGGGTTGAGAACTCCCTGAATCTGACCGCGGTCAGTCGCTCCGAGTGGCCTTATTGGAACGATTTTTACGAACACATGAGTGTGTGGCACGCGCCATGAGTTTGCGAAGGTCTGGGAGTGGATGAAATGTTAATTCAAAAAGTCGTATTATGTGCAGCCTTCGCAATCGGAATTCCAGCCACGGGTCACGCCCAATTTGGTATTCCCGGCTTCAATCCGTGCAACCGCTGTGCGACGCCCCCCGTCCCAGTCGTTCGAGCACCAGTTTGCCCACAAGTTCAAACAACATACCGCCAGGAACAAGTAACGACTTATCAACCGGTCACTCGCACACACGTTCGCCGTGAAGCAGTCTCGGTCAACGTACCAGTCACCACGCATAAACAAGTGACTGTCGACGAAGGGGGTTACAAAATGGTTTGGGTTCCTAAGCTGACGACGAAAACCGTCGCGGAAACCAAGCTCCAACAGCAGGTTCAATACCGAGACGTCCCTTACCAGGTCGTCGAAAACGTTCCGCGAGTCCATACACGACTCGTGCCGCAACAAACGGTCAGCTATCACGCACCACGAACAGTTGCCATTGCGAAACCATGCTGCCAGGGGAATCAATTCTCTGCTGTGCCAATCCCAATGACGACGACAGCTGCTGTCCCATATTACCCGCAAGTGACAGCCCAAGCCCCGATTACGCCGGTTCCAGCTGCCCCTCAACAGTCAACTGCCCCCGCTGATGATGGGAATTGGCAAAAAATCCCACAACGAAAAGCTGAAGCGAATTCGAAAATCGAACTTCAGAGTTTTCAGGAACAAGTGACGGTCACCTCCCCGGCTCAGGGAATGTTCTCACGACCAACTTCATCAAACTCGGCATTACGAGCCGGGCAACTTCGCTAAGTGAAGGTGCCGCAGGAGCGGTCGTAAACGACTTGTTCTCCCTGCAACATCCCGATATCGATCCTGATGTCGATTGAGAAAGATCAGTCGGATGACATACCATTGCCGACCATTTCACTGATTTTGATCAATTCACACTCGTTTCAGTATTTCGAAGACCGCTCACTTGTACGTCTGCCTGTTCGCCACTCTTTCCGTAACGAGAGTTGCCAGCTGCGGTTTCTCATTCTTAGAGAAAGCTGCGATTGGGCGGTTCGATCGAGATACTCCCTCGCCCCACTTGGTACATTGCTTTCATTACAAAACCGGGTTCACAAAACGTGAAGCGGGCCTGCAATTTGATTTTGATGAAGTGCCAGCGTGAGCGATCTCAATACATGATCTCTCTTACACAACTTTGCGGTTCTGCCCCGCTGTACAGTTCAAGTTACGAATAATCTCTCATGGCAAAAACCACGAACCACCCCGCATTTGGTCGCTTGATTCCCGATGATTTAGGGGAAGACTTAATGTGCTTCCGCAAGTTTGCCGCGATGGAAATCTTTTGGCATCCTGACAGCAAGAAGCAACTGCAGGACCTCGAACCGAAGCATCGCGATCTCGTCAAAAAATGGGAACAACAGCCCGGCGAGTTACCGCAAATATGTCGCAACTTTGACGTCCTCGCTGCACTTCAGTCTTTGGGAGTTTATGAAGTCGGAGTTAGCCAATCGGAAGAGAAAGAGGCAGCAATTCCGTCGCCTGCACAAGTGACAGCTTGGGAATTTTTTGTTGCGCACGAAAATGTAATTTGCGAACGAGCCTGTGACGCCATATTGCGGTACTACATCAACCTGCGAAAAAACGAACCGCAATGGTTTGAAGAGGAAGACGATTGTCCGGAATCGCCGGAATCGATTGAGGACCTCACCAGCTGCATTCGCTTTGATGGCATGAACCTCAGTCCGGAAACAATTCCGGGGTTGTCCTCGATCTCCTTCGGCTGGGAAGTCGATTGGGACATGGAACATGGCCTGCAAATGATCCTTCATGAAGGACAGCCCATCGCAATCGGCAACGACCTCTATTCCCCTGAAGACATCCTCACAGAAGCGAATTTCCAAAGAGAGATTTTCACTGAGGAAGAGCAGGCCGCATATCAAAACTTCGCAACTCTGGTAGAGACCTCTCTATAGAATTGCTTGCTCTCACACCTGCCCGCGTCGAACGCGTTGCATCAGAAAATTTGCTGATCGTCACAAAGCAGGACGCAAAGACCGATATTGGATTCACACTGGAATTCACTGCCGCCCGATGATGCATAAAGGCAACAAACTGGGCAATCTGATGCAAATGATCCAATAATAATTCCACGAATGCTAAAAAAAACGATGTGTATTCTGATTTTTTCTTGCTTACCGATTTTGGTGACTTATGAACTAACTGGATAGTCGTGTTTTATTGGTTGAAGATTGAGCAACATCGAAACGAGCAACTTTTGTTGAGATTCAATTGGCAAGAGTTCGGTCTTGGGTTCCAACCAGAGTTCGACATCTACGTATGAATTTTGAAGAACAGGAACAGAGTGTCCTTCAATTTTATGATGCGTAGGCCCTACATCAGTTGTACTCCAGACAGATTGAATCAGCATGTCAGCCTCACTTCTGCGGTTTGCTTTTCTTCCAGCAGTCGCTCTCGCGACAATCGTGCCATGTTGGAACAACATTTCTCACGCAGGTGTTATCTCTGGAGAAAGCTCCGCCTATGGAGTTGAGGTCAATTTAGGAATTTCTGTTGCTGAAGTCGCAGTCATTACTGCGGGATTAGGACCATTCTCAACTTCTTCCGGGACGGCACCAGCTGCTTACAATCTCTTTAATGACGACGACTCAGCAAGCGCCCTCGGAGCCTTAAATGTCGGCGGGCTCTTGGGAACAGTGAACTTCATTTCATTGGATACAGGATTACTCGAAACAACTTCAGTATCAAACGTTGACGGGGGACTCGGGGGTCGATCAACGACTGCGAGTGCAACCGTCAACGATGTGTCATTGTCCATTTTGTCACTCGTGGAAGTTGACCTAGTTACTAGCGCAGAAACGTTTATCTCTCTGGAAGCGACAGCCGTTGAATCGAATGCTGCTGTATCGGGTGACTTCAACGCACTTTCTGACACTGGTTCCACAACAATTGCTGGAGTTGGCGGAGTAGGTGGAACTCAAGCAGTCCTTTCTGTTTTAGGTGTGGAATTCGTACTCGACGCGTCTGCTCCAGCAAATACACCAATCATTATAAACAGCTCGGTCTCAGGCTTGGCGAGTCTCCAAGGTTCTATCTCAGTCATCTTGAATGAACAACTCTACTCCGGCGATTCGCTGAGTTCACGAAGCATCGATGTGAACGCGATTCACGTGACATTTTCCGATGTGGGAGTGAATTTGGGTGCGTTAGGCATCGGACTTTTGAATGGAGACGTCATTATCTCACATTCAGAGGCTCAAATGTCTGCACTCGATACCGGTTCAGCTGTACCAGAACCGAGCTCGTTCGCACTACTCGGCATCGCTGCTCTCGGAGCTTTAACCCGACTCGTCATTCGTCGAAGAAAGCAAAGCAGCGAACAGTTGGTGAGTTAAGAACTGCGAAGCACGAAACCAACTTGATTCGCCTCGAAGTGGATGACCATGAACGTCGAGGGCAATTCGATCTACCCGGGCCGGGAAAATAATTCCCACACCTTCAGAATTCGTCGGCAGAGCATTATCGGTGAAATCTATTGGTGAAAGCTGCGGTCCGAAGCTGTAAGAAGACGACCCAGCTGCCTTTTACTCTTCTAAAAACGGTTCCAGTTTATCGAGTGTTGATTGCAGGGTGAGTGCCGATTTTCCAAAACCAGGTTCGGCACCGGCTTCAATCGCGGACTGCTGAGCATCTTCGTAATTCGTGATCATCATCACGGGAACGGAAGACAACTCAGCATTGCTTTTCATTTCTTGAATGATCTGCAATCCCGAAGCGCCATCTCGATCCATGACCCGGTTCACGAGGACCAAGTCAACGTCTCCATTCTTCAAGAGGTCGAGAGTATCCCGCATTCCATGAGTTCTCAGGACATCAACTTCAAAATTTTTCTTCAATAAGCGTGTCAGAGACGAGTGGTCCGGATTGCAATTTCCGACGTCGAGAACTTTCTTGGTCATGAATTAGGTACTCATTCTTTGTGGTTTGCAAGCAGTTTCTTTAACATACTTCTCATCTGAACAATTTGATCTGTTAAGAGATTTCAAATGAAAAGTATTGTCGCTGCATTTTGTGTTCTGTGCTTCGCGAGCGCACCCGCGTTCTCCGAAGCAGAACAGGGCACAGATCAAAACACAAAACAGGGCAATGAGCAAGGGACTGCGGTCGCCGCAGGCAGCGTAAGTTACGAAAAGGATGTGGCTCCTCTCTTTCGAAAATACTGTGCAGGCTGCCACAACGATGAAGACCGTGAGGGAGAATTCTCGCTGGAGTCTTACGCTTCGTTAGCAAAAGGAACCGAGAGTGGCCCGGCATTTCTCGCGAAGAATCCGGAAAGCAGCAAGATCTACCGGCTGATGACAGGTGTTGCTGAACCGAAGATGCCTCCCGAGGACGAGCCCGCCCCAACCCAGGATGAAATCACGAAAATTCAACTCTGGATTGAACAAGGAGCGAAAGGACCACAGGGGGCGACTCCAGATCCACTGGCATTGCAAGTGCCGACCATTGAGTCAAAGACCGATCGACGCCCAATCACGGCGATGGACTGGTCAGCGAATGGAGATGCTCGGGCAGTTGCCAGATACGGTGAAGTCGAAATTTCACGTGAACTCATCACGCAGTTCATCGACGATGACAACAAAGTTCGTGAGTGGCTTCCAGTCGCAAAACTCAGTGACTTTCCAGGTAAAGTGAACTCGGTTCATTTTTGTCTGGGCGGCAGCAAGGTGGTTACATCAGCCGGAGTCGCCGGGCTGGGCGGAGTCGCGACGCTCTGGGAGTGGCCGTTGGAGAAAAAACTTCAGGAATTCAAAGGACATCGGGATATCATGTTCGATGCCGAAGTCTCTCCTGATGGAAAGATTCTGGCAACTTGCAGCTACGACAAAACAATCCTCCTCTGGGACATTCAGACAGGCGAGAAACTACGAGAACTGACCGGCCACAATGGAGCCGTTTACGATCTTGAATTCACCCCCGACAGCCAACTTCTTGTCTCTGCCTGTGCGGACTCAACATGCAAAGTCTGGCGTGTCAGCGATGGCCTGCGACTTGACACTCTGGGTCAACCACAGAAAGAGCAGTACGCCGTAACAGTCTCACCTGATGGTCAATTCGTGGCTGCCGGTGGTGCTGACAATCGGATTCGGGTCTGGCAACTGATCTCTCGAAAGTCGCCGCAAATCAACCCGATTTTGTTTTCACGATTCGCACATGAAGGTCCGATCGTCAACCTCTCCTACACGTCCGATGGAAAGCATCTCATTTCGCTTGCAGAAGATAAAACCATCAAAGTTTGGGAAACCAAAAACTATACCGAAACACAACTGATTAAGAATCAACCTGAAGTTGCGATGGCGATGGCCATCGCTCCGGACGACAAGAAATTTATAACCGGTCGTCTCGATGGAACGGTTGAAGTTTTTGAGATTTCAAAACGAAAGCCTGAAAGAAAAGCGCCATCAACCCCGGTGGTGATTTCGCCTAAAACACCAATGCCTCAAGCGACACCGAAAACAGTCACAGAGCAAGAGCCGAACCAGACGGCTCAAACGGCCCAAGCTGTGACTCTCCCCGTTGCGATTCAAGGTGTCACTCATCTGGCGGACCAGAAAAGCGATGCAGACTGCTTCAAATTTTCTGCAAATGCGGGTGAAGAATGGGTCTTCGAAGTGAATGCTGCTCAGTCAAAATCTGACTTGGATTCCTTCATCGACATCCTGACTCCGGAAGGGGAGCCAGTACAACGACTGATTCTTCAAGCTGTCCGCGATAGTTACTTCACATTCCGAGGAAAGACGGCCGATCAAACGACCGACTTCCGGATCTTCAACTGGAAGGAAATGGAACTCAACGAGTACCTTTACGCGAACGGCGAAGTGGTCAAGCTGTGGTTGTATCCACGTGGCCCCGATTCTGGATTCAATGTCTATCCCGGAACCGGAAAACGCTGGGGATACTTCGACACAACACCGTTAGCACATGCACTGGGTGAGCCTTGCTACATCGTTGAACCACACCCTCCCGGGACGGAACTGATCCCGAACGGACTTCCAGAATTCAAAGTCTTCTATCAAAACGATGACGATGCACATCGGAAATTGGGTAAAGATTCGAAACTCTTTTTCACTGCTCCCAAAAGTGGTGAGTATGTTGTCCGTCTTCGTGATGTACGCGGCATCAATGGTGAGAACTTCAAGTACACGCTCACAATTCGACCACGGAAGCCAGATTTTTCAGTCACGCTTCTCGATAAATCACCCACCATCGCAGCTGGCGGAACAAGCGAGATTCGGCTGACAGCGGATCGTCTCGACAATTTTGATGATCCGATCGAGGTGAATTTCACCGGCGTTCCCGAGGGATACACCGTGACATCACCAATTACGATTGAACCGGGACAAATCTCAGCCCGTGGTGTCATCCATGCAAGTGCCGATGCAAAGCCGCTCGCTGCTGATGCAATCAAAGAACTGAAAGTTGTCGCGACCGCAAAAATTGATGACAGCCCGCTTGAGCACGTCATCGCTGGATTTACAGAACTGAAAGTGGATGCAAAACCGAAACTCTTACTTGAGATCGTCGCTGCTAAGGAGGGAGCACAGCCAGTGAAAGCTCCGGAAAATGGACCGCTTGAGTTCGAAATTCGACCAGGCGAAACCATTATGCTTCAGGTCAACGCCGAGCGTCTCGACTTCAAGGGTGAAATCTCCCTGGGGAAGGAAGAGGCGGGTCGCAATCTGCCGCATGGTGTCTTCGTCGACAACATCGGCTTGAACGGATTGCTACTTCTCAGTGATCAAAGTCAGCGAGAATTCTTTATTACCGCAGCGAATTGGGTTCCAGAGCAATCTCGCCTATTCCATTTAACCTCTTCTGCTGCTGGGGGACATGCAACTCAACCGGTGATGCTCCATATTCGCAATGGCTCAAAATCGAGTGTCACAAAAACAAAATAGCATTCCCTGATGCGAAACATTTCACGGCCCTGAGCCTGGTCTCAGTCACCAGAACGCGTTGACGCCACACCGATTCGGACCTAGAGTTTCTCGTTATCACTTGAAGATTACCGCTTTCGACAAATTCACCTGTTTCATGGTGGTTTTCTTCTATTGAGCGATGGAACCGCTGCCGTCGAAAGCGAACTTTACAACTTCATTGACTCCTCGCCACGAGGCAGAACGTGAAAACCAATCTTAGATTTGCTTGAGCGAGGAAATATGGATATGAACGCAACCCCACCAGATGAATCAGGGAATGAGCCTCGCAAGAAATCGAAGAACGAGAAAAGTTCTGGGGCAACATTCTGGTATTTACTAATCGGCAGTATCGTGCTGGTGATCGCCTGGTCGTGGGTGAACGAGCAATCTTCGGCAACCGACATCTCTTTCGGGAAACTCATTAGCAAAGTGAAGTCTGGTGAGTTCCACAAAGACAACGTCTTTGGCCTGAGACTCGGCACGCAGTACATCACCTTTCAGGACCAACCACTCAAGGAACTCAACCTTGACGGAAAGAAGACAAAGGAAGAGCCCAAAGAAGAGAAAACCGAGCCAGCAGAGCAGGTCGCGGAAACCGAGAAGCAAGAGCCCGGTGATAAAGATTCAAAGCTGGAAGAAGGAAAACCGCAACAGAAAATTACGACCCGGTTTCGAGTCCCTGTCGGTGGAATTCCGGACGAGGATCGTGCGGCCTTGACCAAACTCCTCGAAGAAAAGGGAATCGACTACAACGGTGCGGCTCCGCGAACAGAGTGGGGAACCGTCGTATATATTCTGCTGATGGCGACGTTGCTGATTATCTTTATCCTGTTCCTGAAGCGAATGGGTGGCCCCGGACAGGCAATGTCGTTCGGTCGCAGTCGCGGGCGATTGATGGCTGAGGATGATGTCAAAACCACATTCGATGATGTCGCTGGCATCGAAGAAGCAGTCGGCGAACTGCGAGAGATTGTCGAGTTCCTGCGGACTCCAGGAAAATATCAGGCGCTGGGCGGGCGAATTCCGCGAGGCGTACTGCTTGTTGGACCTCCGGGAACCGGAAAAACGATGCTCGCGAAAGCTGTCGCGGGTGAAGCAGGCGTCCCATTTTTCAGTCTGTCTGGATCGGACTTTGTTGAAATGTTCGTGGGAGTCGGAGCTGCTCGAGTACGTGACATGTTCGCTCAGGCCGTTCAAAAGTCTCCCAGTATCATCTTCATTGATGAACTTGACGCACTCGGCAAAACGCGTGGCAGCGGAATGCAGGGAGGGCATGATGAACGTGAACAAACTTTGAACGCGTTACTCGTAGAAATGGACGGTTTCTCCTCTGATCAAAGTGTGATTGTGATGGGGGCCACGAATCGGCCCGAAACGCTGGACCCCGCACTGATGCGACCGGGACGGTTTGACCGGCACGTTCTTGTCGACCGTCCAGACTACAAAGGCCGAGAGGCGATTCTTCACGTTCATTCTCAAAAGATCAAAATGGATGACGATGTCGATCTCGGACGGATTGCAAAGTTGACTCCCGGATTTGTCGGAGCCGATCTTGCAAACCTTGTGAACGAGGCCGCCTTACTGGCTGCTCGCGGGAACAAAAGTGCTGCCTCAATGCTCGAGTTCGAAGAAGGAATCGAGCGTGTTGTCGCGGGGCTTGAGAAGTCGTCCCGACTCATTCACGAAGACGAAAAGCAGCGAGTCGCATACCACGAATCAGGACACGCACTCGTCGCAATGACGCTTCCACAAACTGACCCGGTTCACAAAATCTCCATTATCCCACGCGGGTTTGGAGCCTTGGGTTATATTCTTCAGCGACCAGAGGACGACCGCTACCTGGTCACTGAAACGGAACTCACAAATCGAATTTGCGTCGCCTTGGGCGGAATCGCGGCTGAGGAAATCATCTTCGAAGAAACTTCATCCGGTCCGCAAAATGACCTCGAACGGGCCACCGAGCTGGCACGCCGAATGGTCATGGAATTCGGCATGAGTCCAAAACTTGGGCGAGTCAATTACCGTGAATCGAAACGCTCCCCCTTCCTCAACGGAGCTCCCCAAGGTGGTGCAGACTTTATTCACAGTGAGCAGACTCTGCGGGAGATTGATCTTGAGATTCGCCGAATGATCGATGCCTGTATGGAAACGGCTCGAGAAATCGTGACTTCGAAGCGCGATGTTCTGGAATACATGACTCAGGAACTCCTCAAGAAAGAAGTCATGAATGCAGAAGAACTCAAAGCCATCATGGACAAATTCCGCAAAGGTCCGGAACTCAAACCGGGGACGTCACTCGCCAAGCGCTCTGCTGAGCAAGCTGTGAGCAAAGAGGAAGCGGACAATCTTAAACAGGGAACGGACGAATAAAACTTCGCCGAATAGTTTTTGGGCTCGTCTTGCCGGGCACATTATGTGTCCGGTTGGATTCTGTTCTTCAAGATTTGCATGAGATCGTCGACAGATTCTGCGACGTGGAAGAGTTCACGGTGCTTCTGGCTCATGAACTCTTTCTCAATCGCATGGTCAATGAGATTCAACAGCGATGAGTAATACTCGTTGACGTTCAAGATAATAATTGGTTTCTGGTGAATCCCTAATTGCGCCCACGTCATGATTTCGCAGAGTTCTTCGAACGTGCCCAGCCCTCCGGGGAGGGCGACGAAGGCATCTGACAGTTCTGCCATCAACGCTTTCCGAATGTGCATCGATTCGACGATGTGCATCTCCTTAACACCGGGGTGGGCCAATTCCCTCTCCTCCAGCGAGGCGGGAATCACACCAGTTACATCGCCATCTTTCTCCAAAACCGCATCGGCAACGACACCCATCAGGCCGATGTGTCCCCCTCCAAAAACAAGACGAATCCCGGACTCCGCCAGTCTATGACCTAAGTCCTGAGCAGAGCTCGAAAACTGCGGATCGTTTCCGATATTCGATCCGCAAAAGACACATACAGAATCAATTTTCAACATAAACGTGTTCGCGATGGGTACTGAGTGTACAGGTCACATGTACAGAGTGATTGTCAATAAGATTTATTTTGCGAGACGAACAGGGACCACTTGATCAAAGAAAAATGAAAGCCTCGCGACTTTCTCTCACTTCCAGAATTGCCACCAGCGCTTCCGTGGAGGGATCGTTCCATTCATATTTGAGATCCGTCCTTGCTCATCAAATAAAATCGAAACGTGAGTCGCTCCCCGGGAAGCTTCGAGCTTTGAATCCAATCGATTGCAATCGTAGTTTTGACTTTCAAGAAATGATTCTGCCATCGTGCGATGGTTGACTTCGAATGTCGCTATCACTTCTGAAAGAACTCGAATGACCCGCTCTGGGGGAGCAGGTTCGAAAAACGAATCCGGCAGGTCTTTGATCACAAAGTAGACGGCTCCACCTTCGTAAGGGCCGCAATAGTAGCAAACATTTCCGGAAATCCCAGAGGCCACCATCGCCAGTTCGTGTCCCGTCGCTCGATTCAAAGAGAACGAGGGCTCATAGAGTTCAGGGAGAGATTCTTTCTCGCCGTATTCTTTGAGTTGATGGACCAGCGTCATTGTTTCGGGGTTTGGATCGATTCCGTCATTGGCCCAGGCCCACATCCAGGTTTGATTGTTTCCCAATGCTTCTGAACCGAGCAACTGCACGGGATATTCCAGACCGTCTCCAAAGCTGACTGTCCCGATGCTTAAATCGAGATTCCAGTTTCGATTCTCGACATGATCTGCCAGAGCAAGTTGATGTGCAAACGCGGTCCCGACATGTTTTGCAAACAGGTCTCGAAATGAATTCATTGAGAGCCTCACGGTGCTGAGCCAATCGGATTTCTCAAAGAATCATATCGTATCATGGGAGAAAGTGTTGAGCGATGATTTCGAATTTCTCCACTTGATCGGTCACCCAACTCTCATCCTTGTTGAGTTCTTGAGCGAGTCGTCGAGCGACATCAGGAGCAATTGCCAGCGTTGCTCGAGCATCAAGAAACAGACATCTTGAACGCCGCGTCAACACATCGTCCAGAGTTTGTGCCATCTCATTTCGCGCTGCCCAGACAACCTCAGAGGGTCTCAGGCTGAGTGACTTCGAGAAGGGTTCTGCCAACGAAGGATGCTCCGCTTCCAACTGTTCCAAAGCAATCAAGTCTGAACCGTAAGCACTGCGCGGGTCATCGACATTCAAATTTTCCTGATGTCCGTGCAGCTTCAGATTTTTTGTCACACATTCTTTCGCAGACAAATTCGCCTGCTTCACAGCGACGTCCACACAATCTTCCGCCATCTTGCGAACTGTCGTCCACTTTCCGCCTGCAATGGTCACCACTCCAGAAGAGGAGGTTTGAATATGATGGTCCCGAGAAAGAGAGGCTGTCCGACCGGCGCTGCTGTTCTTCACGAGAGGACGAATGCCGGTATAAATACTTAAGACGTCGCTTCGAGAGAGTGGTTTGGCGAGGTAATCTGCTGATGTATCCAGCAAAAACTGGATTTCGTCCTCTTGAGCTGTCGGCTCCAGCACTGCCTCCGGAATCTCTGTGTCAGTTGTTCCGATGATGGCGTGGTCGTGCCACGGAATAATGAAGATCACTCGTCCATCGGGCGTTTTCGGGACGATCATCGCTGCTTCGCCCGGGAAAAACGAAATCGGAACGACAAGATGAACGCCTTGGCTGGGTGCGATCATCTTGTCTGCATTCTGGTCGTCCAGCTTTCGGACGGTATCAGAAAATGGACCTGTTGCATTGATGACAGACCGAGCATGCGGAGCGAAACTTTCTTCAGTCAGTTGGTCAGAGGCCTCAACACCAATCACCTTTCCCGAGCTATCCTTGAGAAATTGATTCACCTGAACATAGTTCAACAGGCAGGCTCCATGGTCAAAAGCGGACCGAGCCATGCTCAGTAACAATCGGGCATCATCAAACTGACCATCATGATAAAGAACTGCCCCCTTCAACTGCTTGTGCTGCAGCGCTGGGGCGATGTCCGCGACTGCACTCTTTGAAAGCCAGCGCGAGCTTCCAAAACTGTCGCGAACTGCAAGGAAGTCGTACAGCTTCATCCCGGTGCCGTAAAAAATCCGCTCCCAAAAACTATGGCACGGAACAAGAAATGAACGGTCACGAACAAGGTGCGGAGCATTCCGGATGAGCCGCGCCCGTTCCTGAAGTGCATCGCTGACCAATGTCAGATTTCCCTGTTGTAAATATCTGACACCTCCATGAATCAGTTTCGTGCTTCGGCTCGAGGTTCCTTTTCCAAAATCTGATTGTTCGAGGAGAAGCACATCAAGGTTTCGGCTGGCGGCATCGAGAGCAATTCCAACACCAGTTGCGCCTCCGCCAATGACGAGAAGGTCCCATGGTTCTTTCCGATCCCGAAGAGCCTCAAGCGACTTCTCTCGACTCATTTGCTCGACAGGCATGTGTGGGAACCTTTGTTAAGCTTCGCTCTTTAGAGCATCTTTCGAATTGGTTGCAGGTTCTGCCTCGTGGCGAACAGCATTTTTACTAGAACCAGTCCGAAAACCTCTGGAATAGCCGCTTCTCTCAACGTTTGAGAGAGCAATTTCAAGTTTCAGGATCAGTTCTAGAGAAATACGTTCTTCACGGGCAAACGGTAGAGCAAACTGCTCTAAGGTTTGAATTGGCGACGTTTTTCAGAAATCTGGCGATCGCTGAAGCAGCCAGCTTACTGAAAATGTTGCTGCGGGACTGGAGTCCCGCTAAACAATATAATATTCCAACTGAGATCTGTATGCTCGGTGGAACATAGCATCTTCATCAAGCGGTTCACTCTTGAGATTCAGTTTGAATGAGCTGAATGGCAGAGTTGGCAGCTGCTCCGACTTCGCCTTTCTGCTCAAACGCGATTTGTTTGAGTTTGGGAACAGCTGTCTCAGCTGCAGGACCGATGCGACCAAGGAGTTCGACAACGGGAAGCAGAAGCTCCGGTCCTTCTGTTGTTTCCAGTATTCTTGTCAGATCGGCGACATGCGGACTGGCATCTTCTCCAAGGAAGGACAAGTTCATCGCTGCCATTTGCTGAAGCGTTGGATCATCATGCTCCAGAAGAGTGACCAACACCGAGACCGCTCGAGGAGCTTCTTTCGGAAACTGAACGAGTGTAATGGCAGCATTTGCACGGACGAACGGGACGGTATCCTTCAAAGCTGAGCGAAGTTCGGGAATTGCTCCTTCTGCATCAGGACCAAACGAAATCAGAGTTGAAGCAGCCGTCTCTCTTTCGATGTTGTTTCCATTAATGAGTCGATCTGCCAGTAGCGGGACGACCGATTCTCCCAAATCGAGCACAGTCTGGTGCGCCTTCTCCCAGGCTTCGATCGAACTTGCAGGGGTCACAAGTTTCTCGAAGGCGTCGACGAGGTTCTTGTCGAATTCAACTTTTTGAGTCGGTGCTGGAACGGCAGCTTTCTCAATTTCGACGGTTTTCATTTCTTTTGTCGATGGCAACTTGAGCGGTGCTCTTGCCGGAGTCTCAGGCTGAGTAAGAGTGGTCTCGGAACTCGATATTTTGTTGCCGGAAGAGGCCAATTCCGAGACTGAGCCAGGGGAATCAGTGGGGAGCGGAGCAGGGGCGGCGGTTGTTGGTGGCGTCCCAGTAGCCTTTGGCGGACTGGCCGGAGGAGCAGATTGATCGGCCCCTCCGCATCCACTCAAGAAGGCAACGCAGAGAGGGAGTAAAAGTGAAACGTGGCTGAGAGTAAATTGTCGCATCAGTTCATCCGTGAAAACAGCGGAGTTCAGGAAAGCCTACCGAAGTCAGGGAGGTCAAAATCGAACTTCGTGAGACAATTGATACTCTGTAATTCACTCTCTTTGCAATGGAGGTTTCTTCGTACTCAGAAAACCATCAGGCCGCGAAAGCCAGATGAGACACGAAAATTCTTGGCAGATTGCCAGCGTTTCTTGTTGATCTTTGAGCTGAATTCGATTTCGGGCTCTCTCTTTTCAGGCAAGATGAGTAGAATATCCTCTCGCATATTCAGAATTTGCAATGGTCGATCCACGATGGAAATTTATAACAATTGGCGAGTCTTTCTCGTTTCCTGGGTGTTCCTCTGCACATCGCTCCAGGGTGTGATCGTCGCTGAAGATGGCGAGACAAAACCTCTGAAAGTGATTCCTGTCGATGAAGTGATCAAGGAAATCCGACAGGAATCTCGCCTCACAGGTGCGGACGAACTGACGGCGAACCTGGACAAACCGGTTCAAGTTTGGGTGAATCGTACTTACCTCGGGACGGACAATGCCTATGCTGAATTCGGCATTCGTTACCTTGCTGTCCGAGTGACCATTCTGAATCAGACCGAAAACCTCGTCACCATCAACGGCGACGAGATTACTCTGACTGGCTGGGGAGAGACCTATGGACTGAAAGACCGTCCAGAAAAGTATCACTCGATGCCAGTGAAGCTGGACCGCGAGGTCCTCTCCATCAACGAAATGACGACTCCGCCACAGCTGACGATTCCCCAAAAAAGTGCTGCTTCATTTTGGTGTCTGTTTCTGGAAGTCGAAAAGACAAATCAAATTTCAGAACTCAACCTGACGATTCCGTTGGAATCAGGCGGGCAGCTGACTCACGATTTGAGATCGGAACAGCGAGCACGATTGGGACTGACATCAAAGCGAATTGGTCCAGAGGGCTCGCTGGGGCTGCTGGAAATTCAAGGTTCATTAAACACAGTGAATGCTCAAGACCTTGCAGACGCACTGAAGAAGCTTTCCGCCCTAAAAGTCCGTCGAATTGTCATTCGCTGGTCGAAAACTGCCTCAGAGATGGATGTGGACCTGGTCGACTGGCTGCTTCATCGGGCAACTCTCGAACCTGCGAATCAGCTCTATTCATTCTTTCCTGCATTTCCAGACATGCAGTATCTGGCACTCGCAAATCTTCCCAACGTCAACGCTAAGGAAGAAATCGACGCGAGCCACCGACGATTCCTTTTCGCTGACGTCGCTGACGCCGTACAAGCAAGTTTAAAAGACCTGTTTGCTGTCATCGATCCAAGTTACATCGAACGTGAAATCAGATCCGGACACCCCCTCTCTCAACGTGCTGCACTGGCCTCACTGGAGACTCGACAGGATCTCGCGACTTTCGAAAACATCTACCCGATGCTTAGCGAGCTCTATGACACCGCTGATGAATCGACTCGACCTTTTGTCCTTCTGGCGATCGGCCAACAGAGTCACCCTCAGGCGATTCCGATGTTGGTCAACATTGCGACTCAAGAAGATCAGAAAGACGCCGCAGGTGCGATGGTCGCGCTGTTGAGGTCCAATCAACAAGCTGCAACCTCGTCCATCGAGCGTTTGTATACCGAACAAGCAGTGAATGTTCCTCCTGCGAAGCAAATTGAACTCCTGACCGAAAACTACCGCCGCGAATGGTCCCCGTACCTGGTCCAAGCACTTTCGCATAAGAGCCCGGAAGTTCGTTCTGCCGCTCTAAAGGGACTCGTTGCTGTCGGTCATGAGCGATTGTTCGAATTTCTTGAAGCGGCACTCAAAGACGATTCTGAAGAGGCGCAAACTGTCGCATTCGATGCACTGGTCAACATGGCAGACGCGGAAAGTGAGCAAATTGCGGTCGATTATGCGTTGGTCCGTTTGGCGAAAGGAAATGTCACCGAGAACGTCCTGGAGATTCTCCGCCGAACCCGCGATCAACGAGCTGCGACTCTGGTGCTGAAACAAATCTATCGCAGTGAGGAGAAAAGCGATCGTGAACAACTCCTGGCGATACTGGAGCATGTTGGTGACGAGCGCATCATACGCGACCTGTTAAAACACGAGGAGGAATTCCAGCCAGAAGAACGAGTCCTGATTTACAATCTCGTTTCCGCTTTAGCGATGCCAGAGTTACTTGAAGTTGCCAAGCGAGCTGTTCACTCCGAAGAGCCAATCCTCCGCCAGACGGGAATTGCGCTCCTCACACAGGAAACCAGTGACGAGGCAGCCGAGGCCATTTTCAATTTGATCAAAGATGCAAATGAAGATGAAGCAATACAAATCTGCTACGCACTCGGGAGGATTGGGACTCGCCGTGCAGAAGAACTCTTGAAAGATTATCGTCAGCAATGCTTTGAAACGCAGAACGAAAGCGGTCTGGATGCCGCGAACGATGGTATTCGCCTCTGGATGAGCCATTCCCCCGGTTGGAATTCTATTGAGTCTGCGTACTATCATTCGCGTGTCGAAAACTACGAGAATGCGCTTACGTACTTTGAACTTGCTGTCGAAATCGATCCTGAACTGGGAGTTGGACATTCAGGAATAGGGAATACACTCCTGAAATTAAAAAAGTTCGATGAAGCTGGTGAAGCATTTCAAAAAGCCTATGCCATAGACAGCTTCGATGGTCAGGCGATTACCGGGATTGGCATCGTTAAGGCGATTCAGGGAGAAACGGAAGAAGCTGTTCAGTTCACTCTGGATTCGACAGGCAAGTTTCCCAAAGATGACATTTTCGCCTACAACACCGCATGCGTGTTCGGTCGAGCCATCGAATCTCTACGAAAACTTCCTGATCTTTCCAAGACGATGCCAACCATAAAAGAGTATGAAGCGAAAGCAATTCAGGCACTTGAAAAATCGATCAAATATGGCTTTGAAGAATTCGAGCTGATGCGAACCGACCCCGATCTGAATTCATTACGCGGGCTCCCCGAGTTTCAGAAACTTCTTCCTAATTGAGTCAACATAGAATTTCTGAATTGTGAATGCCTTGAACGTTTCTTCGAATGCTTGCATCGCTGCGGTGGCCTCTGCCTCGGGACCGGCAGCGCGTGGAATCCTCCGTGTGAGTGGCAGTGATACGGTCGCTGTACTCAAGCGAATCCTTTCAACCTCCAGCCCTCAGTTTCACCCAACTCACGCCCGTCGATATCCTTGCTCGATCCGTCTGGGCGAAGGAGACCTGGAACTCCCGGTTGATGTCCATTTGTGGCCGACTCACCGGAGTTTCACAGGAGAACCACTTGCTGAGATTCACTGCGTTGGCTCTCCTCCTTTGTTGAATGAAATCCTCGAACGGATTTTCACATCTGGAGCACGACCTGCCGAACGTGGCGAATTCACATTGCGAGCCTTTCTCGCTGGAAGAATCGACCTGGTCCAGGCCGAAGCTGTTCTTGGTGTGATCGATGCAGCCAATCCCAATGAACTCAAAACCGCGCTCGACCAACTCGCAGGGGGAATTTCCTCAAAAATCAGCGAACTACGTGAAGAACTTTTGTTGCACCTGGCTGACCTGGAAGCGGGTCTCGACTTCGTGGAAGAAGACATCGACTTCGTGCAACGTCCGGAATTCCTGGAGAAATTGCGTTCTGGTGACACGTTTTTGCAGCAACTGTTGCAACAATCTCAAGAGAGAATGCTCTCAACCGGTCATGCCCGCGTTGTGCTTGCGGGGTTGCCCAATGCGGGAAAAAGTACGCTCTTCAACGCACTGCTCGAAGCAGAAACTGCGATCGTTTCTTCAATTGCAGGGACAACACGAGACTACCTGGCAGCAACCGTCCACAACGAAGGTGGTGTGACTTACACGCTCATTGATACCGCTGGTTGGGAATCCGCTCGCGACGGCATCGAAGAGATTGCCGGGAACCAACGTGCTGATCAATATCAACGAGCCGATCTGATTGTCTGGTGTTCGCCTGCCAACGCGACACCCGAAGAGCAAACCGAGAATCGGTCGCTGTTACTTTCATGTCGTGAAGCAAACAAGTCTGTGATAGAAATCAGCACAAAAGCCGACACTCTCCACCATGTCCCCGCTGAGGATCTCATCAACGTTTCGGTCCAGACTGGTGAGGGAATTCAGGATGTCCGAAACGCCATTCTCGATGAGCTCATGAACTCCAATGTCGACGCCGAACTCACCGGGGCGACAGCTGCTCGGTGTCGAGAAAGTTTGCAGCATGCTCATGACTCTTTATGTCGAGCACTGGAAATCGTTGAACATGCGGGAGGCGATGAACTCGTTGCCATGGAGTTGCGCGATGTTCTTGATCACCTGGGAAGAATTGTCGGCGTCGTCTATACCGACGATATTCTTGACCGCATTTTCAGCCGATTTTGCATAGGAAAGTAATCGAGTGAATCGACTCTTCGAGATGGAAAACGACATCGATTCCACAGGATTCTTCCTCGGAATGGATGAAGCCGGATACGGACCAAACCTCGGACCGCTGGTGATCGCTGCGACAACCTGGAAGACGCCGATCTCGCCTGACGAATGTGACTTCGCTGATCTTCTCAAAGATGTCGTTGACATTAAATCAACGTGCCGGCACGCGAAACTGCATATCGCTGATTCGAAAGAAGTGAATAAAGGAAAATACGGTTTTCAATCACTGGAGACATCTGCATTGTCTCTGTTGAGAGTCGCTGGCGTTTCGACCACATCATTGAAATCGCTGTGGGAAGATCTGTCTGACCAACCTGATTTGGTAAACAGCAGCTTTAAGACAATTCCATGGCTTGAAATGGACTTAGAGTTACCGATCGTTGCGAACGATGATCTGGTGGGCGTCTTCGCAGATCGGCTTTCCAGAACAATGGAGAAGTCGCAACTCGTCTGTGATTGCATCCAGGCACAAATTGTCCCAGCAGTTCAGTTCAACGAATGCCTCGACCTGCACGGGAGCAAAGGCATTGCACTGTCCAAACTGACGTTCGATTTACTGAAACGAGCCTGGAATGCAGGTGAACCACAGCAAACTTTAGTAATTGGCGACAAGCACGGCGGACGGAATCGGTACGATGAGTTCCTCTCTCCTATCGTCGGTGATGCGAATATTCACTGCCTTGAAGAAAGTCGAGCGGTCAGCCGCTATCGAGTGAACAGGACTGAGTTCCGATTTCAAACGAAAGGGGAGCAACATCTCCCTGTTGCCGCAGCCTCGATTGTCGCGAAGTATGTTCGTGAACTGGCCATGCACCAGTTCAACCAGTTCTGGAGGTCACATTCTCCAGAACTGAAACCGACGAAGGGCTATCCCGTCGACGCGCAACGGTTCCGAAAAGAGATTCAATCGATCCAGAAGCAATTGAAGATCAGCGACGAAGTGCTCTGGCGAAAGCGTTGACCCGATCGCGAATGCGGTTCTCCCTATTGCTTTTCTCAAATTGCTGTTCGCGTTCTGCCTTGTCGCGAACAGCAATCTTAGTAGTGAAACGCATTCTTCACGGGCACGAAAATACTACTGCAACTTCGTCAAAACGGTATCACTCCAGCGGGCAGCAGTTTGCTGAATCGGAATCAATATTGGTTTCCGGACAGTACGTTGAAGTCCGGATGTGACTTCAAAGTTGGCTGGCGGAGGCGGAGGCAACTCTTCTTGCTCCATCGGAAGGTCACTTGCACTGGGAGGCACAGGAGCAAGCCCTCGAGGTTCTTCAACTGGCTGAATGTATTCAACCGGAGGAGCAGTGAGGCTTTGCTCGGAAGTGTTCGTACCGAAACAGGCTGACTCAATCGAAGCCAGACGCACCCCTCGTACAGTTCCACATCCACTCGCGACCAATAGCACGACTCCCAAACTCAATGTCATCATCCGTTTCATTATGATCTCCCGACCGCCGTGCAGAAAAATTTTTGATCGACCGCGCTTTGTCGTGAATGTTTCATTTTGAGATACGACAAGCCAACATGTGACAAATTTAGTGGACACGTCACAAAAGAGAGGCTGTCAAGAATCAAACAAACCGGCCCGCGGGCACTATCTATTTTGAATCGAACGTTCGGCAGAGAATGTCAAACAGAAAACTGCGAAGTCTGGCAAATTTTGCCGCAACCTCACCGCTCATTCGGCAAATGACGCCGACGCAGAATCCATAAAGCACACAAACTTCGGCAATTATTGCAGTCAATGCGAACATGCCCAATAAATCGCTGCCTAAATTGCTCTTCCAGAAATTTGCCGAACTCTGTAGATAATGCTCAAGATTCCTACCCCCACTGCCGACGCGATTCCGCAAACCTCGGCTTCATTCCCCACAACCTACCCAGTGTGACATCCGTTTCGAATTGACACTTCGACGTACTGGAGTTCGCAGCGACTCCGTCGGCAATTCGTCAAATCAGAAAGCCTGTCCACATAACTTTCAGGACAACGTGATGCCGCGCCCATCGCCGTCAAATCGGACGGTGCATATTCCGGTCATGCTTCATGAAGTTCTTACGCAACTCGCCATTCAACCCGGCCTGATTATCGTTGATGGAACGCTCGGTGCAGGCGGGCATAGTCAACACATCCTTAAAGCCATGAATCACCAGGGACAACTGATCGGACTTGATCGTGATCAATCAATGCTTGATCGCGCCGCTCAAGTTGTGTCCGGACCAAACGTCTCACTTCATCAGTGCAGCTATGCCGAACTCGAAACGGTATTGGACACACTCGAATTAGAAACTGTCGATCGCGTTCTCCTCGATCTTGGCTTGTCCTCAGATCAACTCGCAGACCCTCAGCGAGGATTCGGTTTCGACACCTCCGGCCCACTGGACATGCGGTACGACACTTCCACCGGAAGTCCTGCAAAAGACCTCATGCTGACTGCATCGACAGAAGAACTCACACAGATTTTCTCCGAATATGGAGACGAACGGGATGCAGACAAAATTGCTGCGGAGATTGTGAAACGAAGAAAAGCTGCGCGAGCAATCGAAACCGCTGACCAACTTGTCGAGCTGGTCCACTCGGTCACCGGACCAACGAGTCAAAAAAAATCCCCCAGCGTCGCGCGAGTCTTTCAGGGCTTGCGGATTGCTGTGAATCGCGAGCTGGACCAACTGGAACAGTTTCTCACGGAAGTCCTCCCGCAACGACTGAGCCCCGGCGGACGTGCGGTCATTATCACGTTCCATTCCATCGAAGATCGAATGGTCAAGGACGCATTTCGAAACAAAGAGGTCTGGAATAACCTCACCCGCAAACCACTTGCTCCGACACCATCGGAAGTACGTATGAATCCACGCTCTCGCTCCGCGAAAATTCGCGTCGCGGAACGAGCTGAATAAGAGAAGGAACTCCCATGTTTTCAAGAAATCATGATTCACACCGATTCATTCGAGTTGCCCTCGTACTGACGATCTTCATCTCGCAGGATTGTCTCACAGGAGCAGCGATTGCCCAGGATTCAGCGACTCCTGCGGAAAGTCCGAAGTGGAGCCTTCCGAAGAAAGTCGAGGAACCTGCACTTCTGAAAAGTACGCCTCAAAAAAGCACGCAAGTTGACGTTGCGACCGGACTCTTTGACACAAAAGTCCAGGCGGCTCCACTTCAAAGTAATGAAGAGAATCCCCCATCATTTCCTCGCCAGAACTTTGACGGAGTTGAAGAACTCGATGCTCCACCAACCCTGGAGATGAACTCTCGACTCCTGAATTCGGGACAAATTCAAGCTGCGGAAATTACTCAACCGACCAATCCGACTCCGCAACCGAGAACGGCACTCACCGTCCCCATTCAGACTGCACCAGTGCAGACAACACCTGTAGCACCTGTGCAAACCGAACAGGGACAAGCTCCGGCCTCGACAGTTCATCGTGATCCATTCTTGAAACAAACCGGAAATTCTGGAACGTCCGCGCAAGGTGCAGAGACCGCTTTCGGTGCAGACCTAGAGATTCCACCTTTGGGAAATGAGCCAGCTCCACCTTCATTTCCAAGTGACTCGGCTCCGAGAATGGCTCCTCCGACAGCCTCTATTTTTCCAGCCAATCCTGTTGAATCAAAACCAGCTGCAACTCCAGCCCCGAGTCAAAGCTTCGAAATCGAATCCGTCGAAACGCTCAAACCGAGCCCGGCGCCACAACTTTCTCAGCCCGCCCCTTTTTCACCGACGACAGAGATCCCAGAGACCACACCGAACGTTCCTAATCCGTCAAGTTCCCTGAACACTGCGCAGTCAATACCGAAAAAACAGGTGTACAATCCACCAGCGAATGAACTAGTCGTTCAGAATCAGCAACCGAGCGACGCGACAGATCAAATCGCAGAAGAGACGGTTCACGAAGTTCAGCGTGGTGAAAATTACTGGACAATTTCACGTCAACACTTTGGGACAGCCCGTTACTTCGCTGCCTTGGCGGAATACAACAAACACCGCATTCCTCGCCCGGACCGCATGAAACCCGGAATGTTTGTGTTGGTTCCAGACTCGAAGGTCCTTGATCAACGCTATCCTAAAATGGCAGGGATTGTTGATGCTCAGCCATCGCCGGAATCTCTTCTCGCTCCCGGATTTTTCATTCAGGACGGTCAGCCGCTCTATCGCATCGGAAAAGGAGACACATTGACCGACATTGCAGAAAACCACCTTGGGCGGACAGCTCGCTGGTCACAAATTGTCGGCATGAACCGAGATCTCCTGAAGGATGGGAATACCCTGAAAATCGGGATGGTTTTACGACTTCCTCACGATGCCAGCCAAGTTGTCCTCGCACCGTCGGGAGAAACGATCCGATAACTCTTTACATGTTCTGAGTCTTTGATCGCTGATTTGCGGGCGAACAGTAGAAAACGAACGACCAACCCAACGTAGGCCGGGACCATTGTCCCGGACGAGCCAAACGGGGCGATGGACCCGGACTACAACAGGTCGTTTCTTTCTTACCACTGGCCGGGAATCAGTACCAAACCTCTGAAAGATTCGTTTTTCAGTGTTTGAGAGAGCGAGCGAGAGAGCAAATTCAGATTTCAGGATCAGTTCTCAACAGATCAAGTCGCAGAACTCGCGGATGAAGGATTGACTCCCATGGAAGGGGCAACATTCCATGGTGAGTCTATGTTTTTCCGGTTTGCAGCAACATTGGCGATATTAACCCTGATTTCGATCATGGGGATTGCGCTGGAAAAACAGAAACTGTCTCTCAAAAGGGCTATCAGCGAGCAACACTACCAGCTCCAGGCTCTCGCTGAGCAACGTTCACAGCTGTTCTTGAAAACTCAGCAACTCGGTGCGCCTCCACGTCTTTTGCGGGAGTGGAATTCCTCCATCGAGCTCACCGAAACCCGCTCCGTGAAAGAACCATCCGAGGCGACTCCGCCGCTCCTGGAATGGAGACTCAAGGGGGCCGGGGAGGAGCGTCGCAATGAGTGACTCTCAGCGAAGTTGGACGGGACGCGAATATCTGGTGCAGATTCTCGTACTGGGGGTATGGGGTCTGCTTGCGCTACGTCTCATGCATATCCAATTGTATTCGCAAGAAACATTTGCTTCCCGCGCTGCGCGACAACAGATCAGCCATGAACCGATCCCGGCACGTCCCGGCGATTTACTGGACCGGAAAGGTCGCTTGCTGGCAACAACGACGAGCGTATCAAGCTTATTCGTCAATCCGAGTTCCATCGACGATCCGCAGCCCATTGCGAATGAGCTCGCAAGAGTTCTTGATTTGGAAGCTGACAAGCTTGAAGAGAAAATCAAAACGCATTCACAAAAAAAATTCCTCTGGATCAAACGCCAGTTGTCCCCAGATCAGACGGCGGCAATCCAGCAACTTGACTTTCCCAAAGAGATGGTCGGACTACGGGATGAGTTCAAACGATTTTATCCACAGGAATCACTCGCGGTTCATGTTCTTGGATTACGAGACATCGATGGAAACGGGCAGGGCGGGGCAGAGGAGGCGTTTGATTCGTACTTGCGTGGGCAAGATGGTGTCCGACGTTTCGTTCGCGATGCACGTGGAAACGTCCTGGAAGTCCTCGAAGAGGTGACCGAGCCTCCTCGGCATGGCCACACAGTTGTCCTCACGCTTGATACGGTCTTGCAGCTGCATACTGAAGCGGCTTTGGATGATCTTGTTGAAGAACACAATCCGGTTGGAGCGTGCGCCATCGTTCTGGCCCCTTCAACTGGAGAAGTTCTGGCGATGGCATCGCGACCAGGTTTCTCTACGTCAAATCTTGCAGATGTTCCGGAAAATGCCTGGAAGAATCTGGCGATTTCAGCTGTCTATGAACCTGGATCAACATTCAAACCACTCGTTGTCGCCTGGGGACTCGACAAAAAAGTCCTCGACACAAATGAAACTTTCCAATGCGAGTGGGGCTCCTATTACATGGGGCGACGCCTGCTGCATGACCATCACCCATACGGCGAACTCAACCTGACCGATGTGCTGGTGAAGTCGAGTAACATCGGGATGGCGAAGATTGGAGAAAAACTCGGGAACGAACAACTTTATTCGTTGACCAGTTCCTTCGGATTCGGAAAGAAAACGGGCCTCGAACTGGCGGGTGAAGTCCCGGGCATTGTGCGCCCGCTGCGAAACTGGAACAACTATTCAACCGGTTCCATTCCCATGGGACACGAACTGGCTGTCACTCCGATTCAAATGATTTCAGCCCATGCGATTTTGGCGAATGGGGGAAAGAAAAAAAGTCCGCACCTTCTTCTTCGGACAAGTCACGAATCCCCTTTGCCTCAGCAGATTGTGGTCTCGCAAGTCATTTCTCAACCGGTCGCTGACTGGGTTGTTCAGCATCCGATGAAAGAAGTCGTTGAGCGCGGAACCGGCAAACGGGCACAGCTGGAAAAATTGTCAGTCTTCGGGAAAACAGGAACCGCACAAAAAGTGAACCCCAACGGAGGGTACTTCTCGAACAAGAACGTTTGCTCCTTCATCTGCGGAGCCCCCGCCGAGAACCCAAGGTTTCTCGTACTCGTGTGTGTCGACGAACCCCGAGGAAGTTCCCAATTCGGCGGCACAGTTGCAGCTCCGTACGCGGCCAGAATCTTGAAGGATTGTTTAAATTCGACGGGTTTCTAAAAACTTTGAGGAATTGGCACGTTTTCTTCAAGAGACCAACTGTTCAAAGGACCTGCCTCGTTCAACTCAGGCTGGATTACCTTATCGTCTCTTCTCCTGCTTGTTTTATGCCAAACAGCCACAATGCATCAAAAGTCGTTGACATCTAAGTTGGGGCCTACTACGATCAACCCACCTTCTCATCAATCCGCACCAATATCAATTCTGATAATGGCTATCCGATAAGTTGGAAATTCCAGACCAAAACCAATCCTCATAACTTAATCCTAATCCCGCTTGCTTTGACATTCTTTTTGACAGGGTACTCACCCTTCATTCTATTTTTGCGATTTCCCTTTTCTAAAACTGGAGTTAACGATGATGCTTAAAAGTCGGAGAAATTTCCGAGGGTTCACATTGATTGAATTGCTGGTGGTCATCGCGATCATTGCAATTTTAGTCGCCCTGCTACTCCCAGCTGTTCAACAAGCTCGTGAAGCTGCCCGTAGGACACAGTGTAAGAACAACCTGAAACAAATCGGGTTGGCTCTCCACAACTACCATGACACACATGGAATCTTCCCAAATGACATGCACGCGTATTGGCCGACAAAGAATTCTCGTGCAAATGGGGAACCACGAAATCACAGTTGGATGGTGATGATCCTTCCATTCATCGACCAAACACCACTCTACAACGCAATCGACACTGAAGAACAATTTTATGGGCAAACGCTGCCAAGTGGCGATCTCATCACTGCTCAGAGCATCCCTGGTTTTCAGTGCCCCTCTGACTCCGAAATCGACACTTCGTCAATCTACAACCTCAGTGTAACGAACTACGGTGGCTCTCAAGGTTTTGACTGGTGGCGACGCAAAGGTCAGGTCCACGAAGGGGTCTTCTCACTGGAATCTCGAGTTCGCATGAGAGATATCGTGGATGGAACTTCAAACACCATCGCAGTCGGAGAGGTCAACTCGACAGGGCAAAAATGGGGTGGTCGACGTGGAGGCGCAGGAACTCCTCGACGTGGTGGAGGGGAAACAGTGTTCCGAAACTGGGCGGTTTCCATTACTCATAACGTCATCGCCACAAACACGGCCTATCAAATCACAAATCCTGACGGGATGGCTGGTGAAGATACGACATGGTGGAAGAATGCACCATATGCAATGGGGCCATACTACATCGCTGCCCATGCGATTAATTCGGACTGGCCAGGTCCAAGTAGTGTTCACGTTGGAGGAGCACACTTTCTGATGGCAGATGGCGCCGTGAAATTCTTCAGCGAAAACATGGACTACCACGGAGCCCACAACCAAGGCCCATCTGGTCCTAAGAGCTTGTGGATGTCGTTGAATACGATCAATGGAACCGATGCTGACAGCATCGTAACTGTTCCGTAACAAATGTCTTTTTGTTTGAACTCTTTTGTTTGAACTCTTTGGCTCCACAACAACTTTTCAAATTCATACTGGAGAATTTTGTTAATGAGATTGCCGTTACTTTACAGCTTGGCATTCATGGTCGGTTGCTCTGGTGGAGCTGACCTGGAAATGGACAAGCTCAAAACAGTTCCCGCCTCAGGGAAGCTCACCATTGATGGATCACCATTTGGTCCTGCAACGATCGACCTGATCCCGCTTGATAGTAATGAGCGTGTACGTGCGGGATCTGCACTCGTCGCTGAAGACGGGAGCTTTACCGTCGGAACTTACGACGACGATGACGGAATCGTTCCGGGAAGCTACACGGTTCGAGTTTCAGTCCCACTTGACAGCGCTTCGCCTGCCCCCAACGTCGAATATTTCGAATTCACTGTCGGAGACGATGGTGATAAAGAAATTGCTTTAGATCTCAAGAAAGGAACTGGAGCTGGAGGCCTCCTGTCACCAGACCTAGGCGGCGGCGGAACCCCTCCGTAATTACCGACAAAAGTTCTTCTCATTTTTCATGAGTCAAACTCTCGCAGCACCACGGTTTTCACTGTGGTGCTGCGTTTTTTGTTATTCAGATCGTCTGCCTTCCCGTTCGCTCGGATTTAGGAAGAAAAAATTGGCAACGGCTTCCTTTCCTTTTCCCCAACAGCCGAGAACGATACCCTATTTGGCTTAATCCAAAGTAGAGTAGATATGGTAGTGAGCTCACTCTCCGCTTTCGTATCGATCTGACCGGGTGTGACACTACAAAAATTTGCCGTTTGACTGAAAGTGACTAACCATGCTTGAAATTCCTGTGATTCGCTGGGGGAAGCCGTATACCTCGATGGAGAAGGCTCCTGTCATTCATTTTGAAACGGGAGAAGAACTCGCTCAGATGGATCAGGCCAACGGAGGACTGATCAAAATGGACATGCGGAAAGCTGCCCGGGCGCGGGAAGTTTTATTGCAGTTCTCCATCGACGAACTCTGTGAGATGTGTGCTCAGGCCGGCAAGCTGTTCATGGAAGCTGAGCTTCCGCTAGGGAATGGGACACAAACTCCCGAGCAGTTCTGCGAGATTCAGTCAGCCACGACCGGCCTTCCGGTACACATGTGCGAAGGGAACATGAAGAAGAACGCCTTTGTCATGCAACACATGAAGGACGTTCTCAATTCACTCACACGTGGACTTCCATTCGAAATCCTCACCAAAGGATACGGTATGGAAGATCGTGGAGTGATGGTCAGTTACCAGGCCACTTCCCCCGTACTCGGGGCGGTCTTGCCCAACAACTCACCAGGTGTCCATACGCTCTGGCTGCCACTCATTCCCCTGCAACTTGGTCTTGTTCTTAAACCGGGCTCGCAGGAACCTTGGACGCCGTACCGAATGTTCGCTGCGATGACCGAAGCTGGAATTCCCGGTGAAGCGTTCAGCTTGTATCCCGGTCCTCGCGATTGTGGAGCCGCTGTCATGGAAACATGTGACCGTTCAATGATCTTCGGCGGACAACAAACGATCGACCAATACGCCTCCAATCCACGAGTGCAACCACACGGGCCCGGGTTCTCAAAGATCCTGATTGGCGACGATGTCGTCGATCAGTGGGAAAGCTTCCTTGATATTCTCGTTGATAGCGTTTTCGCAAATTCCGGGCGAAGCTGCATCAACGCCTCAAGCATTTGGGCGTCGCGGCATACCGAAGAAATCGCAGATGCCATCGCTCAGAAACTTGGACCTATCGCACCTTTGCCGATGTCCGATCCAAACGCCTCCTTGGCTGCCTTTACCACTAAGGGTGTCGCCGAAGCGATGAATGACCAGATCGAGGACAAACTCAAAGATCATGGCGTGACAGAAGTCACCGCCAAATACCGTGACGGTGATCGCTGGGTCAAACACGAACGATACGATTTCCTGCGACCAACAATTGTTCACTGCTCAAGCCCTGAACCATTCCTGGCAAACACGGAATACATGTTCCCATTTGCCTCGGTGGTTGAATGCCCACAAGCGAAAATGATCAAAACGATCGGCACAACATTAGTTGGTTCCGCGATTACCGAAGACGAGGCATGGTCTCGGCAACTCCTCGATGCAACCCACATCGACCGCTTGAACATCGGTCGCGTGAAAACGATGCAACTCAACTGGTTGCAACCGCACGAAGGGAACATCATCGAGTTCATGTTCCGAAATCGAGCGTTCCAAAACAGTCCACCACCGGCACATTGAGACTGAGTGTTGAGCGACACACTCAAGGTGTGTCGCTCATCAAAGCCGCCACAATGCCCCAACGACTCCATGGATACCGTCCAGTGCTTCTTTTTCGAGCATTCATCCTAATTCCCGATGGATTCCGTTTACTTTTTGTGAGACTTTTCCTCTCAAAGCTTCGTAATCTGAGAAATCTGCATACAATCTAGGCAGTCTGACATTTATCTGCCTCTATCTGCACGATTCGTATTCATGGATTCGAAACAATTGGATTCCCCACCGTTCGAAGGCTTCATTGGAGCAAGCGAACGGATGCGCGAACTCTTTCGCCACCTGCGTAAGATCGCTAACAGCTCAGCGACAGTATTGCTTCTTGGCGAAACAGGGACAGGGAAAGAACTCGCAGCCCGTTCTGTTCATGATCTCAGTCCGCGTGCAACCGGTCCGTTCATTCGCGTCAACTGCGGGGCATTGAGTGAAAGCCTTTTGGAAAGTGAACTCTTCGGACATGTCAAAGGGGCGTTCACCAACGCCATCGAAAACCGCACAGGACGTTTTGAAGCCGCACATGGAGGAACCATATTCCTCGACGAGATCAACTCTGTCAGCCCGACACTTCAAGTGAAACTTTTGCGAGTGCTTCAAGAGCATGAATTTGAGCGAGTCGGTGACACCAAAACCGTGACCGTTGACTGTCGAGTGATCGCTGCAACAAATCGGGACTTGGCAGAGATGGTCGAAACCGATGGGTTTCGAGAAGATTTGTATTACCGATTGAACGTTCTTCCGCTCTACGTTCCTCCGCTGCGTGAACGCCGGGAAGACATCCCTGAACTTGTCCAATTTTTTGTGAACAGGTACGCAATCGAGAATCAGCGGATCATCAGAATGGTCTCTCAGGATGCACTCGATTTCCTCAAGTCTTACCTTTGGCCCGGGAACGTTCGTGAACTGCAAAACTACATCGAACGTGCAATAGTTTTAGCAGATGGCGATGAACTGACCGCTGACTTGCTTCCCTCTCATGTTCGCGGAGAAGCTCCCATTCGCTTGGGCCGTATCGAGCGGTCAGAACTGCAATCGCTTTGTGCCGAACTTGTCGAACGTGGACTCAATGAAGTCGCAGAAGATGGAAAGTGTCACGAAGCAGTCATGGGGCTCGTGGAAAAGGAGCTGATCCTCCAGGTACTGAGGAGCTGTCAGGGAACCCAAACCAAAACTGCTGCGAAGCTGGGAATCAATCGAAACACGCTACATAAGAAAATCGACGATTACAGCCTTCAAGATGACGCGCGATAGTTTTCTACGATGGAAATCGTCTTTGCGACCTCCATCGCCGATGGGAAAGACCGACCGACTCGCGAAAGAACAATCTGACTCCGAACGAGCGACCGCGTCCGATTGGACGACTCACCCGTCAATCTTGGTCCAAATTTGAAGATCTCGCTCTTCGATCAAATCTGGAACTCTTTCGCCGGTGATCGCTGAGTGCGGACTGTTTTTGTGAACTTCAAAAGCAGCTGCATCGTCGTAAATTTCATAGACGAAAAAGCGGGAGGGGTCGTCTTGCGAAATGACAACATCAAACTGTTGACAGCCCGCCTCGTTGTCCCGAGAGCTTTTTGCCTGAAAGAGAATCGCTTCGCGGAACTCTTCGATTTTGTCTGGCTTGGCTTTGAAATTGACAGTGACAATAAACATGGAGCATCTTTCGAATTGGTTTTAGGTTCTGCCAGTGGCGAACATTATTTTCATTGAAGAAATGAGATCTTCACGGGCACACGGTAGAGCAAACTGCTCTCTAGAGAGGTTTTGATAAAGGTGTAGCAGTCCTGTCTCGTGGCACACAGCCAATCACCTGACAAGACGCTCATTTCGCGGACACAAGAAACACGAAAGTGTTCTAGAATTTGACTCTGTTGGTGTATTGGAGCAAGGAATCTAACACAGAAGAGACGCAGAAAAAAGTGAGTTCAAGAACCTCGCCGACAAAAGCATGCGTCCGGTCTCTGGTCACGGAGAACTCTATTCATTTCCCCTCATCTCCACAGCGACGCCTCACATGAATCCATGCTTGAGTACGGAGAGCATCGTCATTCGTGAGATCACTTGCTCGTTTCATCCTGCGGAGCAGGGTCCGTTTTTTTCTTTCCTAATGTCAGTTTTGATTCAGTCCCCTTGAGTAACCGGACAACATTTGCACGATGTTGAAAGATGATCAGACAAGGAACTCCAATACTGAACACCGCCAAGCTCCAGAGTCGCTCGGAGAAGAGTTCGGATTGATATCGCACAAGTTGCGTCACCGCGTAGGTGACAGCTGCAAGCATCGACGCCAATGAGACAAGTTTTGTCGGAACGAACACAATCACAAATGCAATAAAGGCAATGAGTGTTGTCCATGGAGAGAGAATCACAACTGCCCCCAATGCCGTCGCAACACCTTTCCCGCCACGCATTCCAAGCCAGATCGAAAACATATGTCCGAGAACAGCGAAGATCGCTCCCAGGACTTGTTGATGAATGATCAAGGTTTCATCGACCGGAAGGAGCAACGGAATCAGGCCGACCGAAAGCATGCCTTTCGTGGCATCGCAAAGAAGCGCAACAGCTCCCCATTTGGCTCCCATCGTTCTGGCAACATTTGTTGCACCAACGTTGCCACTTCCTTGTTCGCGTAAGTCGATTCCGCGAACAAATTTTGCGATCAACAGGCTGAACGGAATCGATCCGATCAAATATGCGATTGCAGCAGTGAGCGTAAATGCAACACCGGGGGACATTCTTGATTCCTTCTTAGGGTGCTTCCGACTTGAGATTTTTTTACTTGATCGCTGGTTACTCGGCAGCGTTCGCCAGTCCCATCAGACAATCAACGACCTTCGCGACATCGGAGAAGTCGTCAAACAGATAATCGGGTTTTGCGTCTCTGAGAACTTTCGCGTCATAGATACCCGTGGCAACCGCAATCGTGCGTGCTCCGATGGCGCGTCCACAGGTGACATCGGAAGGAGTATCTCCGATCACCCAGACAGTTTCTCCGGGAACATCGCAGTCCAAATGCCGGATCGCTTCCTGGAGTGCAAGTCGAGCGACGTCATCCCGGTTGTGATGCACGTCTCCAAACCCGCCGAACTCAAAATGATGATCCAATTTGTAATGTTGCAACTTGACGTCCGCACCAACCCGAAGATTCCCCGTCAGCAATCCGAGCGACACCGATTCGTCTTCGCTCAACCGATTTAGTATGTCCACGATTCCGGGGAGCACGTTGCCCTTTTGAGTTGCCAATGAGTTTGGAAGGTGAGCCAAGTACGATTCGAGAAAGCTGTTCCAATTCTCCTCGGAGAGATCAATCTTGTGATGATTGAAGAGATCCGTGGTAATCGCTTTATCGGTCCGTCCGGCAGCGCGAATATCCTCGTATGGACCTGTCACACCGAAAACGTCCAGGAGCGCCTGCTCCATCGCATGTTGGCCCGCTCCACCGGAGTTGAGTAATGTTCCATCAATATCAAAGAGACATACAGTCGACATCATTATTCAAGCAAACTCTAGTAAGGGATATGATCTGAGCCGTCCCCAGAATCCGATATCATCTGGCTGGGCTCTCAATGTTGGAAAAATTGATGGGGCTCAATTCAGCCTTCCAAGTCAGTTCTTTGGGAAGTTGCCTAGCCTTCAATTTGTGAGAATAGTAGTCTGCAAGTCTACAGGCGAGAACCAAAAGCGTGATATCATGCTCGAAATCGTTGATTTCCCAAAAGCGAACAGAAATCTGCCCTGATGAAACAAAGTCTTTTCCATATTTTTGCTGCGATTGTGCTCTCTGGTTCGAGCTCTGCGTTCGCGGCTGAGAAGCCGAATATCCTGTTCATCTTTGCAGATGACCAGTGCTACGACACGATTCATGCCCTTGGAAATGACGAGATCCGCACCCCAAACCTCGATCGACTTGTGTCAGAGGGGACAACCTTTACTCAGTGTTACAACATGGGTGGATGGAATGGGGCAATTTGCGTTGCATCGCGGACGATGATCAACACTGGTCGCTACATCTGGCACGCGAACGAAGTGAACGCCGATCTCAAAAAAGAAGTTGAGAATGGCCGGTTCTGGGCGGAGCACATGAAGTCCGCAGGGTACCGGACATACATGACCGGCAAGTGGCACGTGAAATACGACGCTGCGAAAACATTTGACGTGACTGACCACATCCGTGGCGGAATGCCTAAACAGACTGAAGTAGGCTACAGCCGTCCAGTGGAAGGCCAACCAGATCAGTGGAGTCCCTACGACAAAAAATTTGGGGGGTTCTGGGAAGGTGGAAAACATTGGAGCACTGTTGTCGCGGATGATGCACTTTCGTTCTTCGAAGACGCAAAGGCTCAAGACTCTCCCTTCTTCATGTACATCGCCTTCAATGCTCCGCATGATCCAAGGCAGTCGCCCAAAAAATTTGTCGACATGTACCCTGAAGACAAAATCAGAGTGCCGGCAAGTTTTCAACCGCTGTATCCTTATCACGAAGAGATCGGTCTCGGGAAGAATCAACGCGATGAAAAACTCGCCCCTTTTCCCAGAACCGAATATTCCGTGCGAGTGAACCGACAGGAATATTACGCAATCATCTCCCACATGGATCACCAGATTGGTCGCATCCTGGATGGGCTGGAGAAATCTGGCAAACGGAATAACACCTGGATCTTCTTTACTGCTGATCACGGACTGGCCGTTGGCCACCATGGAATGATCGGCAAACAAAATATGTACGACCACAGCATTCGAGTTCCGTTCATGGTGGTCGGTCCGGGCGTCCCTAAAGGGAAGAAGGTTGACACATCAATTTACTTACAGGATGTGATGCCAACGACTCTGGAACTTGCAGATGTCAAAAAGCCGAAGCATGTGGACTTCCATAGTCTCCTGCCGATTCTCAGCGGCGAACGAACCAAGACATATTACCCAGCGATTTATGGTGGCTATATTGACCTTCAACGAATGGTCAAACAGGATGGATACAAATTGATTCTGTATCCGAAAATCAGCAAGGCCCGTCTGTACCACGTCACAAAAGATCCGAACGAACTCGACGATCTTTTCGACAATCCAGACACGCAAGCAACGTCTCTTAAGCTCTTTCAGTCGCTGCTTGAACTCCAGAAAGAAAATGGTGACACACTCGACCTCAAGGCTGCTTTTCCACACTTAGCAGCTGGATGACGAAGTAACATTAACAAAGCTGTCAGACCGCTGTCATCCACATGAATGACGCTCGCTTGATCAGTTTTGTTAAAGCAAAGAAGTCCCGCCAACTCTTTTTTATTCTGGATTCTGGAGTGAATTATGGCAAACAAATATGTCGTGCGTTACGGAACAATGCGATTCCTGGGTGAGTTTAGTGCCAAGGGACCGCAAGAATTTCAACGTGGTAACCAGGTGGTTGTTCGCAGCCATCGCGGAACAGAATGGGGAGAAATCCTTTGCTCTGCCAACGAGCGGACAAAGGAGTATCTTGGCAAAGAAGACGCAAGTGGAAAGATTCTCAGGGTCGCGGGACAGGAGGACGAGAAGACTCGCACAGAGGGCTGGGCTCGCGAGCAAGAATCTTTCCAGAGTGGCAAAGAGACGATTGCAGAAATGAAAGTGCCGATGCAATTGGTCGATGTGGAGCGATTGTTCGGCGGTGAACGTGTGATTTTCTACTTCCTGTCCGAATCGAGAGTCGATTTCCGCGAGTTAGTGAAAACACTTGCTCAAAAATTCAATACTCGCATCGAGATGAGGCAAATTGGAATTCGGGACGAAGCCAAGCTCATGGCAGATTACGGGGATTGCGGGAAGCCTGTCTGCTGTAATACGCATCTCACCGAAATGCCTCCGGTTTCGATGAAAATGGCGAAAATGCAAAAAGCTTCGCTGGACCCAAATAAAATATCAGGGCGTTGCGGAAGGCTGAAGTGCTGCCTGCGGTACGAATACGACACTTACGAATCGTATCGGCGAGAACTTCCCAAGATCGGCAAAATGGTGCTCACGAAACAAGGAAAAGGGAAAGTGATCGCGCAGGAAATTCTTGCACAAAAGATTCTTGTCTCATTCGAAGACCACCGTAGAATTCTTGTCGATTCTGCCGATATTATTACCGTGATTAGTGGTGGTTCACAAAAAACACCACCACAAGAAAAGACCCCTCCCGAGGATGCGAAATCTGCCGAATGAGCGAGAACATTTTCATGGAAGACCTTTCCTCAATTGCACCACACGTAGTATAGTTAGTACAGAGTATCCTCAGAACACGATGATATTCATTTCCCCACTGTTACATTCATCCCCGCCAATCGGTGTTTCAAGAGACGGAGTGGCTCAATGAGTCTGCCAAGCCCAACTGCCCCCTTAGAAACGAAATACCACCAGGATGCGTACCGCTTTATCTACGAAGCGCTGCACCATACTCAAAATAAGTTGGACCGCAGTTCTTCGCTCAACGATGAAGAGGACGCCCACATTACAGGTCAGGAACTCATGCATGGTGTGCGTGAGTTGGGAATCCTTCGATATGGTCTTTTGACAAGTCATGTCTTTGCCCATTGGGGAGTCCACAGCACTGGCGATTTCGGACGCATTGTCTTCGACATGATTGAGCGAGGAGAAATGCGGAAAACAGATCGAGATCAGTTGAGTGATTTCTTCGATGTGTATGACTTCGAAGATGCCTTTGATCACAACTACGAGATTGTTGCCCCCCAGAGTGATTCAGAATAAAGACCCAAAGTCACAATTCATCGCGAAGACGACTCATCGTGGATTTTCACGGTGGGTCGCCCGGAGCAATTCTGGTTAGAACCAGTCCTGAAATTCCTGGAATGGTCATTTTTCTCAGTGCTTGAGAGAGCAAATTCCAAAATCAATTCTCCAGTATTTATCGAATTGGCGTTCGCGATCAGCCTCGTAACGAACAGCAGTTTGACTGGGGAAACGTGGTCGACACAGGGCCACGGAAGAGCAAACTGCTCTCAGAGGTCCCCTCAGACTCTATAGTGTATTCAGTCCGTGATGATTGAATGCGAGAATTGAACTCAACGAGATCCCCAACGACTGACGGAGTGCGTTCGTGCCAGAGAGTGATCGACCACAGGTTCGCCCTCCATCTTCCCGGCTGACGATCGCAATGCTTCTCGGAGCAATCTGGCTCTCCATTTTATTATGGATGACGCTCACCACAGCGAACCCAACGACTCTGAACCGGTTTCAGGTCCAGAACTCAGACTTAATTGTCCAAGGACAATTTGACGATGGACTCAAGAAGTTCACTATCGAGAAGTCCTGGCCCGAAGATGCAGAGCAAGACTCAATTCGATTCCACAATGTCATGGAACTCTCAGCGAGTCCCGGTATAAAATATCTCGTTCCGGTCGTGAAGATCGAAAACGTCTACTACGCGACTCCAACCAAAGTCCGCGGAAAACCACTCATCTATCCCGCGACTGAAGATGCAACGCAGCAATTAGAGTCGCTGTTGAACGAGCCAAAAGACTAAAGCAAATCCTCTGTTAGTCTCGACGTTCTCTGTCCCTCATCAAGTGTCATTCGAAACTGACACAAGAAGCACGAATATGTTTTATTCGACAGCGATGTCAGTCTCTGCCGATTTTAAATCCAGTTCTTTGATCCAGATGTTTCGATAGCGAACATCGTGGCCTTCACACTGAAGCTTCAGTCCACCGGGAACATCGGTGATTCCACGCCCACCGTCGTTGCCGCCATCGATTCCGGAATTCGGTCCGCCCCAAACCTGATTGATTTCCTGGTTCACGTGTACCTTCTTTCCATTGAAGTACATTGTGACCATCGCTTTTTCAGATCGCTTCCCATTTTCGAATCGAGCAGCGCGGAAGATGATGTCGTAAGAATTCCATTTTTTGAGACCGTTGTATGCGTCGTAGGGTGATTCGGTTTCATTAATCACCGCCCCCATTCCATGCTTTGTCTTGTCACCATCCAGAACTTGAATCTCATAACGATTCTGCAAATAGACTCCACTGTTGCCTCCCGGTTTCATAATGAGAAACTCAACATGGGCTCGAAAGTCTCGGAATTTTTTCTTTGTGACGATGTCCGCAGTCCCGTACTTTCCACCAGCAGCGACAGGGTCGTCTGTCATGAGAACCGTTCCGTCATCAACGGGGTCGTCCACAATTTTCCATTTGATCGGCAACGAAGAGGCGAATCGCGGACCTTTCCAATATGTCCATTTCTCATCGAGCATTTCACGACTTCCATCGAAGAGAACTTCTGCACCTTCGGGAGCCTGTGCGCCAACGCCCGTTCGCTCCGCAGCGTGCAAAGGCATTTGAACAAGAAAAAGAATGGCCGAAATGGATATGATGAAAGGCTTCATTGAGAGTCCTGATTTCTAGAGTAACGTCCTGGCGAACGTGAATGGGCACGATTCGAAATGATCAGACCGGCATTTCTCCTCGCTCCATGCGTGCTTCGATTTCGTGAACGACTTCAACGATATCCGCAACAGACTCAATGATAATGTGCGCCCCCGCTGCATGAAAACGCTCTTCAGCAGCCTGACACTTCTCTTGAAGTTCTGCTGGTGAAATCGCTTCGACTTCCTGCTCGCTGAGTCCGACACAATTGCCGGTCCGAGTGATCGCGACGGTCCAACATCCCGCGTTGCGACCCGCTTCGATCCCTACTGGCGTGTCATCCACTTTGATCATCGACCACAACGGATAGACCTCTAATTGTTTTGAAACCTCGTAGAGAAGATACGGGGCAGGGCGGCCTGCCGGGGCATCTTCCGAACAAACGAGGCAATCGGGCTCGTAACCCTGCTCCTTCGCTGCCGCTGTGACAGATTCCATTAACTCGTGTGTGTAGCCCGTCGACGATCCAATCTTCAAGCCGAGCGCACGACACTCCTGAATGGCCTCCGCCACACCTGGAATGAGTTGACTGTGATCTTTAAGCGTCTTCTTTTGCAACGGAAGAAAATCTGCATACATCGCGTCGATATCAGCATCGCTGCAAGGGCTGCCATATTTTTCTTCCCAGGATTTGGCAACGCTTGGCATGGCGACGACCGTGGCGATATGTGCCCGCTTGGCCATCCCCATCGGCTCGCGAGCCTGCGCGGCTGTCACTTTCACTCCACGTTGACGAAAAATTTCCTGAAACACAATTGCCGGAGCACAACTTCCGTGGTCCACAGTTGTTCCTGCCCAGTCAAATACGATTGCATTGAGATGTTTCAACGTCTTTGTCATTTTATTTCTCCAGTCCAAGTATTCCATGCCCGATCGGCCAATCCGAACGACATTGTCATTCCGGCCCCGCCGGGGCCAACAAAAATTTGTACGCCATCCTCTGCTTGTGCTTCGAAGACCGGCAAACTCGGATGTTTGGCGTAGATCCCGTGCCAGCGTTCTTGAATCGTCCAGTCTTGCAACTGAAAAACTTTGCGAAGTTCTCGCAGCATGAGCTCATCGATTTCTGATTTATCAAACGGAGTGATCGCATCGCCATATTCATGTGAATCACCGAGGATAGTTTCTCCATTCGGAAACGTCGAAGTCATCACATGAATCCCGAACGTGTCCAGTTCAGGGGATTCCGTCGCGATGCGTCTCTTCAGTTTCTCAAGCGAGGGACAAGTTTCAAATGAAGAATAATGTCGCAGGGTCAGTCCGCTTGCCAGGTGTGGTGCGCCAGACTTGATCTCAGGTTGGGCAACCGACTTGAGCATTTGCAGCTTACAAAGTTTGAGTCCCGAATTTTCAAGAATCTCGCTATACAACGTTTGAAGATCACTCCCACTGCAAACGATGATTTGATCTGCCTTCCAGCGTTTTCCATCTGCGCTTTGGATTGTCTTGTCGTTGATGGAAGTGATTTGTGTCTCAAAGCAAGCCTCAACCCCTTGCGTTTTCACTAACCAATCAACGATTTGAGCGCTGGCAACGCGGGGATTGACTCGCAATTCCGTCGGGCTGAACATTCCGCCGAGTAAGCCAGTCGGGTTGGCAAGTGGTGAGCGTTTCAGAACTTCCTCTGCGGAAATCATCACGCATTCATGCGTTCCTTGCTCACAGAACTCGCTGAGCAGATCGAGTTCGTCCTGATGATGGGCGAGATGAATCGAGCCGCATTCTTCGACCTCCAGAACACCCGCCTTTCCGAGCATGATCCAGTAATCGCGAGACTTCATTGCGACTTCGTAAAGTTCGCCGGCTGGCTGCCCGATGGGCCAGATCATGCCAAAGTTCCGAACGGAAGCCCCTTGCGCCTTCGAACTCCTTTCAAACAGTATCACCTTCAACCCACGTCGAGATGCCATCAAGGCGTGAGCCAAGCCGACTATACCGCCTCCAATCACGGCAACATCATATTGAGGAGTCATTCCACGCTCCTTTTGAAAGCGACTTCACTAAGATATTTTTTAAAGTGTGAGAGTGGTGACGTTTTGACTGTGGGATCTTTGGCGGTATCGTCCCAACGTCGCAGACGAACGGCGTCTTGAGCAAATGGGTTCAGTTCAAAATCAGAAATTTCATGTTCATTCATCGGTCCCCCTTGTAGTCCCAGACTGACAACCGATGGCTGACTCAACGTGCTGAAGTAGTCAGGTTCGATCGCACAGAGATAACGTTTCGCCACAACATGCATGCGGATCGGTTCGGTCACAGCTTGCGGAAACAATTGACAGGCAAATCGATACCCCAAATTTTCGTGGTGGTCGTCAATTCCCTGATCTGGAGCATTCTCCGGGAGGTTGTGAAGCAAGTGTCCAAGATCGTGGAGCAGGGCAGCGACGATCAATTCAGGAGATGCATTTTCTTCCTCAGCGAGTGTCGCGGCCTGAAGTGCATGCTCAAGCTGAGTGACATTCTCCCCGCCATATTGAGAGTTGCCATGTCTCTCGAACAGATCCAGAAGTTCACGAATTGTCGGTGTTGCCATGGAATCCTGGCCGAATCGCAATGCGAACCGGTTTTGCGTTCTGAGCAAACTCAATCGCTTGATTCACATCGGTGAGCGAAAATGTTTTTTCAACCAACTCGCCAAACGGAAATCTGGAATGAGAGTCACTGAGAAAATTAATTGCTGTGAGCAAGTCTACAGGAGCATAATTATGGACTCCACGGATGCAAAGCCAGCGTCGAACGATGCTTTCCGGATCAAGAGAAACCATTGGTGACTTCATCACTGACCCCACCAACACGACACTGGCTCCGATGGCTCCCAATCGGCAGGCCGTCTCAACAGCTTCCGAGGAACCAGAGAGTTCAAGAATCAGGTCGAACTTTCCATCGACAGAGCATGCAGAAGCACGCTCGCTGAACTCTTCGTCGTTATTACTCCATTCGATTGTTGAATCGGCTCCGAACCGTCTCGAAAGCTGTAAACGCTCTGCATTTGTATCACAAACAGTCACATGAGCGGCAGCATTTGATTTCGCAAACGCAGCAGCTGTCAGCCCCAGCATTCCTGCTCCGAAGATCAGAACTCGGCGACCTTCGATGATTCCCCCAACTCGATAGGCCGCTGTCACAGTGGCTGTCGCACAATTTACGGGGCAGATGACTTCCGCTGGGAGCGCGGGATCGACCTTTACGATCGCCGAACCTTCGCGAAGCAGGATAAAATCTGCGAGCCCTCCACTGAGCGCATATTTTCCTTCAGCGATATCATGCCCATACTTGGCGATCGAATGACACTTTTGAGGCAATCCGGAAAGACAGCGAGCACATTCTCCGCATGAAATACAGGTCGACCAGGTCACCCGGTCACCGACTTCGAGTGAAGTTCCTGAAACGTCACACAACGGTGGAGAACCAAGACGTTCGACGACACCGAGAATCTCATGCCCCAATATTGAAGGGGTCGGCTCTTTTCTTTTTCCGCTGATGGTGTGTAAGTCACTTCCGCAAACTGTGCAACATTCAATTCGAACGAGCGCTTCATGCGCAACTGGTGTTGGGATTGGAAACCGCAACAGTTCTAACGGCTCACCAGCCTCTTGAAAGATGGCAGCGAGCGAAAATTCTGAGTCGGTATCGGGTGGGCCTGATTCCAGCAACGTATTTCTGTCCAGTCTGCGATTAAACGAAACGATTTCTCATCATAGTTCTGGTTGAGGAATCGGTTCAGGAAGAACTTCCACCTCGGCAAGCACTTCGTTTTCCAGAGTCTTGCTAAAGAAGAAAACGGCCCCGATCAAGCTGACAATAGAAAGACCAGCTACAAAAATCATCGAAAACCGAAAGAATGGCAGGATCTGATCGCTGTCTGGAACCTTCGATTTGACCATCAAAAGAGTCGCATACCCCAAGTAGCCAATGGCATCGGCAAGGTACATGAGAAACCCCAAATTACAGGGATGCTTCGAAGCTGCAATCAGTCGCTCAAAAACGGTTGTATGAAATGCCACATACGGGAGATACATCCCGACACCGCACAACACCATAAATACAAACGGAGAGATTTGACTGCTGGATTGGAGAAACGCAGAAGCGGCAACCAGAAGGAACGCAAGACACATCATGGCAACGGTATTTCGAATCGCCGTCACGTTGTTCACAAAGCAGACAGCGAGTCCATTTAACGCCGTGACGCACAATCCGACAACCATTTCCGACCGGGCAAAAACGGACGGAGTTTCAGTGACTCCCATGGCCTGCCAGATTTCGACACCGAAGTCATCACGGATTGTTCGAATGACCGTTAAGGCAACATACACCAGCACCATCAACGCCAGCCCGGGCCAATACGCCGCGAGGAATTGATTGCGCTGTTTCCGATCCATCGCATTTCGCACTTTACGAAGCTTTCGATCTGTCTGGTCAGGAGGAGGCGTTACCTGTAAGGCCAGTACAGAGAGAAGCAATGGGACGAGGAAGATCGCTCCGGTCATCATCGGCATATGAAATTCACTGACACCGTGAGCTTCAATCAACCAGCGTCCGACCGATTTCACGACACCAGAAGAAATTATAAAACTGGCACAGAGTACAGCAGAGAGTGCTTCGGTTTGCTTACGTCCTTCCAGGTAAGAGAGCACGATTCCGAAGATCATGCCCAGCGGTAACCCGTTAAAGAAGAGCATGATCACTTTGACGGGAAGTGGGCCATAAGCAAATCCGACCAAAGCCAACTCAGCGACAAGAATCAGTCCAATAATCGAAGAGGCCCGGTATTTAGCGGGCATCTCTGCCACAACTTTAATCCCGATAAATTTGGAGACCATGTAGCCTGCAAGTTGGGAGATCACCAAAACGGTTTTCAGCCCTAGACCCAGAAACTCTTGCCCTTCGTATGTGCCTGCAGCGAACGGCTTCCGAAACGCGTACATGCAGAAGTAAGTACAGAACGCTGCGGTCGCCGCCAAGATCAGCGAGCCGACGTGGTTTCTGTTCGCATGTTCTGAAATTTGGTTCTCAGTCATAGTGCGCCGTTTTGCTCACGAACTCGACAACGAATTTATGAAGACTACACCAAAAAGAGTAGTAAGTTCGCATTAATTTTGTGTAAAGAATTGACCAGCAATTTCGAAGTTCATACTGTTTTTTTCCTTCGAATTTCCCACCATGCTCTCTGCAGCAGTCCACCTCAATCATTTTCACGACTTCTAGAGCAGTTTGCTCTACCGTGTGCCCGTGAAGAACGCATTTCGCTAGTGAAAATGCTGTTCGCCACGAGGCAGATCCTGCAAACCAATTCGAAAGATGCTCTATAGAGCTGGTCCTGAAACTTGAAATTGCTCTCTCAAACGTTGAGGAAAGCGACGATTCCAGAGGTTTTCGGACTGGTTCTAGAATGTTCTCCGCGAGAGAGTGGGTGAGGATCACATCATCAAATGCGATAAAACGCTTTCAAACATTTTCGTGTTGCCAGTCTCCGCGATGTCTGCTTTTCATGAGATCGACACTCAGCAGACTCGCACTGCCGAACTTCGAAGTGATAGATTGTGTCTTCTCAAAAAACCGTTACGCCGCACGATAATGGATCACCACGATGGTCGAATTCCTGGATATTTTATTTGAAAAGCTGGAGGACCATTGGGTCAAGATTGTGACAGCTGCGATCTTCATGTTCGTCGGTTGGTTGTTCGGGAAACGTCGTGCTGCGAAAAACTGGGAGAAGCGAGAGTTCTTTGATCGCCTGAATGTTTCGCTGAATATCATTCGAGACGGAAACCTCAAAATCCGGACACTGAATGAAACTCGCTGCGAACTGCTGTTTCCTAATTCTCAAGCGGCACAAGCAGTCATCGAGGCAGCTAAGAAGACAACTCTTGAAGATCCTATCCTGCCGTTGCCAGAGAAAGACTACTGGTATTACCTGAATGCTGTGCTGAATGAAATTTCCGAACAATTCGCAACCGGGGCTCTCCGGTCTGATTTGGGGCTTCCGGTCTCGTGCGATCAGTTTGTCATTTGTCTGACCAGTGAGGCCGATGGCAATATCCGTATGCGAAAGGTCCGCGCGATGGTGATCCGAAAATCTCTCCTGGAAAATCTTCCAAAAGAGTGCCCCAAACTTGCACGCAAGCAGCACAGCACACGCTGGGGAACTCTTCAAAAACTGGCTGCCGCATACAAGACAACTCCTGAGCGTTTCATGGTTGTTGAATTGTGCCAATAAAAAAATCGCCACACACATTTGCTGTGCATGGCGACTCTGAAAGGTCATTGTGAAAGAATTGTCATTGTGAAAAACGGAATTGTTGTTGATCCTCCTGTTGTCCCGAATGACAAGTCATCGAACTTTTCGAGGGTACTTAGACCTGCTCTTCAAGCTCCTCTGAATGTCAACTCAGGAGTACAAAACGGACTGGACTGAACTGCTGATTCCTGGAACTTTTCATGAAATTGATGTACGTGTTTTAGAAATCGCCAATCACTTCATTTCCTCTTGCAGTACTTAGTCCTCGCCAAAGTCCCAGGTCGATATTCTCTGAAACAAAGCGAGTTGAACCATCAACCAAAACGGTTTGAATTCCTCCAACATGGTTGCTTCTCGACCCAAACATTGTCGGATTGGCAGTCGTGGAAACCGCACATGGCAAATTCTGTTCGGGCTGGTTATTACAGTAATAAGATGAATAAATTCGATCTGGAGCTGAGCTGTTCGGTGGTAGATATGTTGTGAACTGAGAAGCATCTCCCCACCACAGGAAACCTCGCAAATCTCTGCCTTGTCCCTGAAGCACTTCGGCGACCATCATCGTGGATGATGTCCCGTCTGTCACATCTCGGAATCGTTTATTCCTGGCTGGTGTATTATTCCCGGAAATTCGGAAAGGCGCTTCTCCAAATGTAACTCCGTTTAATGTCGCCTGTTGAGCGTAGCCTGTGTTTCCAAAATTCACGGCATAGCTGTGATTCGTAATACTTGAGAAGGGTGCATTATCCAAATCACTTGGGCAAGAAAGTGTCTTAAACCGGGTGCGCACAACAGGTAAGTTAACGGAATGGTTGTAGCGAGCTGTATCTGAAGGGATTCCATACTTACGATTTTTCTCGTATCTATCGTAAAGAGCGGTCTGCTCAATATATGGCATGATGCCCACCACCCAAGTTCCCCAGCAACAGCTATACTGTGCAACCGGAAGGCCGTTGTTGACCTCGTGGTAATTGTGCATCGCAATGCCGATTTGCTTCAAATTATTTTTGCACTGAGTCCGCCGTGCAGCTTCACGAGCTTGCTGGACTGCGGGAAGCAACAGTGCGACCAAAATTGCTATGATTGCAATAACCACTAGCAATTCGATGAGTGTAAACCCATCCATTCTTCGTTTACGGTAAGGCATGAATTTATCCTTTAATAAAGGGAACGAAATATAAAGATCTTAATACAAGATCTATTCAGCTAGAATTTCGAAATCAAAGACGTTATCCTTGCCCGCTTCTACGCTTTTAGTAAGAGTGCTTTCCGTATTGTATTTCGCTGGAATTTTCTCGACCGCCAACTTGTTTGATTCTCCCGGCACTTCTTCTCTTTCTGCAGTCTCATCGGCAGAGTAGATGCGAACAGTGTAGTTCCCGGGGGGTAAGCCTTGTGCCGTCGCAATTGAATACTTTCCATCTGCAATCACCGCCCCAGACATCGTTCCTTTTGCCCCCTGAGGTTGGAACTCAATCGATCCAGACTCAACCGGTTGCCCGTTCAATGTGACAGTCCCGGAGACGGACTGTCGGTTGAGAGGATTCTTGGAACCACAGCCGACGAATAAAATTGTTGTCAAAAAACAAACAGTCACGCACTCGATTTTTTTGTAGGGCTGCATGAACGGTCCTGCCAAATTTGAATGAAAATTATTGAAATGATTCAGTGATCAAGCTCGGAGGAGAAAGAGAGGAATTGAGTTTAGGTTCCATGCTTGAATCGAAATGAAGGGTGTTGATTTAGTAGCAGAGAATTCGGCTACCATTTGTCAGGGTTTTACTTGTTTTCTCGATCCCGACCTCATCACATAAACCTCCATTGTTTCGTAAACGGAAATAACCTGTCAAGACAGATAAGCTTTTTTTGATCATTCAATTTGGTAAACATTCACAGATTTCCGATTTCAAGATACTGAGGAGCGACTTTTGTAAAGAGTCTCTTCAAATCTGATGCACACCTGGCAGCCAGCCTGCAATTAATATTTCCAGGAACGATCTCATTAAATTCACACTCGACGTCAGGGTTGCAACTTTTCTTCTTTGAACAGAATCTGTTGGTAATCTTGAAGTCGACGCGGTATTCTCGACTTCAATGAACTGGGCAAGTTGAAGTGGACTCGTTGACCAAGGTGATGCCGATGACGCAGACTCAACTCTGCCGCGTGACAACGCTTCTACCATTCCTGCTCAGCAAGAGGATCTGTGGTGCCCCCCTTGCACCGCGGTGCCTCTTCTCGTTCTTGTTCTTGCTCTTCATAATTTGTGCTCCTCATTTTGCTTCTGCACAAAAAGAGGCCGTCCCACAACTTGAAATTCGCAATCCAAATGGAGTGATTCCTCAACCAATCCCGATCCAGCGATTTCAGAAAATTCGTGTCAGGGGAAATGGCCAAAACTTCCGCATTCAGCAGCCTTTTGTCGTGAGAGGCGGGGCACTTGTTCGGTCTCAGCCTCAACAATTCGACCATCGACTCAAAGAGAAAGGACTTGGGAGCTTTGAAAACCGGATCCGGGCCTTCCTTGTGGCTCAAGCGAACTGGGTTGAGAACTGTTGCGATTTAAGCATGGAGCAAAAACGTGCTTACGCTCAACTCATTGAGAAGGAACTAGAAGAGTTACGAGAGAATCGGGCGAAATACCATTTCACTCTCAGAGATGTCTTGCCGATCACGCTGACAACTCATGGGGTGAATGGTCGGTTTTCAGATGACTCAAAATGGCACGAGAAAATCAAGGATCTCCTGAGTGAAAATCAGGGAGAGCAGTTCACCGAAGAGCAGATCTCACGAAACGATCGGCTCCTTTCCGCTCTCGTCGACCACAGCTACTGTGATTTGACTGAAACCCTTCACTTCACTCCCGATCAGGAAGCGAGTCTCAAAAACCATTTCAAAGCTTACCTGAAAGATTCCGATTACCCGTTCTACACGACCAAGCTCGACTCAGTCGTTTTCGACTATCACAGCACTTTCAAGCTTTTGAAAGATTTTCCAGAAGACCAACTGAGTCCACCTCAAAGAACCGAGTTGAAGCGAATTACTCAAATTGACAACGTTCTGCTCCGTGGCAATCAGCCACGAGCACTCAACATCATCCAGATCAATTTCTCAACATCCGACAAAGACTTCTCATTCGATGAAGCGATCCAAAATTCCCTTGATGAAACAAAGCTACGAGTAAGACATCACCTGCAACTCCACACAAATGAGATGGCAGCGATTCTGAAATTAACAGAGGAAGAGTTGAAACAGCTCGAACTTGCACAGCTTGGCGTAGCCCAATATCTCGTTGAAAACCAAAAGAAAACAGTCCGAGACAATGTCCAGAAAACTCAAAATCGCCTTGAGCAAAGGGGACTCGGGAAAGCTTCAGCGATTCAAATTGTCTTCCCACAGCTAAATGACACCACAATTCTGACGCACCCCATCTTCACTGAAGTCATCAAAAACCTTGGTCCACGTTACGAAGAGTATCAACAAATCCTCAGAGAACAGACACGAGTGAGTCAGGTTTCGTATCTGGTTTCTTTACTTGACCGAGAATTGTGGTTATCGCAAGCACAAAGCGAGTCGCTGTACAATTTGCTTGAATCTCGATTTGCGGTTCAGCCAGAAGAGTTGTCTTCGGAGATCAATGAAATTGTTCTCGTCGCATTCGCCTTGAATTCGATTTCGGACACCGAAATCGAGCAGATTCTGGATGCACCGCAAATTCAAGTTTGGCAAGAACTGAAGCGTCAATTTGTGTTCCAGGACAAGACCACTGCGATCCTGAATTTCCCTGACGAAGGGTCAATTATTTTCAAACTTCCCAAGCAGACATCGAACTGATTTGAGCCGAAGAGTCTCCATCTGGTATTATTTCGTTCACGATACCAACTCGTTTTTTTATTTTTTCCGTTCTTCTTTAGAATTTTCACTAAGATCTGCATCGCGTTGTTCGTATTGATTCCGACTCGTCGAATTTTACGTTGAGGATTCACATTCAGAACTCGAAGAACCATCTTGATCTCAATGTCGACCCGCTTGCGGATGTCGATTCCTGCTTGAGGTCTCGGAGGAGTTTCTTTCACAACTCCTGCATGAGCGCCTTCAGACTGAAGTTCTCACTGAAGATCGTTCTTGTCCTGGCTCTCACCTGCTGCGTTCCGCAATCAACTTACGCTTACGATGGGCTGAGCGATTTCCTGGAAGACGTCTTTCGTGGGCTGACCGGTCAAAAACGCCCCGCACCGATGGTTCGAGAAGCTCAGCAGTTTCCACCTCCACCAGAGAAGGAGATGCAAGCACGTAAGGAACGTCTCGAATCGTACGCCCAGGCACAAAAGAATTGGGTCGAAGAGACCTGCGAGTTAACCGACGAGCAAATCAAGAAGTACGACGCCCTCATTGCCGAGCAGGTCAAAACGTCGCAGAAGACCAGGCTCAATGCAAATCAACAGCAACGCGGATTTGCGGACTATTTTCCGATTCGATTCATCACGGATGGTGCCGCCACACTTCAGTTCGAGGGGAATGACTGGGACTTAAAAGTTCGAGACATTCTGACTCAACCTCAAAACGAAAAGCTGGAGGCTGCCAAGCGAAAACGGGTCGATCAGTTAACTCTCTCTCAACGTGACAGGGTCATCAACCTATTAGACGCGGAACTGTACTTTACAACTGATCAACGAAAAGTCATTGAAGAACACCTAGAAGGCCGTCTTTCCAGAAAGAGGCTGAAACTTTACTCCCTGAATCCTCAGAACTATTACCTGCAGTATGAGTCGCCTGTTCCACTGTTGTCGAATTTGTCTGATGGAGCTTTGAGCGAAATCCAGAACAAGCGCTTAGATCACGTCCGAAACAATTCGAGTTCAGGCCCCAACAGCGAAAAATACATTACGTTTATGTCCAATCTGGGTGTTGATGGTTGGTACAAACTTCTCGACGAATCGACTGACTCTCAGAAGGATCGGCTTACCGAAATGGCCGAAGTTCGAATTCACTATTTCAAAAACGAATTCGATCTCGATGAACAACAGCTTCGCCATTTAAGAATCGCTGCCAAAGGGACCGTTGTCTACTGCATGCAAGACTGGAAGGCATCGACGAAAAGAAACCTGGAGCAGTGGGAAGAACGGATGCAGCAACAGCAGTTTGGAAATGGAAACTTCGGATTCAGTGTTTCGACTCCAAGCTCGTCATCCGTAGAACAGCATCAACTCTGGAGAAATACGCTGTCCGAAATGGGCATCGACTCCAGAAAAGATCTGACTCAACGTGACCAGGAGGAGCGCGATGCCCGCGCAGAATATTTGGTGACACTTCTGGACTATGAACTTTGGCTGACAACAGAACAGCGGGAGCAATTCAAAAAATTGCTGCAGAAGAGGCTTCCGAAAAACGAGGTTCAAGGCTACGAATATTTGTACGAAGTCGTGCAAATCGCGATTCCTTTGGCTCGCATTGAAGAAAAAGAGCTCACAACAATTCTGGAGCCTGAACAAATTCAAGCTTGGAAGACGCTCAAGAAACAATTCGGTTTTAATGGGCGAAACGTCACAATCAATATGCAAAATCAGGGGCAATTCAGTTTCCACATTCCGGATTAGTCTCTCAACGCCTCTTCGAAGTTCAATTAAAAAAGATCCCGAGAAACAGTTTCGTCGTTTCAAAATCATTCGTCCTAAGCTGCAAGATTCTCCTCTGACTTGCATTGCATGTCAGTCACCCTGTTAAATCCTTACTCGATTCACTTCATTTGAAACATCAAATCAAGATCGAACACAGCTGCTCACGCGAAATGTTCAGCTGAAGTTCGAGATTTTCGTTATACAAACTGCTCCTCTTTGGGCACGAACAGGATCACAATGTCTTCGACAACTGAAATCAATCAGGAACTCCAATCGGACGATGTCGCCGCAATTGATGAACTTCGCGATACATACGCAAAACTCAGAGCAGAATTGGCGAAAGTGATCGTCGGTCAAGAGGCGGTCATCGAGCAAATTGCGATTTGCCTGTTCGCTCGCGGGCACTCATTGTTAATGGGGGTTCCAGGACTGGCAAAAACGTTGCTCGTGCGTCGGCTCGCGGAAACGATGTCGTTGTCATTCAGCCGAATCCAGTTTACCCCCGACCTGATGCCAATGGACATTACCGGGACGGACATTCTGCAAGAGACGCAAGATGGACGGCGAGAATTTGAATTCGTCAAAGGTCCGGTCTTTGCCAATATCGTCCTGGCAGACGAGATCAACCGAGCACCGTCGAAAACACAAGCGGCAATGCTTGAAGCGATGCAAGAGCACCGCGTCACAGTCGTTGGTCGCCCTTACGAACTCTCGCCTCCATTCTTTGTTCTGGCGACACAAAACCCGGTCGAGCAGGAAGGAACCTACCCGTTACCCGAAGCACAACTCGACCGCTTCATGTTTTTAATCTCCGTCGATTACCCCAGTCGTGACGAAGAGATTGAAATCGCCCGGACCACAACAGGTGGCGAATTGCCTGAGCTGAGTTCCATTCTGGATGCTGAATCTGTTCTCAAGTTCCAGTCACTTGTCCGACGAGTCCCGGTTCCGCAGCACATCTACGAATTCGCGGTCGACCTGGTCCGCCGCACACGTCCGAAAGTTGACGACTCTCCTGATTGGCTCAAGCCGCTTGTCGCCTGGGGAGCGGGACCGCGTGCAGTGCAATATCTCATTCTCGGCGCAAAATCTCATGCTGCCCTCAATGGAAGTTACATGGCACGGCTGGAAGATGTTTTAGCTGTGGCAGAACCGGTGCTCTCACACCGAGTTCTTACCAATTTCAATGCCGAATCCGAAGGAATCCGTAGTAATGATGTCATCCGTCGATTGGTCGATGAGCTGAATGCCGAGAACGCAAGTTAGTGCGAACTCGTCAAAGCGTTCCTGTTCCAATTGTTCAAAGTGCGGTTTCGTCTGATGCGTGATTTCATCGATCCCAAAGTTGTTTCCCGGCTGGCCGGACTCCCTTTGGATGCTCGTATTCCGATGATCGGAAGTGTCTCCGGGCGTCACCGGAGTCCCACGCGCGGATCGAGTCTGGAGTTTTCTGAGTACAGAAAGTACGTCCCCGGCGATGACACCCGCCGTCTTGATTGGCGAGCCTGGGGGCGCAGCGACCGCTTCTACATTAAAGAGTACGAAGCAGATACCAATTTGCGTTTGTGTCCGATTGTGGACGTCAGCGGGTCGATGAATTACGGAATCGATGGGACGAACGAAGTCGGAAAACGCAAAATCGATTATGCGCGTCAACTCGCTGGAACGTTGGCGTATCTTGCAGCGTTTCAAGGTGATGCGGTTGGCTTATATTGTGCTGGCACAGAATTCAAAAAAGAGATTCCCCCAAAACGAAGTGGCGCTCACCTGCGGCATATTCTCGATGAACTCGCAGAGATGGAAGGGGAGGGAGAAACCGGACTCGCAGAGGCACTTCACAGTGCAGCCGAGAAGATTGCTCAGCGAGCTCTGATCGTAATCATCTCGGACTTGTTCCTCGACACTGAAACTCTCAAGAGCTGTTTTCAACATTTAAGATACCGCAAACATGATGTCGCAGTCTTTCACTTACTCGAACAAAATGAAATCGACTTTCAGTTTGACAGACCGGTTCGATTCGTTGACCTCGAAGGTGCGGCTCCGATGCTGGTTGATCCAACAACGATCGCGAAGCAATATCGAGCGGCAGTCCAGCAATATCTGGAAGACCTCAGCCATATCATGAAAGATTCCGTGGTCGATTATCATCGCGTTGGAATCGAAGAAGACGTTGGAGAAGTGCTGGCGAATTTCTTACTAAAACGTAAGAAATAATCATTCACCGAATCCTTTAAAACATCTCAATCACGATCAAGAACAGACAGCACAGAAAGACTCGAATTTACATCAATGACTTTCTTACAGCCTTACCTTCTGTTCGCTCTTCCCTTGATCGCGCTACCGATTTTGATCCACTTGATCAACCAGAATCGCCATAAGACGATTCACTGGGCTGCTACGATGTTTCTGCTGCAAGCCCGGAAGATGTCACGCGGGATGGCAAGGTTGAGGTATCTCCTGATCATGCTTGCCAGAATGCTCGCCATTGCTGGCTTGATTTTCGCAGTGAGTCGACCGATGGCAGGGGGGTGGCTGGGCCTTTCCGCCGGAACCACTCCCGAAACCACGATTATCGTGCTGGACCGTTCAGCAAGTATGGAAGAGCAGGGGACAGGCAGTTCACTCTCCAAGCGAGAAACCGTACTCCAAAAACTTTCCGACCTCATCACCAATACGGGTCGAAACACACAATTGGTTTTATTCGAGAGTACAAGCTCTGAACCAATCGAAATCAACTCGGCGAGTGAACTTCTCGAGCTTCCTGAAACACAATCGACGGCAACAGCTGCGGACATTCCTGAGCTTCTGGAACAGGTCACCGAATACATTGTCGCGAATGAAACCGGACGCACAGACGTTTGGGTCTGCTCCGATCTCAGAGAGTCTGACTGGAATCCTTCTGGTGGACGTTGGGACTCGATCCGCACACAACTTTCGGACCGCGAAGGTGTGCGACTCTATTTGCTCAACTACCCTGAAACGGCAGCGAATAATCTTTCCGTAAGCGTCAGTGGAGTTCATCGCCGCGAATCGTCAACTGGTGCGGAACTGGTCATGGACATCCGCTTAACAAGAAGCGAAAAGTTCGACGAGAGACAAACAATTCCGATCAACATTGTGATCAACGGGGCAAGATCGCTACTTGAAGTTGAAATGAGTGGCTCGGAAGTCGTTAGAAATGGTCACACTCTTCCGCTTGATGATGATTCCAAGAGTGGCTGGGGACGTGTCGAAATTCCCGGAGATGCCAATCCGGCTGACAACATCTATCGATTTGTGTATTCCGAACCTGCAATTCAAAAAACGGTGATCGTCTCGGATGATGAGCAGGTCTCGAAAATCCTGGACCTCGTCGCCTCAAATGGAGTCGATCAAAGTCTGACCTATGAGTCAGTCGTCTTACCGAGTGCATCCGCCCCGGCGTTACCCTGGGATGAGACAGCTCTCATTCTCTGGCATGCGCCGCTACCGACGGGACCTCTCGCGAACCAGGTGAATAAATTTCTTGCGGATGGAAAGTCGATCATCTTCTTTCCGACCGAATCACCGGGAGATGAAAAGTTCCTCGGAGCGAGTTGGGGGAACTGGGTGAACGTGCAAGCTGAACCGCTCGCCGTACAGCGTTGGCGTACCGATTCCGACCTTCTTGGAAACACATTAAGTGGCTCACCTCTTCCGGTCGGAAAATTAAACATCTTTGAGTATTGCGAACTCAACTACTCCGAATTGACATTGCTGGCCCAGTTCGCGCAAGCAGTTCCCCTCCTTTGCAAAGTCCCATCCGAACAGGGCGCGGCATATTTTTGCTCGACTCTTCCGATTGATTCTGCATCAAATTTCACAGAGAACGGAATCGTCCTGTACATCATGATCCACCGAGCGCTGGCCCGGGGAGCCGCAGTTTTAGGTGCTGCTCAACAATTGATTTGTGGCGAGGTGAACGCATCACAAACCGATCAGTGGAAGCCACTCGACGATCTCTCCGCCGATCAGCTTCTTTCCCAACGCCGCACCTCTGCCGGACTCTATTCTCACGATGGGATACAAATTGCTTTGAATCGCCCCTTATCCGAGGATGCAGCTGCCATCGTAAGCGATGAAGCTTTACAACGAACTTTGAGCGGAATCAACTACACAAAAATCAACGACGAAGCAGGATCTGCGATGGCGCTGGCAAGCGAAGTCTGGAGGACTTTCCTGATCATCATGATCGCAGCACTGTTACTCGAAGCGTTGCTTTGCATTCCTGACCGCCAACAAACGACTCAAAAATTTCCGGGAGTTCCTCAAACTCCGCAACCTTCTACTGCTTCATAGTTACTCACGACTCGTCACGACCTCGAGACTTTTAAATTCAAAACCGTTTCCGCACATTTAGCTTTTCGAATGACTTTTTACTGGACAACCACAACTCTGATTCTTTCACTGCTGGTCCTGATTGCGGCTGCAATCTGCTGCTGGATCAGTTGGAAGAGGAGCGCGTATTCGCGCTCAATGGGATTGCTGGAAGCACTCAGGTTTTCTTTGATACTCCTCGCGATCATCACTTTGAACCAACCCGAAGTGACGCAGGAATTTCGCCCCGATGAACAGCCGACACTGGTGGTTTTGTATGACACCTCCGAGAGCATGCAAACTCAGGATGTCGTCGATCCTTTAAAGCCTGCTGATGTGCCGCTCACTCGGGCAGCGACCGTTTCCCGGTTCATCGAATCGCCTGACCAGAGCGACGATAAGGCAAAAGCCGCCCCGAAAGTTCCGGAGATCTGGAAGCCGGCAACAAAAAAACTCAACGTCGTTTTCGAGCCATTCTCTTCCGGCCTTTCTGACCCGACGAAAGGGACGGACCTTGATGCAGCCATTGAGAAAACTGCCGAGCGACATACAAACCTGCGGGGAATAGTCCTGCTTTCTGATGGAGACTGGAACACTGGAAAATCTCCCGCAGCTGCCGCGACAGCATTACGAATGAAAACTGTGCCCGTCTACTCTGTGGGTGTAGGCAGCGAAGAACGACTGCCCGATATCGAATTGGCGAGTATGGACGCCCCCACATTTGGAATCGCTGGCAAGACGTTACGGATTCCCTTTCAGGTGGTCAGCTGGCTTCCCAGAGACAAAGACATTCTCGTTACACTCACTGGAACACGTGGAGACAAAATCGAGAAGACCATTCGAGTCCCGGGGATGGGTCAGTTTCGTGACACACTGAACTGGCTGCCGGAAAAAGTCGGGGAGTACACGCTCAACATCCAAATTCCAGTCGATGACGCCGAGATCAATCCGACAAACAACGAACTCAGCTTTCCGATATCAATCAAAAGCGAAACGCTCAAAGTCCTTGTCGTCGAATCTTACCCACGCTGGGAATACCGTTATCTCCGAAATGCACTTGAGCGGGACCCCGGTGTCGATGTGAATTGCCTGCTGTTCCACCCTGACCTTGATGACGTCGGTGGGGGGCGCGGCTATCTGGAAACGTTCCCAACGGAGAAAGAACTTTTTGAATACGATGTCGTCTTTCTCGGCGATGTCGGTGTCGAGCCGACACAACTCAATCTGGAGAACGTTGAGCACATCCGCCAACTTGTGCGAAGCCATGCAGGTGGGCTGGTTTTCTTACCAGGTTTCCGTGGGAAACAAGCCACATTCGCTGCGACTGATCTTGAAGAGTTGTATCCAGTCATCAACGATCCCGCCGCTCCGCGCGGTTTTGGTTCGCCGCAGCCATCTCGGTTTACGCTCACAGAATCAGGACGCCGAAGTTTGCTGACTCGCCTCGAAATGGATGAGCGAGAGAACGAAAAAGTGTGGGGTTCACTTCCTGGATTTCAGTGGTACGCCTCTGCTCAACGAGCCAAAATCGGCGGGCAAGTGCTCGCAGTTCATGAGACCGAATCATCGCGATTCGGTCGTGTCCCTCTGATCGTGACCCGGACTTCCGGGACCGGAAAAGTGCTGTTCATGGGAACGGACGGGGCATGGAGATGGAGGAAGGGCGTTGAAGATTTGTACCACTATCGATTCTGGGGGCAAGTTGTTCGCTGGATGGCCTATCAGCGAAACATGTCGCAAGGCGAATCGATGCGACTGTTCTACTCGCCAGATCGTCCTGAAGCGGACCACGTTTTGACATTGAATGCAAACGTCATGAGTACAGGCGGAGAGCCGCTTCGCAATGGAACAGTCATCGTACAGATCACATCGCCTTCCGGACAAACTGATGCCCTCACGCTCTCACCGGCAGGCGAGGATTCCTGGGGATTGTTTACCGGAACATTCACTCCGAAAGAGGGAGGCCAATACAAGCTGGTCACCAGTTGTGCCGAGACAGGCGCCAAGCTTGAAACAACGATCTCGGTGCAGGGAATCGAACGTGAACGCATCGGCGAACCGGCTCGCCTGGACGTCCTCAAAGAAGTCTCAACGATCAGCCGCGGACGCCTCGTTTCGATTAGCGAGATTGACTCGCTGGTCGAGGAAATTGCCGATCTCCCCGAGCCAGCGCCGATCATCCGTCGCTTCCGTATCTGGAGTCATCCTGCCTGGGGCGGAACATTGATTCTGCTCCTTGGCGTTTTCTGGGTAGGTCGCAAACTGGCCGGGCTCGCATAGTTATCGGCTGTCGACTTTTTCAGCCGGGCATTTTATGGGAGTAGCGACGTTCACGTATGCCGGAGTCGCACAATCAAGACGGCTCCGAACGACAGCCAACTTTCTCGCTCGAGCCTTTCTCATCACGACCAGACCACCGATAATCAGCACCCCTCCGACAATTTGAACCGACGTCACTGATTCTCCACGGACGATGAAGGCACTCGTCATTGCAATCACCGGAACGAGGTTCTGATAGATCGCAGCGTGAGCTGCTCCCGCTTCACGAACACCATAATTCCACATCACCAAAGCGACGCCGGTGGAAAACACACCGGAGTAAATCACCGGGATCCAAACCTGAGGATCCGCCATGGTCGTCATTCCACCAGCCAGGTACGGAGCGGCAATCACAAAGTGTAGTGGTAACATCGAGACTGAAGAGACTGCAGAGAGCGTCAACGGAGAGACTTCACCGAGAAGCTGACGACTCTTAACGGTCCCCATTGCCCACACCAGTGCAGCGACCAGCATGATCAGGTTTCCGAGTGAATCATCTGAATTCCCGCTGATTCCATTTTGGCCTGTAACAATGAGCGTTCCGGCGAGTGCAATGAACAGCCCGCCCCAAGCCAGTCGAGAGAGCCGCTCCTTGAGAAACACCAGCGCCAACAATGCGGTCCACATCGGCACTGTGGACATGATCAACGCTGCATTCGCTGACGAGGCATACGCAATCCCCAGCAAAAATAAAACCTGATACAAACCCGATGCGATCACGGCATATTGAAAGATATTCCACTTCGTCTTCGCAGGAAGCTGGAACACTTTCCAAGGTCGGTCTCGGAAAGCAATCGCCAGCAGAACACCTGCAGAGATGAACAGCCGAATCGCATTGAACGCATAAACATTAATATGATCCAGACCGACCTTCATCACAGGAAGATTGATCCCCCAGATTAAAGCCACTCCGAAAAGAGACAAATCAGGCAGCAGGTTTGGTGATCTTTGTGTCGCTGAGGATTGAGTCGTGGAGGAATTCACAATGGACCAGTTTTTGAAGTGATTCAGCAAAAAGCAAGAAGAGAGACTTCGACGTCGAAAGCAGCCGGACACCTGGAGAGAAACCGATGTTCGCAAGAATAACGCAGTCTCACACGATTGTATCCAGATTGCTCTTCATGGCAAACTCTGGACGTGCCGGCACAGCAGAGTATGATGAACATCGACAGAACGTATTCGTTTTTCCTATGTCCGAGAAGATGGCCGCCAGGTGACGAATCGCTCAATTCCTCGAGACAGAAGATGGACTCCCTTTAAAAATGTTCGGGGAAAAACCAGACACAAGAAAGATTCTTATGGATTCGACAATCACCGCTTTTCGTTTCACGCTTTCGTACGCTAAAGATTTAGTTCACGACATCGATGATGCCGACATGGCACAGATGCCCCATCCGGGAATGAATCATCCCGCCTGGATTCTTGGCCATCTGGTTTTGGGGGCCGATTTCGTTTCACTCCTTCTGGGGGGTGAGCTCGACACTGATGAACAATGGATGAAGACTTACGGACCAGGCTCGCAGCCGATTGACGATCGCTCTGCTTATGCTTCCAAGTCAGAGTTGCTCTCACACATGGAGCAACTGTATGAGCGAGCCGAAAAACTCGTTTCGTCTGCAACTGAAGAACAACTCGCAAGCCCAAATCAAACGCCATTTCTCGTCGAGCAATTTCCAAAAGTTGGCGATCTGCTGACACACCTGCTGACCACACATCCCGCTTCACACCTGGGGCAACTTTCTGCCTGGAGACGATGTGTCGGAAAGAAATCGGTCCTCGGTCTGTAAAGCGATCTGAATGCAGGACGGGCAGAGGAGTTGAGCATCCAATCGATAAGAGCTTCACGCGAAGTGAAAACTCGTTATGTGTGGTTGATTCAGCGGAACATCTTCGGTCTCTCCTGCAAATCAGGATCAATCGGTCATGCATCCGAAAGAGCCGGAAACGCCGCACTGAGTTGCTCCTGCACACCTGTCAATCGTATACTATGACTTGACTGCGGGCACCTTTTCGGAGTTTCATTTCCATACCCGTTTCCGTCTACAGGTCTCCTGATGCACGAAATTTTTTCTCGACGAACGGTTCATTTTCTTCTTTGCGTTGCAGTGCTGAGTTCATCTCTTGAAGCAGCACCGAAACGACCAGTCAAAAAAGCTCCACCGAACCTTCCGGATCTCAAGTCACCGGAAGACAAGATGAAGTTTCTCGAAATGATCCGTGGAAGTTTTCCCGTCCTTCGAATCGGACGGGGAAGAACCTATCGCTCCAGTGATCTCGACGAGCAACTCGAGAAGTACATTGCGAAAGAAACATCGACAAAGCTCTCTCCGATCATCGATGATGAAACATTCATCCGCCGAGTCTTCATCGACACCATCGGACATGTTCCGACGCCTGCTCAAATCAACAACTTCGTCAAAGCTCCGGACGAAAATAAGCGAGCGATGCTGATTGACGAACTTCTGGAAAGTGACGAATTTGCTCGCAAATTAGCTCGTTACTGGCGATCTGTGATTTTCTACGAGACAAGCGCCAACAAGAACACGGTGAATCCGCAGGCACTTGAAGATTGGTTGTTCACTGAATTCAAAGCGGGAACTGGCTGGGATCGAATGGTGGGAGAGATGGTCTCTGCAACTCCCACCCGAAAGAAGAACACCAAGTCGCAAGACAATGGGTGGCATCAGGATCACGGACCGAACAACTTTGTCTTAGCCAATGAGCGGAAACCAGAACTCATCGCCTCCTCGACCGCCCGCATTTTCATGGGCATCAGTATCGAGTGTGCAGAATGCCACGACCACCCCTTCGATAACTGGAAACGAGAACAGTTTCACGAGATGGCAGCCTTCTTCGCCCCTGGAAAATACTACATGACCGACCAATCCGATCCGTCGGAGAAGTCCGTCGTCGAGGCGAAATTTCTCCTGGGAGAGAAGCCACCAACCTATCTCAAGCCAGACCAGCGTCGTGTCGCTGGGGCAGCCTACCTGATCTACAACCCGGACAATTACTGGTTCGCCCGTGCATTCGTAAACCGCGCGTGGAACGAATTAATTGGAGATGGTTTTTACTCAGTGGACAGCTTGGGGCAAGACAAAGAAGTTGTCCATCAACTTGTCGCAAACAAACTCTCCGCCTCTTTTCGATACGCAGGATTTCAACCGAAGTGGCTGTATCGAGTTATTCTGAACTCCAAAGTCTATCAACGCGAAATCGCCACCATCGACAGCGATGCGGACCTCTTCACGTCAGTTCGTCCTGCGAGATTACGCCCCTACGAGGTCGCTGACACCGTACAGCAACTCATTGGCGAAAATAAATCCGTATGGAACGCCATCAACTCCACTTTTGATCAGAATCCGTCGATTCCCCAACGAGACCTGGAAGGTGCAGTGCAGCAAGCACTATTGATGATGAACAACGGAACACTGCACAATAAGCTTGCTAATGGACCGTTGAAAAAAGAATTGCTCGAAACGAAAGATGACGAGCAGATGATTCGTCAGGCATTCCTGGGCATCTTGGCCCGTTCTCCCTCTGCTGAAGAACTGACGATGTATCGCAAGTTTATCAAAGAGTCTGCAAACCGAAATGAAGCAGCCGTAGACCTGATCTGGATCTTAGTGAACTCTGCTGAGTTCGTAACCAAACGATAAAACAAAGCACGCAGTCTCGACCAACGATGTAGTCAGCGTCAACAGGACCTTTGTCTGAAACCTCTGGATTGTAGGGAACTCACAAGACTTGAGAGGCCACATTCAGATTTCTGGATCAATTCAAAAACATCATTCACTTACGTTGAATCGGAAACGACATGCTCAACAATAATCTTCTGCACGTGAATTTGAATCGTCATGGGGACGTCACCCGTCGCGATTTATTGCGACTTGCCGGGGGTGGCTTCGCCTCCATGAGTTGCCTCGGCCTGTTACGCTCCATCGGAATCAATGCCGAAGAAATTAAAAAGGAAGGCCGCTCGTGCATCATGGTCTTTCTGAGCGGCGCCCCCAGTCAGCTGGAGACCTGGGATCCGAAACCGGGAACGACGAACGGTGGGCCAACGAAAACAATTCAGACGGCAATCCCGGGAGTCGAGTTCGCCGAATACTGGCCCAAGATGGCGAAGATGATGAAAGACGTTTCAGTCATCCGCAGCATGGCTGGTAAGGAAGCTGCCCACGACCGTGGGCGTTATCATTTGCGAACAGGGCATCGTTTGCTCGGTCCAAACAAGTTTCCTCACATTGGTTCACTGGTCGCACATAAACTGGGTGATCCGGAATCCGATATTCCGAATTTCGTGAGCATTGGAGAGACTGTCAGTTCTGGATTCCTTGGTGTTGAGGTCGCCCCTTTTGTAATCGATCGAGCAGGGCAGTTACCTGCGAACATGAGGGGCTCCGTAGCAGGATCGCGGGCAAGTCGACGGATGGAGATGCTGCGGCAGCAGGACAACGAATTCGTCAAAGCCGGGGCAGAATCGATTGGCCGCGAACATCAAGAGCTCTACCGAAAAGCATCTCGGATGATGACCTCCTCTCGTTTGAAAGCGTTCACATTTGAGGGCGAATCAGACAAAACCAAACAGGAATACGGATCGAACCCGTTCGGACAGAGCTGCCTTGTTGCCCGGCGCCTTGTTGAATCAGGCGTTCCGTTTGTTGAAGTTCAGCGAGGCGGCTGGGACATGCACCAGAACTTGTGGCAAAATATGCCGAGAACTGCCGGTGAAGTTGATCAAGCTCTCTCAACACTGCTCACCGACCTCAAACAAAGAGGGATGCTGGAAAAAACATTAGTCATTTGCCTCGGCGAATTCGGCCGAACGCCAAAAATCAATCAAAGAACACCGTCTGTCGGCCGCGATCACTGGGCAAAGAACTTCAATCTGTTAATCGGCGGAGGTGGAGTGCAGGGGGGCGTTTGCGTTGGGAAGACCAGTCCGGATGGAATGGAGATTACCGACCGTCCGATAAGCGTTGACGACCTGTTCGCAACGATTTGCACTTCTTTGACGATTGATCCTAACGAAGAACTCATCACTCCGGGGGGAAGACCACTACGGATCGTGGACGAAGGTCTTCTCATCGACGAGATATTGATTTAATTGAAATTTTGTAAATGACGACATTCTGATTTCTGAATTCAGGAAACCCATAAAGACTCGTTGACTTTCCTGAGTACTTGACGTCTAATAGAATGCAAGGCTTGTGAGTCCCTGAGGGGTCAGGAAAAAGGCTCACATGACTTGAAAAGTTGCTTATTCTTTGATTTGTCGTTGCTGAGGGGTCAGTAACGTTCTGAAGATTAAGCTCGTGGAACCGAGTCAAACGTACGTGGGATAAGTGGACGTTTGCTCATAATAAGGTTGCACCGTTGTGGTCGATTTTCTCGGTTGCGTGGAACGTATTGCTCGAGAATCTTGAATCACGCTGGTGTCGCTCATCGAAGCGACGGTCGAACTCCGATATTTAGTAATAAGTATTTGAGTTTTTAGTTTCCGTATGCGAGGTCTAGCTATGAAGGCTGGAAGAAAGGCTCCTCAGGTCGTCATCACTGGCGTTGGGGTTGTCTCACCGGTCGGAATTGGAAATGAACGGTTCTGGAGCAATCTAGTATCCGGGCGTTCAGGTATTAGCCCACTCCGTTCTTTCTCCGCAGACAGTTTCCCTTGCAAACTGGCCGCAGAGATCCATGATTTCGATCCTCTTGAACACGTTTATGAAAAGAAATTCCTGAAGGTGATGTCTCGCGACATTCAACTCGGGGTTTCTGCAGCCTCTTTGGCGATGAAAGATGCCGCGATCCGAAGCGGACAAATTTCACCCGAACGTCTAGGTGTCGAATTCGGCTCAGGACACATTTCATTTACGCCTGACGAGTTGGCTGAGGCTGCTCGCGATTTTGCAGATCCATCGGAACGAGAAGGTTACACCCGCTGGGGTGAAGATGGACTCGGAAAAATTGCACCACTTTGGATGCTGCGACAACTCCCCAACATGCCTGCGTGCCATGTTGCCATTGAGAACGACGCTCGTGGCCCAAATAACACAATCACAAGTGCCGATTCATCCATGATTCTGGCACTTCAAGAGTCTGTCCGCTGCATTCAGCGAGACTCTGCCGACGTCATGATCGTCGGTGCATGCAGTTCGAACATTCATCCTGTTGATATCGCCCGAATCAGTTTGTACGACAATCTGTCATCACAAAGTGATCCGGAAAGTGCCTGCCGACCGTTTGACCGAGATCGTGACGGAACGATCGTCGGAGAAGGATCTGCAGTCTTTGTTGTCGAACGATATAGCCACGCCGTTGCTCGTGGTGCTGAAATTTACTGCGAAGTCCTCGGAGTTGGATCAGGCTGTGATGGACGTGGTTATGAGAACGGCTCAGGTGGCCGTGGACTCACAAATGCGATGAATGCCGCAATGAAGCGAGCAGGCATCTCCACGAGCGAAGTGGGTCACATTAACGCACACGGTAAAAGCACACGCCGAGACGACTATGTTGAAGCCAAGGCTTACCACAACACTTTTGGTGTCGACGCAGAAAAAATCCCAGTGACTGCCTTGAAGAGTTACTTTGGAAACTTTGAAGCCGGCTCAGGAGCTGTTGAACTTGCCGGTAGTGTCTTGGCACTCAAGCATGGTGTCCTCCCTGCGACGCTCAATTACAAACATCCTGACCCGAACTGCCGTCTCAACGTTGTTCGTGAACCGGAAAGACTAAAAACTTCAGTCGCAATGAGCGTGAATCGGACCACAATGGGACAAAGTGCAGCAGCCATCCTGCGAGCAGTTTAGAGCACTTTCGCACTTACAATATCCGTGAAGAGCGGTTTTGTGTGATGAATCGCTCTGACCTCAAAGGCAGAACGTGCACGACCGGCATTGAAAAGACTCTCTCAAACACCCCAGCACAACAATTGTGTTGGGGTGTTTTTTCATTTCTATGTGTGACACGAACGAGTCGCATTTCGTCTGCGAACCAGTTCCACTAAATTATCAGATTGATCGAGAACGTTTTTTCATACACACAAACCTGGAGCAAAACCAATCCTGGTCTTCATGTTCTGCCTCGTGGCGAGCAATCTATGAAGTCATCGAGATGATCCTCATACGCAGGACTGGCATTGGATAACACTCTAAGAACTAATCCGAAAACCTGCATTTTGTCTCTCAAAAGGTGAGAGCATTTTGATGCTCGGTTTCTGGATCCGCAGTAAGTCCCATGACCTCACCACATCCTGAGTCGCTCTCGCGAACCGAACTGATTGACTATCAAACATCTCGGCTTAAGGAATTGCTTTCGCTTGTCGAGCAGACCAATCCATTTTGGCAGGAACGTTTTAAATCGTGTGGACTGAAAGCGGCGGAGTTTCAATCTCCGGACGATCTATTGAAACTCCCGTTGCTGACGAAACAGGAGCTGGTTGAGAACCAGAATGCCTTTCCACCATTCGGAACCAACCTTTCGGCCCCCATGACAGGCTATTCTCGATTGCATCAAACTTCCGGAACGACCGGAAAACCGATGCGCTGGCTGGATACCCCAGAGAGCTGGAACTGGTTCATGGATTGCTGGGCTCAGATTTATCGAATTTGCGAAATTACTCCAGAGGATATCTTTGCGTTTCCATTTTCCTTCGGTCCCTTCATTGGGTTCTGGGCCGCCTTTGAAGGCGCACAACGACTCGGGAACCTGTCGCTGACAATGGGTGGAATGACAAGTGAAGCTCGGCTCAGCTTGATCATGGAGATGAAAGCGACAATCGTCTGCTGCACGCCGACCTATGCGATGCGTCTCGCCGATGTCGCGGAACAACTTGGGATTCCGCTCGCGGAAAGTGCGGTTCGAATGATCATTGTCGCGGGTGAACCGGGAGGGGCAATTCCAGCGGTTCGAAATCGAATCGAAGCAAGTTGGGGAGCCCGAGTCATCGATCACTGGGGCATGACAGACATCGGCTCACTAGGTGTGGAACCAGCCAATGCTCCTGGCGGCTTACTCATCTTAGAAACTGAGTGCCTCGCTGAAGTGCTCGATCCAGAGACCAACGCTCCTGTACCAGCGGGACAAACTGGTGAACTGATCATCACAAATTTCGGGCGAACCAGCCAGCCGGTAATCCGGTATCGAACAGGCGATCTCGTCAAGGTGGCAACCCAACCATGCAAGAGCGGATACGAACTCATGAGGCTTGAGGGGGGAATTCTAGGCCGAGTTGATGACATGGTCACCATTCGAGGAAACAATGTGTTTCCTTCGAGTTTAGACGCAATCATCCGTGAGATCCCTGACATCATCGAATACCAGGTCAATGTGATTACGCGACGCTCGATGCCGCACATGAAAATAGAAATTGAACCGGCTCCACACCGACTCAGCGTCCCCGAATCTCTGGATGCATTAAGAGAGCAGGTCGAGCAGGGAATTAAAGACCGCCTCAATTTCCATGCAGAAGTGATCCTTGTCTCTGAAAATGCACTTCCACGATTTGAGTTGAAAGGCCGTCGCTTCTTTCGAAATGGCTGAGAAGCTTCGACTCACCGGGTGCTTGAGCAACTTTCGAATTGGTGTGCAGGTTCTGCCACGTGGCGAACAGCAATTTTATTATTCAACCGCGTTCTTCACGGGCGCACGGGAGGGCAAACTGCTCTGAATGGGACAGTGAAGTTCCAAACCAAACTTGCTCCAGCAAGGTTATCGGCAATGGTTGCCACCTGTTCATAAAATTGCTGAACAGAAGCGTTTGGTCTTGTCAATTTCGGCGATTTCGTGATATCGAAGTCTACAAAGCTGTGCTCAAGATGAGCGCGCCCGTTTGCAGGAAAGGACTCCGCAATGAAGACGCAATCTGAATCTAATCGCCAGGACGACATTGAACTGGAACTCTCCGGCTGGTGGGCTATGGGAGCTTTCGGAGTTTTTGTCGCTGGGGGAGCTTTCCTGATCGCGCGAGCACAAGGGCCTGATGCGGTGGTCACGCTGATGCAGGTGTCACTGATGCTCGTCTTTTTTGTGGGCGGAATTCTACTCGGCTTGCTTTGCATGCAGGCACTCGGCGCCAGTCAACGCTGGAACCTGTCCGAAGAGTTTGATTCAGCGAACGAAACCGTTCCTCTGAAACCAACAGTCGCGCAGACTTCAAAAATACGGACCGCCGGTAGTACATCAGCTGTCGAAGCCGATGACGAGATCGATCCGTTTCTTGAAATTCTCAAGAGGAATCACTCTGGCAAAAGAGCTGCGTAACTTCTCAAATCGTCAGCGACACTCATTGCCTCGAAGATATTGTTTCAGTTTTCTGTGTTGAATTGCGTTCGCTGATAGTAGTCGACTGTCTCTTTCAAGCCCGACTTCAAATCAACCTGTGGCGTCCAATCCAATAATGATTTGGCGAGCGTAATATCTGGACAGCGACGCTTCGGATCATCCTCAGGAAGAGGTGCTCGAACGATTTTGGAAGAGGACCCCGTCACTTCCAGCACAGCTTCGGCGAGTTCGATCATCGTGTTCTCAGTCGGATTCCCGATATTGACGGGGCCAATTGCTTTGTCCTGATTCATCAATCGAATGAATCCTTCGATCAAGTCTGAGACAAAACAGAACGAGCGGGTTTGTAAGCCGTCGCCGTAGACAGTGAGGTCTTCGCCCCGTAATGCCTGCATGATGAAGTTGGAAACAACCCGTCCATCGTTGGGGTCCATGCGTGGTCCATACGTGTTGAAGATTCGCACGATTCGCACTTCAACATCATGAGCAAGGTGATAGTTGACACACAGCGACTCGGCTACTCGTTTTCCTTCGTCATAGCAACTTCGAGGGCCCAATGGATTCACGTTGCCCCAATAGTCTTCAGTTTGTGGGTGAACGTCCGGATCACCATAAACTTCTGATGTCGAGGTATGCAGAATTCGCGCTCCGCAGCGTTTCGCCAGTCCCAGAATATTGACCATTCCAACCGTCGACGTTTTGATTGTTTTAATCGGGTTGTATTGGTAGGCCACCGGAGACGCGGGGCAAGCACAGTTGTAGATCTGATCCGCTTCGACATACAGAGGATGAACGATGTCGTGGCGAATCACTTCGAATTTAGGATTCCCGATGAGGTGTCGGATATTTTCTTTTCGCCCGGAGAAGAAGTTATCAACACAAATGACATCATTTCCCTGCTCTAGCAACCGGTCACACAAATGGCTGCCTAAAAAACCTGCTCCACCGGTAACTAAAATCGTTGACATATTGACCTCTTAATCAGCAGTGACTGTCGAATGTGTGGAATTATATTGTTTTTCGTGCCCGCGAAGACCACTCTCATGATTTCATGACACTGCTCGTGACGAGGCAAGTACGTGAAAAGACAAATTGAATATGATCTCGGATTCTTCTCGTTGATTCACTCTTCGCAGCATAATCTATCAACTCAGCTGACTTGTGAAAATCAATGTTGATCGAGAAGTTTTTGGGCAAACCATGCTGAGGTTTGCTGTAATCCGGTTGTAACGTCTGTCCTTGGAGACCAACCGAGTTCGGATTGAATCTTCGTTGCTGAAATAAGATTTGATCGCAAGTCTCCTGGACGGGCTGGACCGTTGTCGACGTTCGGAACCGTGCGTTCCATTTCACGTTGTCGGAGCTCTGCCTGACAGTTCGCGTGCAAGGCGGATGCGATCTGATTCACATCTGTCGGAACTCCGGTCCCAACATTGTAGGCGACGAAGCCCGGGCTTGCGGATGTCAGAGCTCTCACATTCGCATCAACGACATCGGTCACGTAAACGTAATCCCGGACATACTTGCCATCTCCGTTGATGCGCGCCGGTTCCCCCGCGAGCATCTTCGTACAGAAGATCGCCACAACTCCCGCTTCTCCGTGCGGGTTTTGGCGCGGCCCAAAAACATTTGAGTAGCGAAGTGCAACCGTTTCCATACCATGTTCACGAGTGAAAAATTTCAGGTATTGCTCGCCTGCCCACTTGCTGATTCCGTATGGAGAAATTGGATTCGCAGGTGTCGTTTCCGGAGCAGGTTCGGTTACCTCTCCATACAGGACTCCTCCCGACGAGGCGAAAACAAAGCGTTTTGTTCCCACCTCGGCTGCCGACTTCAGCACATTGACCAAGCCGAGAATATTCACGTTTGCGTCAAAATCAGGTTCTCGAACTGAACGAGAAACCGACATTTGAGCAGCTTGATGGCAGAGACTCTCTGGTTGGAACTCTTGGAGAATGCTTGAAACCGCTTTGGCATTGGTGATGTCTGCTTCATAGAACTTGGCAGACTCTGGAACGTTTGCTCTTTCGCCCGAAGAGAGATCGTCCAGGACCGCGACATCGTGCTTTTGAGCAACAAGTTCCTCGGCAATATGCCCGCCAATAAATCCCGCACCGCCAGTAATTAGAATACGCATCGTTTTCAATTCGCTTCCAGCTGCCCCGAAGAAAAGTGCAACTATAACGAACCGCAGCAGCGAAATGAACGTCAGCCAGTGGCGCGTCGGAGAGGTTTTTCTTCTTCGACCGGAGCTGCCCATTCGTCGAACTTCAAAAGCTTCGCACTTGAGTCCGGCTCTTCAGCTTTCGTTGGTAGAAACTGTTGCATAGGAAGTGGAAACGCTGCCGACCACCCCAAGGGAAGGGTAATCCCGGTAATCCAGCGTGCTTCTTGCGAGGCAACAAAAGCCACCGCAGCAGCCACATCTTGCGGAGAGCCAATTCCCAGGGGGTGGGCCTGTCGAATCTGTTCTTCTGATTCGCTGGTCATATTGGCGACGTATTTATGGATCATAGGGGTATGAACCAGGGCAGGGGCAACACAAACGGCTCGGATTCCACGCGGAGCCAATTCCATTGCAAGCGACTGAGTCAGCCCAATGATTCCCGCTTTCGTCGCAGAGTACGCTGGGAAACCACCACAGCCTGCAATCCCAAGAACTGAAGCAAGATTCACGATCGCACCGGACTGCTCGGTGAAATGCGGAATCGATGAACGGATGACTCGCATTGCTCCAGTCAGGTTTACATCGATAACCTGCTGCCATTGGTCGTCGTTTGTTTCTTCCAACGTTGCAGAATGTTCAACACCTGCGTTATTCACTAAGACGTCAATACGCTCGAAACGTTCGACGATTGCGGAAATCGCTGCGTCGACGGAGGTTTGCTGAGTGACATCACACGCAAGCTCAATGTATTCGGCACCACGTTTATTCAGGCGATTGAAAAGCCGTTTTGGGCGTTCGCGCCAGAGGATCGCGAGCTTTGCTCCTTCTTCAGCCAAGCGCTCAGCGATCGCACCACCGATCCCTCGGTCGTTCACACCCGTGATGACTACAACTTGATCTTGATATCGACCGTTCAAGCGTCCTGCTCCTGAAGACTGTCCTCCAATGACAATACAATTGGCAATCTTCTCAGAACCTCCCAAACCGTACAATACCCAAACTTGCCACGAACTCGCCTATTCTGAAATTTTGGAGAATAGGGACACCGAAGGATGCTACTCCAACTGGGAAACGCCTGATGTAACACTCGTCATGCCAGGAATTCACTTATTCCACATCGCTGTTTCCCATAGAGAGCGGGAAAGACCGGAATGGCAGGGGACTTCGCAGAGCGAAAGTCTCTGAGGCAGTACATTGCTCAATCGAGCTTTTCCCCGACGGAATCAGCATTGCCCTCAGCACAAATTCCAATTTCCCCAGGGTATCGAGTCTTATTTTTCTGGAGGGACTTTGCGAGATTTGCCCTGAAGATCATCGAGTTCTTTTTGCAGCTTTTTCTTCACGTTTTTTTCCTGATTCTGGATCAGTTGCTCGAAAACTTCCTGGAAGCCGTCTCCCAAGACCTCGACAAATTTTCCATCTAAAACGCCCACTTTGCGAACATCGATATCTTTCAGCTTGAAATCAACATCCCGTACCTCAGCATTGAGGGAGAACTTCGGGATCGGGTCGGCAATCGAGAATTGAGCCGTTGGTTTTAGCGTCACCACGAGTCGAACCCGGACATCAGCATCGGCGATAGTTGTCCCATTGATTCCTTTCGCGCCGTAGACATAATGAGCAAATGTCCCTTCGCATCGTGCACGTAAATTGGTCTCAATGAGATAGGCCTGCCCATCAAATTTGGGGAGTGTTGTTTCTTTGATCTCGAACCGAAAGTGCTTTTCAGGATTCACCAGCGATGCGGAGTACTTTCGACAGAACCCATGTCGCACTTCTTTTTCTCGTTTCGAGATTCTTAGCCCACGGACCCGAAATCCATCAAACCGTCCTGAAGTCTTGTTCCAATACTTGTCGTTGAGGTACGGTTCATTCGAAGATTCGATGACCACAAAACGGACGAGTTCTTCAAGATTTGGAGCAACTGGAGGCTGAGATTCTGGTGCCGATTCCTCTGCGAAAGAAGCTCCGACCGTGAACATCCAAAGAAAAAACGAGAGGCAAACGCCCCTCGTTAATTGAAATTTCAAGTCTCCCTCCCTGGTGAGATCACATTGCTTCGCACTTGAGATGCGGCCACCAATTACCTGGCGTCCCACCACCAGCGGTTCTGCGGGACATCGACTGCCATTGCGGCATCAGCGATTCCGTCGAGTCTTGGCGATGATTTGACGACTTGTGTGTCTTTCAACACTGAAGCCAAATCGGCTCGGACTCCACCTGCGACCTGGAGAACAACATCTTTGCCGTTGAAGACACGGTGTGACACAACAGACTCGGTCTGTTGTGGGACGGCGTATGTCTCAGGATTGTAGGCTCCGTTCACAGCGAAGACTCCACGGTTCCAACCCGCTTTGTCATCAAGCTGATCTTTTTCGATCAAAGCAGCGACCAAAGCCAAATCGAAGACACTTTGCAGGTCTGCAAAAATGGAATCTTTTTCAGCAAGTTCTGGATAGTGCTCGGTGAAGTTTTGTGCGAACAATCGATTCACAGGCTCTGCTTTTCCGGTGTTGACTCGTTCGCCTTTGTCGTTCAGGTACTGATTCTCTGAAAGACATTTCACAGCTGAGCCACGGATTTTGTACACATTCTGGTTTTCGGAGTGAAGAACTTCGTCGTACTTCATGGTCATCCACCAACGCATGGCATCCAGTCCACCACTCGCAAGAGCAGGGTCTTTCTTGAGAAGTTCGAAATAGTCAGGAATGTTTGAACCAGCTTCAAGTTGGCCGATGCCGATCAGCTTCATTCGATAGTCAGCTTCAACCAAAACGCGGGCGACTCGACTATTAGCAGGAACACCGTAAACAGTGATGTCTTGCAATCCGAGGATCTCTCCAATTTTGCTGGACCAGCGACGCACACCGGCAGGGCTCAATGGTCCGCGAGCTTGTGACGTGGCTGCGTATTCTTTCACAGCTTTGATGTTCTCTGGCTTCGGATCGATCGAGCAGCCGAAGATGTTCATTCCTTCAGGGCTGAAGGTTCGCATGACAGTCACCAAGTCATCGAGCTGAAGAATTGGGCGACCGCTTTCGGTTCCAACGGCAGTACCGTACTCGTTGTATTCCCAACTTTCTGCTGGACCACCGATGACGACTTCGCCGGTTTCAGGATAAACGAAAACGTATTCAACCTGAGAAAGACCAGCCAGTTGTTGCATCGATTCTAAAACAGGTTTGCCGCTGGCGATTCGCTCTGCGATCAACTTTTCGAGTCGAGTCAATGAAACGAGACGCAAGTTTGACTGGCGTGCCATCTCTTCATTCAGTGAAGCTTTACGAGCCTTAACACCCATTGCAGCAAGAACGCCGCTCAGATCTTTCTTCGATGTCATTGCAAGAACACCGTTTGGATCAACGCGAACTCCACTTTCGAATTCGCTGATTGTTCCCCCTTCTTGCTCAATCTCGAACCAAGGTCCGGACGTCTGATCCTGAATCAATTCGATCAGCGAATCGAAATCGGCTCCCGTCCCCCCTTGAAGGGTCTGACGACGAGCTTTCTCGACAACGGCTGTTCGTCGAGTGGTTGCTTCATTTCCAGCGGCAAATTCGCCAGCTGCAAAGAATCCATCAGCGACATCTGCATCCTGAGCGAACACCGGGACATTGAACACAACGCTCATCGTCAATACTGCCGCAATTTGCATTGCGGAACATGTGCGCTGTTTTAGAATTTCAAATCTCATTGTTCAGTCACTCCAACGGAATGGTAGAAGGGTCGCGACGGCAGAATATCAGTGCATACGATTGAACATGTGAACCGACACCATTTCCTAGCATCGTCTTATGTCATGCACACGTCAAGAACTTTTGAGGAAAGTTTATCGCTACGGCAGAGACTGTTCAAACGGGTCAAAAGAATGAGAACAGTCGATACAATTCCTTAAGAAGCTACAAGTGTTGTGAGGTTTGTTACGAATGTTCGGATGAAACGCATTTGACGATCATCAGGTCCTCAAGATCGAAACGACGTTCGAGCCCCAAAATTGCCCCAAAAAGTTACTTTCATGCCCGAACTTCCAGAAGTTGAAACGATGGTCCGCGGAATCCGCCCCGCGATGCAAGGATCCAAGCTCGTAGAGTTGCGGGCCTGCCCCTGTACAAAAAAACCGCTCAACGTCACTCCGGCTCTTGAAGAGTTCACTCAGCGTGTTCGCGGACAGAAGGTTGAGGCTGTGGAGAGAAAGGCAAAGCGGATCGTCATTCGGCTCAAAGAGGACGTGATAGTCTTTGAACCTCGAATGACCGGTTTGGCATTGCTGACCGATCCACCGAGCCTCGAACATTTGCGGTTCGAGTTTTGTCTCACTCGCGGAAAGCAAAAGCAGTCTGTCTGGATTTGGGACCGGCGAGGTCTTGGGACATTGCGATTGATGTCTCATCAGGAATTTGACGTTGCCCTTGGAGAAAACGTTCTCGGACCGGATGCATTGGAGATCTCAGTCGACGAACTGTTGGCGCGACTGAAAGAAACGAAACGCGCAATCAAGGTTGCGTTGCTGGACCAAAAGCTGATCGCGGGAGTCGGGAATCTTTATGCCAGTGAGATTCTTCACGAAGCGAAGATCTCTCCTGTAGCAGAAGCTTCGAAGCTTTCGCGTCAACGAGTTGACCGGATTCACAAAGCGATGAATCGCATTCTTCGCGAAGCCATTCAGTATGAAGGCTCGACACTCAACGATGGAACTTATCGAAATGCTCTGAATCAGAATGGATCTTACCAGAACAAACATTGTGTGTACGCGAAGGAAGGAGAGCCATGCAAAACTTGTGAGACCTCATCAATCCGGCGAATCGTTCAGGCTCAACGTTCAACTTTCTACTGCCCGAAGTGCCAGAAGAGATAACCCGCAGTTCCCAGCCTCGCCCAAAACGACCGACTCGCAATCCAGTCTGATTGCGAAAGATGATCAGTCACCGAAGATCACCGTTTCGTCCTGATCCTTGGTCGGAGCGAGCTGAGTTCCAAGGCTCGGAATCAATACCTGGGACGCATTCTTTCGAGAACTGTTCACATGCTCTTCCCACCATTGTTGAGCCTCGTCAAACGACCAGGAGTTCGCAGCCTGACAGCGTCCAAGTTGGCTGGCCAGTTCCATTACTCCTTGTGGTCGATCTGCCGATTTTTTTTCAAGGCAGCTTTGAATAATCACTCGAAACTCCTCAGAGCAGGGCATCGCGCTGAACTTTGGAGTCTCCGAGATCTGTGCTCGTAGAAGTTGAGGCAACGACAGATTTTCGAACAGCAACTTTCCGGTAATGCAGAAATAGGCCACGGCTCCCAATGCGTAGAGATCCGTACGCTCGTCAACGAGATCGGGAGACTGAATTGCTTCGGGAGCCATATATGCCGGCGTCCCCATGATCTTGCAAGCGTCCGGTAAATGAGGAATTTCATCTTTCACGGCGACCAGTCCAAAGTCGAGAACTTTCACAAAATCGTAAGCTCCCCCACAGACTGTCAAAGCAATATTCTCTGCTTTGATGTCACGATGTACTAGCCCTTTTGAATGAGCTTCTGCTAACGAACCGCAAACCTGACAGAGAAGATGGATGACGCGATCCTCCGGCAGAGGACCGTAATCCGTAACGAGCTCACTCAAGCTCATCCCTTTCAGATATTCCATCACATAGTACAGCGTTCCATCGGATGTCATTCCGTAGTCATAGACCTGAACTGTATGGGGACTTGAGAGTTCGCTGGTGATGTGTGCTTCAACTTCAAAACGCTCCAGAACCTGCTGACTTAATGTTGCTGTCTTCAACATCTTCACGGCTGCCGGTCGTCGCAACATGGAATGTCGCGCACGGTAAACGACTCCGACTCCTCCCTGTCCAATCTTCTCTTCCAACGTATAACTTCCAAGAGTTCGCTCCACCCAGTTCACCTGCTCCTGATTCTCTTCGATGGCGGCACAGGCGAGCCGGCTCAGGCGGTCGCCGAGTGTTGTTCTCATGGACGATGTTCCGGTCAACGAAGCAAACTCTTCATCCACATCTGCAGCGACCTGCAAAAAATCAAACTCCGGAATCTGCTTCTGATACTCCAGTAAAAGCGAAATCCCCCTTGGCTCCTGTTGGAGCGTCCCGGGGAGTAATCCGCTGACAGCCACAGCTCCAATTTCTGAGCGAACAAGCAACTCGTTTTGCAGGATCTCATCGTGTGAATGGTGCATTATCACACTTGCGACGACCCCTTCAGCGAAGTTCCATTGTGAGAGCAACGCAGCCGTAAAAATTGAGTGATCACCTTTGAGCTGACCAGTCTCAAGTTCGACAAGCCTGATTTGCTCGGGCCGATAGGTCTCGTAGAGTTCAGAATGAGCATCCATTAAATGTGGAAGCAATAGATCTTGCAACAGGGCGGAAATGTAGGCCACTTCTGGATCACCTCCGGTCATTTCACAAACTCGCCGAGCGTACAACGCACGTTCCTGAGACTCTAAGAGCAGATTTCTCATCTGCTTTTGCGAGCCCGAGCACTTGCTCATTGAGGCTTGAATCGCTGCACTCATGACGAGCATCTTACAACGCTGCAGACCAAGCAAACCAATGGCTCGCGAAATCGAAGAGACGCGATCTCGTAGCATCATTTGTGAACCATTCACGATCCGCAGGACGCTGGTCGCTATTTCCGAATCCTTCTCGATCAATAATGCCAGTTCATTCAGTGGAGTGTTCGGTCGGTCAACCAGTTTTAAGAATTCGGCGATGCACTGAGGAGGACGCGGAATCTGAATCCGGGAAGGTAACTGCGGGAGCGATTGACCTTGAAACCTCTGAGCGATCAATTCCTGCCAGTTGAGCATTGATTCTGCACGATCATTTTGGAGACGCCGTAAAGGTTATGACGGGACTAACAACAGATGAAGGTCTTGTTCCTTCCAAAGAGTCTCAATGGATGCAAATCTCGTTCAGTCTGAAAACGAGTCGGCGTCAGGGCGACCACACGACCTCTTTACGACTCTATCACTCAGCAGGAGAAGTGCATGATCAACAACCGAATATCAACTCGCAGATGGTGGCAACCAGAACCGACGAGGGCAAAGAGCGACATCGAAGAAACAATTGCACCGATTAATCCGATAGTTTCTCTTTCGGAATGCAGAGGAAATCCGCACATCGAAAGGGATCCCCCCGGCGCAGTCACTCGAAAACTGACGAACGATATGTCACTATCTTCCGGACCCACTTAGTAACATTTTTGTCCACACTGACGACTACACTGATAACCACACCGACGATCACACTGTCCCAATTGGATGACAACACCATGAGACGCTTCGCGACTTTCATCAGCCTCAATCACTCACGACTCTTTACGTGTCTGTGCATGGGAATGATCATTTCAGGAATTGCAGTTTGCACTTCCGAAGCCCAGGAGGCTTCCACCATTCCCAAACTCGTCGGAGATGGAACGACCGACAATACAGCGGTGATCAATCAATGGATCTCAGAGAAGAAAGCACCACTCACATTTCCCAAAGGTGTTTTTCGAATTACCAAAACCATCGAAATCGATCTCGACAAAACCGGCCCAATTTCCATCAGTGGAGACGGAACAGCGACCATTCTAATGGATGGCCCGGGTCCTGCTTTTCGATTCATTGGGACACATGAAGGAACTGCCGCCCCCGCGACCGTGAAAGAGAATGTCTGGAAAAATCAGCGAACGCCAATGGTCGAAGGAGTCGAAATCCTCGGGAATCATCCGGAAGCAAACGGCATCGAAGCGACCGGAACAATGCAAATCACAATCACCCGGGTTGTGCTCCGCAAATTGCATCACGGCATCCACCTCGTCAAACGCAACCGCAATGTCTTAATCGCTGATTGCCATATCTATGAGAACAGCGGTGTCGGTATTTTTTATGACAAAGTCAACCTGCATCAGTCAAACATCATCGGTTGCCACATCAGCTACAACAAGCTGGGGGGCATCGTGAACAAAGGAGGCGACGTCCGCAATATTCATATTGGAACGTGTGATATTGAAGGGAACATGGGCGGCCCTGATTCAACACCCAGTGCCAACATTGAACTCGACTCTCGAGGCGGGTCAGTCGCTGAGGTTGCTATTGTCGGTTGCACGATTCAGCACGACCACAACTCGCCAAATTCCGCCAACATCCGATACCACGGGGAAAGCACCCCGCGACCGTTCACCGACGAAACACGTCATGGTCATCTTACCATTGCGGACAACGTTCTTTCTGATGTGTTCGTCAACATTGAGATTACCAATGCTCGCAGTGTTGCGATTACAGGCAACACTGTTTGGAAAGGTTACGAACACAACCTGAAAATCACAGGGTCCGAAAGTGTTGTTGTCACAGGCAACATGTTCGACCGGAACCCTCGCTATCACTATGGAGATGGAGCCCTCAGCAAAAACGCGATTCTGATTGAGAACTCGACAGGTGTCACGTTTTCTGCGAATCACATTACAGGTGTCATCTTCGGAAAAGCAGCTGTGAATGTTCAGAATTGCAAACGGGTGAATATCAGCAACTGCACAATTCTTGATTGTGCCCTGCACGGAGTACTTCTTGAGAAGACAACGGAATCAAGAATCTCAGACTGCCTGATCAAGGGTGACGAGCTTGTTTCTGCAGTCAAGGAAATCGCAGGGAAAGACAATTTCGTTGCAACAGAACTTCGACCAGAGACAAAATAGAAAGCAGTTCAGGCACGTTTACCTCAGCGGGACTCCGAAAACCGGCATCCAGCCCTCAAACAGTGGGAAAATCCTTCCCATTATGGCTCCAGGAGAGTTCCTCAAACGGTTCCGACTGGTGATTTCGAAATTTTTTCCTAGAATGATGTTGTAGGACTTCTCCAATTACTGATGCCATCCGCGATTGACTCAGAATTTGCGAGACAACTCCAAAGTGACCGGGCCAACTCTCAGCTTGAAAAGTGCCCGACAGAGAACACCACTGACCTATCAGAACTGCACGACTTGGACTGCCCATGTGCCTCTTTTCGAATAGACGGCTCAGATCAGAACGACTCATCGCAAACTACTTCAAACAATCGAGCTCAGTTTCAGGACTAAGCTCATATTCAAAACTCAATTTAAGGAAATACTGAGATGTTGAACAAACAACTTCTAATCTGTTTCATCCTCACACTCGGGATGGCAACAGGATGTGCAAAGAAATCTGAAACGACGGCTGAGGGCGAACCAGCAACAACTGACGAAGCTGCAGCAGTCGAACTTGGTGAAGCCGCACCACCAGAACTCTCCGCAGAAGACAAAGCGTTGGTTGAAGCACAAGTATTCTGCCCAGTTGGCGGAGAGCTTGGTGGAATGGGAACGCCTGTCAAAGTGATGGTTGATGGCCAACCCATCTTCATCTGCTGCGAAGGCTGCCGCGGACCTCTCCTCGAAGATCCTGAAAAGTATCTTGCCGAACTGGAAGAAAAGAAAAAGAAAGCTGCTGAAAAAGAAGCAGAAGCTTCAGAAGACGCAGAGACCGAAAAAGCGACTTCGTAGTCGGTTTCTTACAGATCGCAATGAGCCTCTGGCGACAGACCCCGGAGGCTCATTTTTTTTTGAACTCAAAATATTGCTCACCGAAAAAAGTCCTATATGCTTAAACACTCCGAGATTGCCAATCTTCCAATTATTGAGAGTTGTGAAGGGTGTGGGGCCTGCTGTATGCAAACCCCGGTTCCGCCCTATGTGGTGATTGACGGACAACATGAAGCAAAGTTGCGCGGCGTCCCCGAAGATTTAATCGCAGAAATCATGCCATTTTGGGAGATTCGATTCAACCTGCATGAAAATCCCTGCATGTGGTTCGACCCTGAAACTTTGGCTTGCCAGCACTATGAGCATCGTCCGCAGGCGTGTCGGGATTTTGAGATCAACTGCTCTTCTTGCCATTCTATTCGTGACAGATGCGGTATCGAAAGCTAAAATGGATACGCAGGTCCGCTTTAGTTTAAACTGAGATTTGGGAGCCTCGATAATGCTGCCGTTCAATCGATACACCTTTGCAATCGCATCACTGATCGTTATCGGAAACTGCACATCAGCGGTTGCTCAGCTTGAGTTTGAAGCAGCTCCGATCAACTACTCCGATTCGACTCCCACGGATTCCGTCACCCAGTTACAAAAGCAACTCGACGAGGGCAAACTCGAGTTGGAGTACGATGAAAAGAACGGATACCTTCCGGCACTCCTCGACGCCCTCAAGATTCCTTATTCTTCGCAAATGCTCGTCTTCTCTAAAACGAGCCTGCAGCTTCGGCGTATCACTCCTAAAAAACCCCGCGCCCTTTACTTCAACGACGATACTTACGTCGGCTTTGTCCAGGGTGGGGATGTCATTGAGATTTCGACTGCCGATCCTCAACTGGGGGGAGTCTTCTACAGCCTCGATACGACAAAAGTCGACCGACCTCAACTGGTCCGTGATCAAGGGCAGTGCATTACATGCCACGCTTCTTCGAGAACAGAAGGGGTCCCGGGACATTTGATGCGATCTGTTTTTGTCGACCGTTCCGGCCAACCTCACTATGGATCAGGGACATACACCACGAAACAGTCCAGTCCGTTCGACAAGCGTTTTGGAGCCTGGTACGTCAGCGGAACACACGGTGATATGAGACATATGGGGAATGTCATCTCTCCGAAAAACGTTCGACTCGATTCCCTGGATAGAGAAAGCGGCGCAAACCTCACCGACATCAGTGATCTCGTTGATACAACTCCGTATCTGGAAGAGACCAGCGATCTGGTCGCCTTGATGGTTCTCGCACATCAACTCGAATTGCACAACTTGCTCACGCGTGGCAATTTCGAAGCTCGCAACGCCTTGCATTACAACACTGTGATGAACAAAGCCTTGGAACGCGAGGACGATTACATCAGCGATTCAACACACAGACGCGTCGCCAGTGTGGGGGACAAAATCGTTGCCTGCATGTTGTTTGCAGACGAATTTCAACTGACCTCCCCAATTCAGGGGGCGTCCAGTTTCCGCGAGGATTTCGAATCATCTGGACAAAGAGATTCCAAAGGGCGGTCGCTGCGAGATTTTGACTTGCAGTATCGCATTTTCAAGTACCCGTGCAGCTACTTGATTTACTCAGAAGCTTTCGATGCTCTACCAGAAATCATGAAAGATTATGTGTCAAAGCGTCTCATTGAGGTTCTACAAAGCCCCCCCGAAGATGATGAGTTCAAGAACCTGACAAAATCTGACCGACGGAACATTCTGGAAATTCTTAGTGAGACCAAGCCGACATTGTTTGCAAAATCCGTCGACTAGAGCAGTTTGCTCTACCGTGTGCCCGTGAAGAACGCATTTCGCTAGTGAAAATGCTGTTCGCCACGAGGCAGAACCTGCAAACTAATTCGAAAGATGCGCTAATACGCTATCGAGTTCCTTGTCATCGTGAAGAGTGCATTTCGTGTGACGGAACATTGAAACCCACGAAATTGTCACCGACATCCTTTTCAATAAAACTTGAGGGTCTGAGCATCAATGCATTTAGCCGGACACATTTTGTGTCCGGCTAGAGCAGTTTGCTCTACCGTGTGCCCGTGAAGAACGCATTTCGCTAGTGAAAATGCTGTTCGCCACGAGGCAGATCCTGCAAACCAATTCGAAAGATGCTCTAAAGATTTGGGGTCTCATTCTGTACTTGTTCGGCTTAGTAACGATTGCTGTGTCCGCTGTTGTGATGACTCCCGTGGTGCCCGCCGTAGTGACCGCCATGATGCCCACCGTGGTGATTGTTGTGGCTGTTGTAATGACCGCCGAAGTGATGCCCGCCAAAATGATGGTTGTTGTGGTGTGAGTTAAAGTGTCCGCCATGGTGGTGATGGGAATTATGATGAGAGTTGAAATGCCCGCCGTGGCTGTTTCCATGATGATTGCCGTGGAAACTCCGATTCGATGAGCTTGATCGGTTCCCGGAGAAATTTCCGTAACGGGATGAAGAGTTGCCGCTTGATCGTGATGACGACGAACCGCCTGAGTTGCGTTGACTGAAATTGCTGCGGGAAGAAGACGATGATGATCTGTTGAATGATGAGTTGCTACGGCCCGAGTTGGATCGTGAGTCAGCCAAAGATGTTTCAGCGAAGCAGCCAGCGATAACAGTGACAGCGAACAGGCAGTTGAGGGTTGAGCGAAACATCTTCATTCTCCGGTGTGTTGTTTTGAGTTTTTGTTGTTGGCCTTGCTGGCCGGTAAAACTCTCAGCGGAGAAACAAAAAGCATGTGACACGTTTTCTCAGAAAAAACCGTCTTTCATAAAAGATAGCCCAAAATCAAAGAATCACTCAGTCGCAAAAGATACGCAAAGAACACACCACAAATCTGCAACCCACTGCAGTAAAACGGGTTATGCCGCACCAAAAGAGTCTCAGTATGCGTCATCGTTGGATAAAGGCTCGCCAGTACAAGTTCAAGAGCAGAACCATATTCAGTGACGATTTGAAGAAATGATGCAACACCTTGACCAACGCCAACAGATCCGGCGAAGCCATGTAATTGTAAGATATTGATTATTAATTCTTTGAGGGGATCTCACTAAGATTCGGCAGGTCAGAGTCGTTTTGTTCGAGGTTCAACATTTCTGCAGGCAAGGAACGGACATGGAGATCTCGCTGAGGGAATGCGATTTCGATTGAGTGTTCTTTGAACAGGTCATCAATGGCTGTGTTCAATTCATGTTTGAGTCGACGATATGTGAACAGCCCGTTGACGTAGAGGCGCAACTCTAAGTTTAGCGTACTGTCACCGAACTCGGAGAAGACAACAACCGGTTCCGGCTCATCGAGCACGTGGGGATTTTTCTCGGCAATTTCGTAGAGAAGCTTTGTTGCAAGCCGCGTGTCGCTTCCGTATGCAATGCCAACTTTCAAGATGACGCGGAGCGTGGGACTTGAGAGTGTCCAGTTGACAAGATTCCCGGTCACAAATTCCCGATTTGGAACAATGAGTTCTTTGTTGTCCCAATCGAGGACAGTTGTCGCTCGGATTTGAATGCGTGTGACAGTCCCTGTGATCTCACCGATTGTCACCGTATCACCAACTCGAATCGGTCTTTCGAACAATAAAATAATCCCGGAAACAAAGTTTGCAAAGATCTCCTGCAAACCGAATCCGAGCCCGACACTCATCGCAGCCAAAAGCCATTGCACGCTCGACCATCCGATTCCAATCCCTCGAAAACTGAGAACCACTCCCGTCACGACGATGAGATAACGAGAAACCGTACTCGCTGCATATCTTGCCCCTGCGTCCATGGGGAGTCGTTGCAGAATAGAAATTTCCAGCAGTCCGGGGAGGTTACTCGAAGCGAAGAGGGTCAGTGCAATAATCGTCACTGAAGTGAGAAAATCAGCGACTGTGACAGGAATCGGAAGGCCATCTGAAGAGAGGCCAGCGATTCCATTGTCCCAGCCCATCGAAATTCTTCCCAAAACTCCTAGTGCCGGGAGGACATCACTCCAAATCATGTACATTGCAACCAGCAAGCTTGCGCCGCCGGTCAATCGCAGTAAGCTGCGGACCTGAACATTGATGTCTGTCAGTCGAAGTTCGGGGGTAGCATCTGGAGGGATTGGCTGGTCATTTTCATTCTGTGCCGCCTGTAAAATCTGCCTTCTGCGTTCCTGTGCACGACGAATTGCCAACTTCCTGTAAGTCACCAGCAGCCAGCGGAAGAGGAACGAAATGACCAGCACGATGATGAGCGTATAGCCGGTCGTCGTTGCGACTCGTCGAGTCAATTGAATTGAGGTGTAATGAAAACCGGTCGCAGACATGATCGCTAACGCGACTGGGACGAAGAGTAAAAATGTCGTCCAGACCCAACGAGCTCTCCAGAGAAGTGACTCGGGAAATTCCTGTCCAAGATTCTGCAAAATCGGACTCGATGGTCGCACCAGTCGATAAAGAGCCAGTTCAACAAATATCATTGAGGCAATAAACGCCACGCGGCCGAATGTCGCAGCGATGTCATCGTCCCCAAATTTCTCAGTAAAAATCAACACGAAGAGCGCCGGAATCAACGTCATCTCCAGCATCCGCATCGTTTGCCGGATCGTTGATAGAGATTTGTCAGACCACTCGAAGTGTGCATCACCAAGGCCGTGGTTCTGTGCGACCTGCCGGGACATCGCCAGAACAAACCAGATGTAGGCGATGAGCTGTGAGGTCTCCCCAATTGTACGAAGAGTGTTTTCACCTTGGCTGAGAAACACCATTCGCCAACCGAAACTATAAACAAGCAACGGAATCGGAAGAGCAATGAGTAACGTGTATACGAGCGTTTTCAGCGTGGGGAGAATCGTGACGCAATTTGGACGTTCTGCAAGTTCTCCAATTTTCTTGACCAGGGACTTCAGTTTGGATCGCAGAACAAAAAGTCCGGCAGCTGTGATGAAGCACAAAACCCAGACCCAGCTATTCCGGCTGAGATCATTCAACAAGATTTCGCGGAAGCGTTGCCATTGCATCGGAGATGCCAGAATGCGAGTTGCATCGGCAAACATGCTTAGGTGAGTTCCAAGAACACCTGTACTGCGGACCCACAGAACGTGTTCTGCCAACCATTGAGCTTCATGCTCAACTTTTGAGAGTAGGCGTTTCTCTGTACTGTCGAGCCGGACAAGCAGATCGAGCTTTGAACTTCCGTTCGCTGTGAGATTGCTTAAGATTTTCAAGCGTGAAGTCAGCAGTTCTCGAACCTGCTCTTGTAAGTCTTCCAGCTTGACGGACCGAGGTGGATCTTCAAGAGTGTTAAGAATCCGCATCGTTGCAGCATCCAGATCGACCAACGTTTTTCGTTCTGCTTGCCATTCCATCAACTGCAAGTTGAGTGAATTGATCTCATTGCGGCGGTTCTGAATCCGGGCTCGCATCACGTCTTGATCTGGTAGTGTGACCCGACGACTTCGTAAGAGTACGCCCACTGCCTGAGAATACTCCGCTGCTTCTGCTCTTTCCTGCAACGCTCGAAACTCTTCCTCCCTTGCATCGAGTTGAGAATGAACCTGGTCCAACTCAGCCTGAGTCGTCTGAAGAGTGTCAGTCAACAGACTGTTCTCTTTCGCAAGTGTTGAATTACGCTTAGCGACGTCTCGAATAGATGAATGCGACAAAGTCAACGCTCGAGTCGCCTCTTTCTCTTCGCGTTCCGCTTGTTCCATACGAACATCTGCAAGCCGTTGTTGCCACACCTGAGCAATGTGTTCTGCTTCTTGCAGTTCTAACGTTTTGAGATCCTGTTCGAGCGTCCAGCGACGCGATGTCGCTTCGTAGGTACGGGTTTCCTGTTCAATCTGAGCGATTTCTCGACGAAGACGATGTAGTCGGGTTTGCAGTCTCGTTTGACGAATTGTCGTCAGTTCCGGACGTTCTTCTTCAGGAGGTGGAGCAGCCACTTTCGCTGTGGTCTCTTCAAGTTGCTGCTCCAATTGAGTGCGGAGTTCCGAGAGTTGAGGGCGTCGCGTATTTCGACGATCACGTTCCAAGGTCAGTTTCTGTAACTCATCTTCAAGATCATTGACCCTTTCTTCAGCGTCTTGCCAGCGCTTGGTGAGCTGATCCAGCTCTGTCACGTCATCGAAATTGATTTCAGAAAACTTCGGTTCGGTTTTGCGGTTTTCCAGGATTTTCTCGAGCGCCATCACACGTTGCGGGGATCCATCAAGCTCTTCTCGAAGTTTTGCAATCAGTTCATCTGACTGGTTGGCGGCCTGAAGGTTCTCGATCGCTTTGGCGAAATGGGCGTCGATTTGCCCACGCACGTCTTCGCTGAGATCAGCATCTTGAGAAGCAACCTGCCGCTGATCCGTCAGTTCTGAAATGGTCGGGAGCGCCGGCTTTCCCTGCGGGATTGTGCTTGCCGACTCGGGATCTGGCTTCTTTGGCACCTCTTGAGCAACGAGCGATGCCCCAGTCACAAATACGAGAATGAACCAGGCAACCAATAGACGAAGACGAGAAGAATAATCCATAAAACCTCTGTGCTTGAATCACTTGTAGCCCCCAATACTACCACAATTGCCTGTTTTGTGATTATTTCAACTTGTTTTTTTGCGCCAGGATTTGTCGGAATCAGGCATATTGATCCCATAAATCATTGAACACAGTTCCGAATCGCGTCACCAGATGTTCATCGTTGAGCACCACGATGTTCTCTTCATTTTTCTCTGCTGCGGATCGGGTCCAGTTGTAACTTCCACAGAGCAGGATTGATTCGTCGAACAGGGCGAACTTGTGATGCATGTGGTACGGTGAGCTGTCGAGACGGACTTCGACTCCTGCTTGCAACAGTCGCTGAATGTCCGAGCCGGCGTCGTCAACTTTTTCATCGTCGGTAATGATGCGGACCTGGACCCTGCGGTTGTGAGTCTCGGCGATGATGTCAGAAATTTCATTGTCTGTAATGGTGAATAAGCAAATATCGACCGACGACCTTGATTGCCGGAGCAAGGAGCGGATTCGATTCCGACACTTGTCACCGGGGCTGAAGTATGCTTCTGTGGTGACCGTTTTTCCGTTCTCTCGAGCAGGTTTGAGGAGCCGCACGACATCTTCCAGCCAGTCGATCACCTTCTTCTGGTCAGGTGTGGAAGCCAGCATCTCACGTGCAAATTCGAACGCTTCGTGCCGGTAGACATCAAGTTCAGTTTCCGCAGGTTTCAGTTCTTTCAAGACAGCTGACAACGCGCGGCGCTCTGATCGCGTTAATACTTCGTCATCAAATGTCTGGCTCAACACGCTGCGAAATTCCTGAGGGGTCACACTATTCTCCTTGCCTGATGTTCGGGTTGACCAGAGACTTCAAGCCCTTGGTTCGGTATCTTTCGCAAACATCTTGCGATTCATTGCCTATCGTTTGAAACTCTCACCGAAAACTGATAGGACGCAATATCGTTTTTGTCCACTCACTCTACCAGAAATTCTAAACTCAACATGGTCACTCTACATCCCGTCTCGCGTGCCCTCGTCCCTGTCGACTCTGAAGCTGCTCATCGCATCAGTGCTCCCAACTACGACGAATTTCAAAGCGACAAAGAAATCTGGGATCTTATTCAGCAGAAGCCAGATAACGTTCTCCGAATCACCATGGCCCACTGTCATACGGACGACCTTGCCAACGCTTGCGAAGAAGGTGGACCAGAGGCATTAAAACATTCTGGTGAGCAAATGCAGGAGCTCATCAAGAGTTCCCTCTCGAAAGAAGTTCAGAACCTGCTCTGGATTTACGAAATCACTTCTCCCAAACGACCGGACGCTCCACAACTTGGAGTCGGTGGATACGCTGCGACGAAGGAAATTCGTACCGAGGAAACACCTCGTGGGACCATTATTCGCAATGAAGGAATTCGGCCCGAAAAGGCGAACGGCCGAGCCCAGTTAATCGATGCAACGAACGCCTACATTGGAACTGTGAATCTCGCAGTCAAAGACTCTTCTGGATCGCTACAAACTACGATGGAATCAATCAGCAATGGTCGCGACTGCAGCTACGAGGCGATCGACGAAGCTGGAAACAAACATAAAGTCTGGCTCGTGACCGATTCAGCTGAACAGAAGGTTCTCATCGATCTGTTAGCGGCTGAACCGGCTGCCTATGTCGCTGACGGAAATCATCGCAGTGCTGCAGCAGCGGCACTTGGAAAAGACTACTTCCTCACCGTCTTCTTTCCGACGAAGCAACTTGGTCTCGAACCGTACAACCGTCTGTTGCCTTTGAATGGTGTTTCGGCAGAAGACTTTCTCGCACAGGCTGCGGAGAATTTCAATGTCGCTGAAGTGGCTGGTGCAACAACCTATCGACCTGATTCCGTTCACAAACTCGGAGTCTACCTGACTGGAAAATGGTACGAGCTCACCCCAAAAGCAGGATCTTATGATCCGGAGAATGCTGCTGAGTCCATCGATGCAGACATCGTGCAGCGACACATCATCGACAAAATTCTCGGCATGTCTGACAATCGTGACAAACGCATCAACTATGTCGGCGGAAATAAGACTTCCGAGTACCTCGTCGAGCGTGTCAATAACGGCGACTTCGAGTTGGCGATCTCGCTGGCACCTGTGACAATGGACCAGTTCGTTGACGTCTGCGACCAGAACCGGTTTATGCCTCCGAAATCGACTTGGTTCGATCCAAAAGTACGCAGCGGACTCGTGATCGCTCTCCTGGACTAGAGCGTTTCAATGCTTGTCGTGTCCAAGAAGCTACCTTTTATGACGTTGTAACCTGCTCGCCACGAGGCAGAACGTAAAGACCAATCCTGGATTTGCTCTAGCTTTGAATATCGAGACGCTGAGTGCCTGGTAAAAAGAAAACCGCAGGTCCGACCGAGCCAAGTATCAACCACTTCTTTCCGTGGTTGGTACTTGTACTTTGTCTCGTCGGGGCATCGTTTCAGATTTGGGTGTTGTGGTTCACCAGGACCCCGCTGGGCGTCTCAGGTGAATGGGTTTGGCCTCGCGTCTCTCAGCGATTGGGGTCATTTCTCAACCTGCTTCCGGCAGTGATTGCTGCCGGATTGCTGGTGGGGTATCTGGTTTGGTCAACGAGACAGGAGCAGAAAAAACCTCGAACACTTTTCTGGTTAGCAGGACTGATTGTCCTCGGCTTCGGGTGGGTGGTCGCCGTTCAAAGCGTGACGTCACTGGGAGGTGGTCTCGGTCGTGGTGTTTTTGTGATGTTCTATCCCCGAACGTCGGGCTATTACCATCAAGCAAGATACGAAGCCCACAACTTACCCCGTTTTCTTTCAGAGTACGAACAGAGCATTAGTGATCAGTCGAACCCCGAGAATTATTTGCACATCGGCACTCATCCTCCGGGTCTGACGACGCTCCATCGTGTTCTGATTTACGAATGCAATCGGAACAAGAAACTCAGTAGCACGGTGATGAAGACTGCTCCGGAGTCGGTGCGATCCGCGTTGCAATTCATCTCTCAGGAACAGGCGCGAAGTGGTCGCCCACTGACTGAAGGTGAGTCCGCAGCCTTGTGGCTGTCGGTCTTGATCACCCAGTTCGTTTCTGTGCTCACAGTGGTTCCGCTTTACATGCTCGTCAGCCAGTTCGGATCAACTTCAACCGCGAGGATACTTGCGGGGCTGTGGTTGCTTGTTCCGGCGATGATTATTTTTCTGCCAAAGTCAGATGCTGCATTCCCGTGCCTGGCGATGTTTCTCCAACTTTTCTGGGTGAAAGCATTAGAGAAAAACAGCACCCTTTGGGGAGTTCTGACAGCGATTCTCTTTGTCTTTGCTGCCTCATTGAGCCTGGCGTTTTTCACTATTGGAATCATCCTGTTTCTGCAGATGATGTACTCGTTTTCGAGGAATAGAACGGGACTTCATCCGACCATTGGCGGAATTGTCGCTGGGGTCAGCTGCGTTGGTCTACTCTATTATTTTATTGACGTGAATCTGTTCACTGTCTGGATTCAGAACTTTAAGAATCACTCCGTTTTCTACGACCACAATTCTCGTACGTACCTCGATTGGCTTTATGTGAACCTTTTGGAAGGTTCGTTCGCGGTCGGTGTTCCGATAACAATTTGTGGTATTCTCGGAGCCGCTTTTCTCGTGAAGAAAGAGTATCGCGAGCAGATTTGGATCTTTTCCGGACTTCTCATCTGGGCTGTGCTTTGGGCGAGCGGAAAGAATATGGGAGAGGCAGCCCGGTTGTGGATCTTCCTCATGCCGTATGCGCTGCTGGCAGCAGCCCCAGTCATCAAGAGCTTGGTGACTGCCAACGGGACGTGGCAACGTCGCGTGATTCCAGTTGCACTGCTTACAGTGCAAGCGATCGTTTGCTTACTGACGGCAATTCAAATCGACGGTTTTGGATTTACGCAATTATAAAAAAATCCGCTGCACACATGCTTGTGTACAGCGGAAAGAATCTTCACTCGGAATGTTTTTGCTCGAGACAATGGTCACGAGCTACGACGGTCACGAGCTACGACCGTTAACCTTTCAAGAACTTCTCGAGTTGGTTCAAGCCCTGTTCTAGTGTTTCCAGATCAGTCGCAAACGAAAGTCGAACATATCCCGGGGCTCCGAAGGCGTCGCCGGTGACGAGGCCAACTTGAGCCTGTTCCAGAAGAGCGGTACAAAAATCTGTAGCATTGTCGACAGTCACTCCACCGAGCAAAGGTTTGCCGAAGTAGCTGCTGACGTCGAAGAATGCGTAAAACGCTCCGCCCGGTGTGGCGAAGCTGAGTCCCGGAATCTTGTTCAATCGATCAAGAACATATTTGCGACGTTCTTTGAATTTTTCGAGCATTTCACCAATACATTCCTGTGGACCATTCAAAGCTTCGACCGCTGCGAACTGGCTGATGCTGCATGGATTTGAAGTCTGCTGGCTTTGCAGGTTGCTCATCGCTTTGGTGACATCGACAGGAGCGAGCGTCCAACCGATTCGCCATCCGGTCATTGCATACGCTTTGCTGACACCACTGACGATGATCGTCAGGTCTTTGACCTCCTCACCAAAGGAGGCGAAAGAGCGGAACTCAGCCCCATCGTAAATAAGCTTCTCATAGATTTCGTCTGAGAGAACAGGAATCTGCTTCTCGACAGCAACTTTCGCGAGTGCTTCCAGAGTCGCAACAGGATAGGCTGCTCCGGTTGGATTGCACGGATTGTTGAGCATTAACAGGCGAGTTTTCTCGGTAATCGCGTTTTCGAATTGCTCAGCAGAAAGGCAAAATCCGCTTTCTTGCGTTGTGGGAACAAGAACGGGAGTTGCACCTGTCAGCTCGACCAAGGCACTGTAGCTGACCCAGTAAGGGGTCGGGATGATCACTTCATCGCCGGGGCCGCACAGAGCGGTCAGGACGTTATGAATCGAATGTTTCGCCCCGTTTGAAACGACAACCTGCGAAGGCTCGTAGCTCAGGCCGTATTCTCGCTGATAATTGTCGCAGATCGCTTGCTTCAGCTTGGGGATTCCTGCAGCAGGCGTGTAGTGCGTTTCCCCGTCTGCGATTGCCTGACGAGCCGCTTCACAGATGTGTTCAGGCGTTGTGAAATCAGGTTCGCCGAGCGTGAACTCATAGACTTTCACTCCCTGCGCCTTGAGTTCTTTGGCTTTGGTCGCTGCCGCAATAGTGGCGGATGGCTTGAGCGTTTTAACGGTATTTGAAAGGCGCATGGATTGGCTGTTCAGGTCTGAAGGATGTTTGGAAACAGATTTTGTGGAGTCCGAACCGCTTTCAAGGACTCGTAAACGTCTCCTTGGGTTCGCGTCATCCGAGATTTTGAGAGATGATCGTCATTGGTCAAGCGTTGCCGCCATCACAGGGAGGAATTTTGCAGAATCAACCTCCATATTGATCAACTTAGGCTTATTTGACTTCCATTTGCTTCCGCAATGCTTCGAGTTCCAGATCAACGCGGTCTTGGCGATCTGGTGAAGTCTCAAAACCGGCCGATGAATCCGACGACTGCGAATCTTCCGCAGCGTTCTCATCGTTGCTCAGCATTTTGAGTCGACGGGTCGCATCTGCCAGTCGAGCCTGAAGAGCGTTCATCATTGTTCGCAGGTGGTCCCGCGTGGAGATCGCAGATTCAAGCTGTTGCTCAAGGCCAGCGATAAGATCTTCCACTTCGTGTTTTCGCTCTAGTGCCTGTCGTGCTTTGGCTTCGTTATTCGTTGCCAGAGCTTCTTGAGCAGATTGGACCCAACTTCCGATGGCAGCACGCTGTTCACCGATTTCGACCTCCAGTTGAGAAACATTGTTTCCCGCAGTATTTACGCTACGTTCTGCACCGGAAACGCCTTCTTTCATCTCAAAGATGATCTCCTCCAAGGCAGCTTTCTTGTCGACTGCCTGTTCCAGAATGGAGGTCAGGTTGCAGGTCACGATGTCGGTCAAGCGGCTGAAGTAAGGCATGGTTCTCTCGGATAAGCCCTGAAGTGATCGGGGCGATGGGAGTTCAAACGAATTGCTGTTTGTCACGGATCATCGCAAATTGGAAATCAGGTGAATTTTCAAAAAATTATGTCTCAACAATAACTACAGGAGACTATTCAGACCCCACGAGCTTCGGTGGAACAAATCCTCGGGCCCTGAGTTTCTCGGCGAGTTTCTCTCTGGCGAGTCGTAATCGGCTTTTACTCGTTGCCAACGGGATCTCCATAATCTCTGACACTTCTGGCAAACTGAGTCCTGTATAGTGGTGCAGCGTAAAGGTTTGCCGTTGATCTTCGGGGATCTCTGCCAGCAGTTCATCAATCAGGCTCGAAAACTCCTGATTCTGAACCCGTTCATCAGGGCCGAGAATATCCTCGGAAATCCGGGCCATGACATCACTCTCTTCTCTTGGCTGACGCTTCACCGCCTGAACTAGTGCATCGTTTGATCTCTTTCGCACATTGTCAATCAATAAATTTCTGGCGATGCGAAACATCCATCCACGGAATCGCCCCAACGGCAAATAGTCCCATGCCTGATTATAGACCTTTAAGAGTGTCTCTTGTGCGAGATCTTCTGAAAGTTGGAGATCTCTCGTGTTGCGCATAAAGAAGCCAATCAACATTCCCTGGTATTTTGCAACCAAAGTGTTGAATGCTTCGACAGTTCCCGATTGAATCAGGATCATGAGTTCGTCATCAGTCATCAGCGACAACAATAGTGAGTTTTCGCAAGAATTCGTAGCTTAGCTGGCACAGGAGAGAGATCGTTTCTGTTTTCGGGTTCATCTCAGTCGCTTCACTTTGCAACAGGAGTCAGATTATAAAGTGTTGATGCGACATTGTTGAATGGTCAAGCGATTGTTGCACCTTGTTCAAATGAAAGATGTCCATGAATCGGTCCCTCCATGTTTCACTGGTGTCCCTCTTAACGTTATCGCTGATGCCTTTGGAGAGTCTTTCCGCAAACAATCCTATTGTTGAAAATTCTCTCATCTTCGCTGAGAAAGATGGACTCCTCGCCGTTGAAGCGGAGCATTTTTTCAAGCAGTCGAACGCCGATGTCCGGGCATTTTATCTGACGCATTCGAAACAGACGCCGTCAATCCAACCGGATGGCGACCCCTCTCATGTCGCTGGTGCCAGTGGTGGGGCATATCTGGAAATTCTTCCCGACACACGAAGGACTCACGACGACAAACTCATCAAGGGCCAGAACTTCGCTCCAGCACCGGGAGAGTTGGCTGTCCTTCATTACAAGGTTCATGTGAACACACCTGGCAGGTATTACGTTTGGGTGCGAGCTTATTCCACAGGGACCGAGGATAATGGTCTGCATGTGGGACTCGATGGAGAATGGCCCGAGAGCGGGCAGCGATTGCAGTGGTGTCAGGGAAAGCACAATTGGAGATGGGAAAGCAAACAACGAACTCAAAAAGAACATTGCGGCGAGCCACACAAGATTTACCTCGACATCAAGGAACCGGGCGAACATATTATTCACTTCTCGATGCGGGAGGATGGATTCGAATTTGACAAATGGCTGATGACTCTCGATCGAGACTTTCCACGTCCCGACGATGCTGGTCCCGAAACGGTCGTCCAAACTGGCGTTCTTCCGAAAGCGTTTCCCAGCGTTGCTCTTGCTGCACCGAATCGAACTCCTCGCCAACCTGATGGCGACGGAAGCGTCACAGTTGCTGGCGACTTGAAACAGTGGCACAAAGTGACGATCAATCTCGATGGGCCATTTGCTCACGAGAAAGATCAGAATCCGAATCCGTTTACTGACTACCGGATGAATGTTCTCTTCATGCACTCGGACGGAACTCAGTATGACATTCCGGGATTCTTTGCAGCCGATGGAAACGCAGCCAACACTTCCGCAGAAGCGGGAACTGTCTGGCGAGCCCACTTTGCTCCTGATCGAACTGGAGAGTGGACATACAAGATTTCCTTCACCAAAGGAAAAGATGTCGCGCTCAACCCGGTTGCCAATTCAAACCGGCTCGCTGGCTTCGATGGAAAAACGGGAATATTCAAGATCACCGAAAGCGATAAGCAAGGCCGAGATTTGCGAGCACATGGGCGGCTGAAATATGTCGGCAAACGGTATCTTCAGTTTGCCGGTTCGAAACAGTATTTCCTGAAAGCAGGCGCCGATGCTCCCGAAACTTTACTCGCCTTTGTGGACTTCGATAACACAGTCGCGGGTAACCCCAGGAAGGCTCCACTGAAAACATGGGAGCCGCATCTCAAAGACTGGAAGCAGGGTGATCCAAGCTGGAAAGATGGCAAGGGCAAAGGCCTGATCGGAGCGGTCAATTACCTTTCCGGAAAAGGTTGTAATGCGTTTTCGTTCCTCACATACAACGCAGGGGGCGATGGGGACAACGTCTGGCCGTTTGCAGAGCGAAACAAAAAGTTCCACTACGATTGCAGCAAGCTTGATCAATGGGGAATTGTCTTCGACCACGGAACGCAGCGAGGGATGTATTTACACTTCAAGCTGCAAGAGACTGAAAACGATGACAATAAACGGGGCAAGAAAAACTCTGGCTCAGTTCCAGAGAGTTTCGACGGTGGCGAACTTGGCAACGAGCGAAAACTCTATTGCCGCGAAATGATTGCTCGCTTCGGTCACAACCTGGCGCTCAACTGGAATCTGGGTGAAGAGAACACGCAAACAACTGCTCAGCAACAGGCGATGATCAATGAAATTGCCATGCTCGACGCCTACGATCACAACATTGTAATTCACACATTCCCAGATCAGCAGGACAAAGTTTATCGTCCATTGTTGGGGGACAAGTCGAAGTTAACGGGAGTGTCGCTGCAAAACAGTTCACTGGAAACGACACACTCTCAAACCTTAAAATGGGTGAACCTGTCAACCGAAGCTGGCAAGCCCTGGATTGTCGCTTTCGACGAATCGGGGAGTGCCGCACATGCCCAGTGTCCCGACCTGGGCTACAAGGGATTCGACGGGCATGACCGCAAAGGGGACATGGTTTACACACAACACAAGGTCCGCAAACAAACGCTGTGGGGAACTCTCATGGCAGGCGGAGCCGGAAACGAATATTACTTCGGTTATCAGTTTGATGAGAACGACATCGTTTGCGAAGACTGGCGCAGCCGTGACCAGTCTTGGGACTATTGCCGCATCGCGATCAACTTCTTCCACGACCATCAGATCCCTTTCTGGGAAATGAAAAACGTCGACGAACTCATCGGCAATCCCGAGCATAACGTCTCCAAATACTGCTTCGCCAAAGAGAACGAAATCTATCTCATCTACCTTCCCAACGGCGGAACTTCAACAATTGACCTGTCAAAGGCTGACGGTGAATTCCAGGTCGAATGGTTCAATCCCCGAACCGGCGGAGCACTGAAAACAGCTGATGTCAAAACTATCAAAGCAGGCGAGAAAATCGAAATTGGCCCACCACCAGAAGAGGCAAAAGAAGACTGGCTGGTTGTGTTGCGCCGTTGAGAGATTGATCAAAACTGGTTCGGAAACCCGGAGTTGCTCTCTCAAACATTAAGAAAAGTGACCATTTCAGACTCGGCACAAGAAGCATTCAAAAATTCTCTAAACTCGTTTTCTACAAGAAAAACGGTGCCTTCAGATTGAGCCTCCCTGTCGGTGTTGCAATCTGACTTCTATCGAATCGATGATGCGACTAAAATCGTTCCTTCTCCAGAGTCAATCAATTGAATATTTGGCAACATTGTGAATCCGACAGACGAACTACAAAGACTGACATCGTTAATCCCTCACAACGAAGACTTGATCCGCGGGGTGGAGCATGTCTCCTCTGCGCTGACTCCTGAGCCATACAAGCAAATGCTGGCTCATGATCATCACATGACTGTGACGATGGAAAAGTACCATGGATGTTCGGTCAATGTCGAAGTGCTGCAGGAAGTCTCTGATGGAGATATCTACGCACGACAAATTATTCTAAACCGCTCAGATGATGGAACGCCTGTGCAATTTGGAATTGTTCGTTTTGACTTTCAATACGTGACCAAAAAAGTTCGCGATGAGATCCAGAGCAGACAAATTCCGCTTGGTCGAGTTTTGATCACGCACAATGTTCTGAGACACATCGACCTCGGCGCCATCTTGAAAGTGACTGCAGGATCGAAACTGGCGGAGGCTCTGCAGATGAAAGAAGGGGCCACTACATACGGACGGCTGGCAACGATTTTCTGCAATCGTCACCCCGCCGTTGACTTGCTGGAAATATCAGCGCCACTTGAGAAGAAGTAACTTGAAAAGAAGTAAATCGACGGGTCAAGTGATCTGCGAATAGCAACTCTTTCAGGAACGCTCCACAATCACCACGGACGTATCATCGTGACGACCTTGCCCCTGTGTAAATTCCAGGGAGTCGTCAAAGAGTCCCTGCATGCAATCCTGGAGTGGCGACTTCCTGTGCTTTTTCATGGTCGCAGCGACACCCTTCAGGCCGAATTCATCGTGAACTTCGCTGTCTGCCGGGAATGCTTCAACTAAACCATCGGTGTACAACAACAGACGACTGTTGGGAGGGATGATCGTACTTTGAGTTTGATAATCGGCATCATCCAGAATTCCAATCGGTAATCCCGCTGCGTCCAGATCGGTCGTCACCTCAACAACTTCATTCGTCTCAAGATTGTGCAGAACCGGCGACTGATGTCCCGCGGAGGCCCATTTCAATTCGTGTGTTTTGGGGTTCAGCACTCCGTACAACAGCGTGATGAATCCTCCTTCATTATTGACGACTGCCTGTCGACTCAGCTGATTATTCACATATCGAACAAAATGTGCCGGCTCGCGGAACTCGTCGTAACGAATCATCCGGATCAGAGTATGCATCGTCATGATCGACATGCAGGCTTTCATTCCGTGTCCGGAGGCATCACCGACCAGCAGGATCATCGAGTCATCCGGAAGGGTAAACGCATCGTAGTAGTCTCCCCCCGCCATGGTGACCGGCTGTCCTCCAATGACTTGAATTTGAGAGGACTCATACCGCGCAACGATGCCGTAGTTTTCAGGCGTTGAGATGTCATGCGGGATGATCGATTCCTGCAGCTGGCGGACCGAATCGACTTCCCGTCGAAGCTTCTCAGCGATTTGCCGCTCGCGTTCAGCCTCTGCCTGCCTGACTGCTCCTTCGATGATTGCGGTCATCAGAAACATATAATCTCCCGCTTTGTCACGGATCACGTATGCGCGAAGTCCGTTCGTCAGATAGCGGGCGATCTTGTACACATCATCTTGATGACAAGCACCAATGAGTGGAGTTTCCGGGCAGATTTCGCGAATCTTTTCAAAAACTTTGTAAGCGGTGTCAACATCGGGAAATGTCGTTGTGATGAGAATCGCATCCCAGAGTTGGCTGGACTCGACCGCTTTGAGAGTTTGCTCATGGTTTGTCGTAATCAGAACGCCACTGTCATCGACGTTGAGATAAAGTCGCAATAACTCAGCTTGTTCCGCATCGTCCCAACCAACAAGAATTCGCATCCTGTATCTCCGAGCGCCCGCAACAATCGTCATCATCCAAGGTACGCGCCCGAATCGAATTGCAGATTAACCATCAGCTCAACCGCTCGCCAGTCGAGAAATCAAAAAATCGCAACATTTTGATGCGACTGGTCCGGAGCATCGGTGCACATTGATTGCGAGACACCGGAAATCAATGTTGAATATCTCACCTTGCTGGTGAAGAAAAAAACTTTTGAATTCGATACAATTGTGAATGACGTTGCTCACGTCGTTCCCAAGATCTTTTCATTAGTCCTGACAAAACTTGAACAAGTAACCACCACTCGAGTGAAGGAAGCGAATTCAACAGAATTGTCAGGCGGTCTAAGTTGATAAACGATGAACTACAACCTCTCCCTCGGATTTACAGTCGATCAAACCAGTTCTCAACGCGCACATCAAGAGCGCGAAATGATGAAATACGTGAATATGAAGCTCGCTGCGAACGGGCTTCCGATCGCTCCCGAGGCGGGTGGTCGCGAAACCGTGGAGCTTGCCACGGGTCTGCTGGGGAACTACCGGGAGAAAACTCGTCGACTTGGTGAGACTCAACGCTGTCCCAGCGATGAACGTATTGAAAATTTTCTGAACTCCCACTTCAGTGATCTTCAACTCGAGTCACCTCTCAGCGTGCCGGGTACAACTCTGATCCTCGATCGGCATGGGCTTGGACGCGTTCTCTCTCTGCCTGCTGATGGAGATTACTACAAGTCGGATTACGTCGAATCGTATCGTGTGCGAAATGGGGTCTTGCATAACCCGGCAGCAGATCGCCGAACAACAAAAGGAACCTTTCACATCGTCGAAGGGGGCTTACCGATCCCGGGAGACAAACGCGCCGTTCCTCGTGAAGCATTTGTGCGTATGTTCAGGGCAGCTTTTGATAAAGCTCCAGCGAAATCTCTGGAGATCCCATTCACCTCGAATCAGAAGGAATCAGGTGAATCATGGATTTCTTTACTGATTCGCCCGCTTGTTCGCCCTGAAGTTCCGGGAGTCACACCCGAGAAACGGCTGGAAGTTCGCTTCTTCGCTCCCGCATCGTTCGTGAGCAACCTGGACTTTGTCGAATCGATCTTTGGAAACGCTGGTGATCCATTTTTGCCTGAAAACGATTCTGCCATTGATGTCGAGCATTGGTCAGGACATACCGGGTGCGTGATTCTCGCTCCGCACTTGTTGAAACTGACGAAGAAAGAACTGGGTCTGCCGAACATCAATGATGCCACACCTGCACAAATTGAAGACCGAATGTGCTGGGAATCTGAAGAGGAATTCTACAACGACGGCAAAGCGTTCAAGATCACGTGTCGCACCGCAGAGGGTGTGATCGTCACCATGATCGCAGACAACTACTTCGGATACTGCAAGAAAGAAGTCAAAACACAAATCAGCTATTCAGCCAACCTGATGGGGAACGCTGAAGAAGAACACGCCGGAGGGGCGCTCGTCTTCCAAAGCTGGAACGTGGGCGAAGAATTCCATTTCAACAGCCATCGAGACAACAAACAGACTTACAAAGATGTTGTCTCTGCTTATGGAAAATGGATAAATCTTCAGGAAGCAGGTTACGGTATCGACAAACGATTCCCAAATCTGTTTTACATCCCCGAAAATGCTCTGGCAGATTTGCGTGAGCAAAACATCTCTTGGACCCTTGATGGGGAAAAGCATGAAATTCCGCTGCTGCCGGACCAGGTTTACATGGCTCCATCAGGGTTTCGCCTTCGAATGGAGAAACATCCATCAGCTCCGACGTGGCGATTGATCGGAACGGCTGGCGAGGGTGTCTTCTGTCATAAACCGAGTACGGTCTCCGGTGGGGGAAAAAGTGAAATCAGTAAATCGCTGGTCGATTACATGCAGTATGGCTCGATTTTCGTTTCAAACTTTGAGAAGGATGTCGAAATCGTCCGCATGATCTTTGACAAAGATTACTCAGACCGATGGAACGAAAAGTTTTATGAAGAAAACTCAACGGCAGATTACAAAAGTCGATCGGTTCTCAGCCCGCGTCGTTCGCTGGGCAGTGTCATCAAGTTGCTGACCCCATCAGATGAATACAACACGGAATACAATTCCTGGCTGAAAAGTATTCCAGGGCATATTTACGCTCTGGTTTATGCGATTAAGCGATTCCATCACCCCTCCTGGAAACGTGGTGAGTGGGAAAAGATTTTCGGAGTTGATGATGTCAACGGTTCGATGGGGCACGAACTGAAGATGTACGATAGAAAACTGGTCGGAACATACTTGCGAGTCGGCTTCAATCCTCTCCAACACTGGAGACTCTTTAAGGTCAGACAAGACTTCGCTGCCGCATTCAAAGTTCAGACCGAAGACGACATCACCGCGTCAACAGTCGTTCCAGGCAGATTGATTAAAGGGATTCCGGACTACTTAGAATCTTACGCCTACAAATTTGCTGAAAACTGTGAATTCCGACTCTTTCAGCGTCCTGATGATGCGATTCATCGAGGATTCGACAAGCAGGCGGAAGCCGACTTGGCGCGTAAAGATGTCAACTTCATCTCCAACTATGAACCGACATCGCGAGAGGAAGTGGATGAAATGAGGGCGAAGGTCGTCGAGTTTGATGCCTTTACCGCTCCGATGAAAAAACTTCTCCGTTCCGTTGGAAAAGGTGAAAGTCGCTACATCGTCTGTTCGGACAACCCCCGAAAAGTCGGCGGTGTTCCAACCAAGAATCCTCGCTATTTGCAAGATCGACCGGATATGGTCAATCCCATGGACCGGTATGTTGCGGAAATGGGGACACGTCTGTTTCGCCGGATTCCAGCGGATCAGTTCGTACCTATTCCTGTTGGAGCAATCCTCTCGGGAAGACGCAACAACCCACCTGATCCAGCGAAAGAGATTCGTGGGTTGGCGGTCTACAACCCAATCCATTTCCAGAAGTTACCCGAACTGTTCATGGACTACATCTGTTCATTGACCGGAAAAAGCCCATCGACAACAGGTGCCGGATCAGAAGGAGCATTAACCAAGGGACCGTTCAACGCACTCAGGCCAACTCTAGACCTGAACGCTGCGTTGGTCAGCATGATCCTTACAGGAACTCCTGGCTTCTCCACAGCGGCAGGGCACATCGGCCCCAATTCACGGTTTGATCATGACATCAGTTTGTTGATCCCCGAAATCTGGTGCCGAATGTCGCCAGATGAGCGAGATCCTCAAAAACTGATCGATAAACGGATGATGGAACCGGTTCCGGATATCGTCCGTGAAGATGGGACCGTTCTTCCCGCTCGGCGACTTGGATACCGCATCACGAAACGATTCGTGCGAACTTACTTCGGACGTGTCTTTGACATTCCGGAAGCAGTCTTCTCAGACGAAATTCTGCGTCCCGAAATGCAGGATCAGCAAGCCTTCACTGAAGGTGTCGAGCATATCATGCAGGCGTATCAACGGGTCGCGACTCGTTACTTCGAAGATGGTTCCATCGAAGAAGCCTGTCCTCCGTTGAAGGCCATTTTGCACATCATGGCTCATGGAGATTTTGAAGGTCGCGATGAACGTGATCCCGAAATCCGCAAGCTCTTTGAACGAGAAACACTTCTCGAAAGTGACTGGTATCAAGAGCGATTAAAAACCCAACAGCAACGCGAAATAAACCTCTGGCAGTCGATGCTTGATTCGGTGAACAACTACCTGGAAACTCAAAACGGCCTCGACGAGACTTTCGTCGAAACGTTGCAGGAGCGTCGCCAAATCGCTGAGAAAAACCTGGAACAGGTCTCAAAAGCGGACTACCTTGACACGCTCTTCGGAACGATCGGAGCACAGCCACTTTAAGATTCCTGATCTCGCCGGATACCTCAAATATCCGGCGAGATCGGCTTCTTGCCCGCGTTGAATTTGGCGTTGAGTTTGATTTCCGCGTGAATCACGTTTTAAAATTATCACAGATCCTGAAACCTGAATTCGCTCGCTCAATCACTGAGAAAGCAACTATCCCACAAGTTTCCGGACTGACTCGAAATAGAGTGATCTTGTTTATTATCGATTGACGACGATCGCAACATTTCAAAGTCGCTGTTCATCAGTTAGCCCTTATCCGAAATTGATTCATGGATAATCCGATTCCAGCTCTCATCTTTGGAGGATTCCTTATCGCTCTTGGCGGCTTCTTGCTGTTCAATCAAAAGAAACTGAACGACTCTCTCTCCAAGCAAGATCTCCCAGAGCAAGAACTCAAATTTTTAAGACGCCGCAGCCGGCGCCGCATGCAGGTCGCCGGTTTGATTCTACTCATCGGAATAATGATTCCGACTGGAGATTCACTGATCCCCTGGGGACACGCGCTCGTGACATTTGCGATCTACTGGCTCATTGTGCTCGGCTTGGCGTTTTGGATCATTCTGCTGGCGCTCGCTGATATTGTCGCGACCCGGACTCACACTTCCGTTGAACTGACACGTTTGCAAATTCAGCAACAAAGTCTGGAGCAGGCAGCGAATCAACTTCGTAAAGCCCAGGCTGCTGCTCGCCGGGACTCTCCGTCATGAAACCGCTCAACGCACCGCACAAAATCGATCACGATTTTCGTCTCTACGTTCCATATCCGGAAGGTTGGAAAGCGCACATCAAGCAAGGCTGGGAAAAACAGTATTGCTACGCAAAAAATGAGGGAGAAGACTTCTTCCACTTAATTCTCAATGGAGAAATCTTCCTCGTGCACGGGGACGAAAAGTATTGTCTCAATTGTGCGATGAAGCAGGGGATCGTTACTTCCGAACGGTTGCACTGGCAAAACAAGCGCCCCGATGAGAATCGGACAAAGCTTTAACGGTCGCCACTTTTGAACCGCAATAGTTTCGCGTAAGCCATTTACTCTGAATGAGTTGAGGCAATTCTACCGCCAACCCGCCAGAAGACTTCGCTTCACCATCACTCATTTGATCTGACAGCAACAGTTGTAGTGGATGCGGCCATTTTACTGGCCTAAAATTACCGAACCGTCTTAAAGCGACGCTGTCGGCTTCTCCACGAAAGGCCTTCTCTTCCGAATCCGATCTCACCATTTTAGTCGTTCCACTCCCGATCCGGACCGCTCTTCTTTTCGAATCGGCCTGGCTTCTCTAACATAAGAGTTGCGCTACGAAATCAAAACAAAAGTTTCACACGCTTCCGATTTCGTGGTGATCAGTGTATGAACTGGCTGAAGTGCTCTTCACAGAGCCCCAAAGCCCACGAAATCAGTTGAAACCAAGATCCCAATTTCATGAAGAAGATCTCCCCCACATTTGCTCTCACCCTGACTTTCCTCTGCTCAACCATCATTTTTTCAGGTTGCCCAGGCCAGTCTCCATCAAAACCGGCAAACAACGAAAATGTTCCTGCCGCAGATGATGAACCGACTGACGTCCCTATGGTTGAGGATGAGACCGCCCCCAAAGCTGACGCTCCTGCTGCTCAGGATGATCCCGAAGCAGTCAAAAAACTTGAAGAAGCTGGAGCTGTCTTAAAGAAAAATGCTGCTGGCCTCGTCATCGAAGCGAACTGCAAACCGGCTCAAATGACCAACGAACTGATGCCCTTGCTGAAAGGGATTCCTCATACCACCAAGCTCGATCTGGAGAATGGTCAGTTTGACAATGAGGCACTCGCAGTTTTAGAGCATCTCCCCGCATTGACGACAATCAATTTGCGTCAGTGCAGCAATATCGATGAAGTCGGGCTGGCTCACTTGAAGAAGGCCCCTCAACTCGAACGGCTTTTGCTTTTGTACACACGAACAGATGATGCGGGACTTGCTGAAGTTGCAAGCCTTGAAAATCTCGTTGTTCTCGATTTACGTGGAACAAAAATTGGTGACCAAGGCATTAACGAACTAACACAACTCAACAAGCTGGTCGATCTGAAAATTCGCTCGACGAGCGTCTCCGGGGAGTCGATGGCCACCATCGGCAAAATGACGAAGTTACGCTACCTGGCATTAGAAGATGCTGGTCTCGGAGACGATCATGTCGGGGAACTTGCTCCACTGAAGAATCTCATCAGTTTCAATATCATGAGAACCTACGTGAGTGATGAAGGTCTCGCACACTTTTCGGATCAGAAATTTCAAGACCTCCGCCTGCGAGATACAGCCGTTAGCGGACCGGGGCTGGCTGCGTTGAAAGGATCGATTCCAACTTTGAAGTATCTCGATTTAAGCGAAACTCTTATCGATAACGAAGGGGTTTCCCATATTGCTCCATTCACAAATCTGGAAACCTTGCTGGTCTGGAACGGAACGATGGACGATGATGGACTGGCAGCACTCACTGCACTCACGAAACTGAAGTCCCTGGACGTGCATGGTTGCCGCGGTTTAACCCCCGCCTGTGCGGATCATCTGGCAAAAATGAAAAGTCTGGAAGTTCTGAACATTTCCGATTCAAATTTTGACGACGAGGGACTTGCGAAACTCGCTGGACTCGAAAATCTGAAATCGATTTCCATCGCTCAAACCGGTGTTACGAATGATGGGGTTTCCGCTTTCAAACAGAAGCGTCCCAACTGCAATGTCAGTCAATAACCCCAAGAAGCACCTTTGACTCCAATTGGTCCAATGATTCAATCTTCCAAGACAGAAATGAAAACGTGTCGACTTGTCACTTTGGGTTGCAAGGTCAATCAGTATGAAACGCAATTGGTTAAGGAAGCTTTAGAAAAGAATGGCTACCGCGAGGCGACCGAAGAAGAGTCCGCCGACCTGTGCGTGGTCAATACCTGCACAGTGACATCCGAAGGTGACTCCAAGTCGCGAAAGATGATTCGCCAACTGGCCAAGAAGAACCCCGGGACGCGAACTGTCGTCATGGGCTGTTATGCGACTCGCGATCCCAAGTCCGTTTCAGAACTGCCGAGTGTCTTCGAAGTCGTCACTGACAAACGTGAACTTCCCGATATTCTGGATCGGCACGGCATTCATGATATGCCCGAAGGGATCAGCTACTTCGAAGGCCGAAAACGTGCATATGTGAAAGTACAGGATGGGTGCATCCTGCGATGTACTTACTGCATTATTCCCTCTGTTCGACCGGGGCTTCGCAGTCGCGATCCTCAAGACATTGAAGACGAAGTCCGACGGCTGGTCGACAACGGCCACAAGGAAATCATTTTAACAGGGATTCATGTCGGTCATTATGGGGTCGACACGACTCGCAAAAAATCCGGGAAAGCCCCGTTCCGTTTGTGGCATCTGTTCAGAAAGCTGGATGCGATCCCCGGCGACTGGAGAATGCGCCTCTCTTCCATTGAAGCCAATGAAGTTGATACCGATTTCATTTCCGCTGCCGCCGATTGTGAACATTTGTGTCCCCAGTTTCACCCAGCTCTCCAAAGTGGTTCGGACACTGTTCTCGAGCGGATGCGTCGCCGTTACCGATCCGGGCGATTTCTGGAAAAGCTCGAACGAATTCGAGATGTCATTCCAAACGTCGCCTTCACCACAGACATGATTGTCGGCTTTCCAGGTGAGACCGACGAAGAATTCGAAGAAAGCCTCGAAACCTGTCGTCAGGCAAGGTTTATGAAGATTCACGTTTTCCCGTTCAGCACTCGCAAAGGGACGCCCGCTGCCGACTACCCTGATCAGGTTGATCCAAAAATCAAAAAGAACCGATGTGACACCCTGTCGGTTCTGGATCGAGAGTTGGCACTTGATTATTATCAACAACATCTTGAGAAACCTCTTGAGGTAATGATCGAGCGCGAAATCCCAGAATCCCCCGGTTGGGTGAAGGGGACGGATCGCCACTATATTCCTGTCGAAGTCCCGGGTACGAAAATGGACATCGGCACATTCGTTCACTGCTACGGCGAAAAGGCGACCAAAACACACATGCAGGCAAAACGATGACTGATAGCGAGCCACACTTCAGTTTCTTCCTTCTCCGTCATGAAGGTGAAATTGCTCTCGTAACGATAACGCGGGAACAATTGACCGACGACGAAAACCTCGAACAACTCGATCAGGAATTGACGCGAGTCCTTGGTGAGGAATCGGGGAGAAGAATGATCTGTGACCTCTCTGCAGTCAAATATCTGACAAGTTCCGCTATCGGAAAGTTGATTTCTCTACACCGCAAGTCAATTCGAACTGGAAGCCGTATTGTCTTGTGCGGTCTTCAGCCAACTGTCAGAGAAATCCTCGGAACAAGCCACCTTCTGGAATACTTCTCCATCACACCCGATGCTGAGAACGCCATCGCTGAGTTAAATTAATAGATGTCCAGCCACAAGCAATCGAGTCCTGACCTCGCTCCCATTCTCGTTATCGAAGGGATCGACGGATCCGGAAAAGGGACGCAAGCCAAGCATGTCCAGCAGACCCTCAGCAGTGAGGGCCACAACTGCGCTTTGCTCAGCTTTCCGCAGTACGAACAGACATTCTTCGGGAAGCGAATCGGAGATTTTCTGAACGGTTCGTTCGGAGCACTGGATGAACTCAACCCGTTTCTCGTCTCGCTACTTTATTCCGGCGACCGCTTTGAATCGCGCGAGAAGATCCTCGACGCCCGGAAAAATTCGCAACTGCTGATCCTTGATCGCTATGTTCCTTCAAACATCGCTCATCAATCAGCAAAGTATTCCGGTGAGCAAAGATCACAACTGCGTGAATGGATTGAACACATTGAGTACGAGATTTTTTCGGTCCCGCGTCCCAGCGAAATTATTCTCCTCGATACCCCAGTCCAAGTCTCACAAGACTTGATCGCCAAAAAAGAAATGCGGACATACACCGACCAGGCTGCCGACTTGCAGGAAGCGGATGTTCCCTACTTAGACAAAGTCCGTGAAGTCTATCTCGAATTGGCTCGGGAGAATTCGATGTGGAACATCATTCCTGTTTCAAACGGAAGTGAGATTCGATCTATCGAAGAGATCGGCCAGGACATACTAAAAATCGCCCGAAATTTACTTACGGAATCAGCAACCGCGAAGTGATACCACACACCCAATGTGCCTGCCACTTGCCACTGTGATAGTCTCTGTGCTTGCCACTGCCAGACTGGCCCAGCAGCAAATTCAATAGCGAGCCTTACGTTCTGCTTAATAGTGAAAATTTCAGCCCAGCCGTAAACTGTGTCTCATGCCAACCTCAATGCCATCATGCGATCTTTTAGTTCATGGGCCACTTACGGGTGAAGAAAACATGGCTGTCGATGCCCGCATGCTCGAAGCAGCTGTCGCAGGACAGGCAACACTCCGAACTTATCAATGGGTAGAACCGACGGTCTCACTGGGACATTTTCAAGTCACGACATCTGCTGAAATTCCAGAGCGATTCGCGAACCTCGCTGTGGTGAAACGCCTTTCAGGAGGAGGAGCGATTCTGCACGATGAAGAACTGACGTACTCCATCGCACTCCCCAAAGCTCACCCGCTCTGCTCGACACCATCGAGAATTTACAACGAAGTCCACGAGTGCATCATCGAGTTACTTCTGGATGAAGGAATTACTTCTCACCTTCGTGGAGATGCAGCGTTTGCAGAGAAGCCGTTCCTCTGCTTCGGGCGCGGAGATGAACGAGATATCGTCATTGGAGATCATAAAATTGTTGGCAGTGCTCAACGAAGACGACAGGGAGCAGTTCTTCAACATGGGAGCATCCTGCTCGCCCAATCTGAGTACGCGCCAGAGTTTCCAGGGATTCGCGAACTGACTCAAAAAGTACTCGATCCTTCAGAATTCGCCAGCAAATTGCGGGCAACAATTTTCAAACGTCTTTTCATCGATGATGCGACTCCCGAATTGAACTAACCCAAGGTTGGTCTTTACGTTCAACCTTGTCCCCCCAGCAATTTTACTTGTAAAACGCGTTCCATACGGACACACGTTGGAGCAAAACTTATCGCTTCGAGCCAGCTCGCCGTTTCCTCAAAATTTCCATTTCACGATTTGGATCATGCTTGGGGTTCTTCGTTGGCATCTTTGCATTGATGCTCTCTCGCCAATCTGCAAGTTCCCGTTGCATCTGAGTAGCAATTTGTTGATGGTCCTCCTTCGTGCGAGAAGTATCATCAAGCAGGTTGCGAGTTTCCGAAATGTCATTTTCCAGGTTGTACAGTTCCAACTTTCCATCTTCAAAGAATTCAATCAGCTTCCATGGCCCCTGACGAATCGCACCGGCAGGGCGGGAGTGGTGATAATGTGGGAAATGGAAATGCAACGCCGATCGGTCTAAAGTCGCGTTAGAATCTCTCAGGAGCGGCAATAAACTTACCCCGTCGATCGCTTGATGTTCGAAGTCTTCAACACTTGCGAGTTCAGCGAACGTCGGCCAGAAGTCGGTGCTGATTGTCGGTTCATTGCAAACCGTTCCGGGCTGTACCTTTCCCGGCCAGCGGATGATGAGAGGAACACGGATCCCTCCTTCGTAAAGCGTCCCCTTTTCATCTCGAAGCGGGGCATTCGAGCAAACGATCGGTCCACCTAAACTCGCGGACTGATAAAGCCCGCCGTTGTCCGACGTGAAAATCACTATTGTATTTTTCGCCAGCCCCAACTCTTCGACAGCCTGCATCAGTTTCGCAAAACTCCGATCAACGTGCTCCACCATCGCTGCGTAAATTGGGTTGTTCACGCCACCTTCAGGCTTCGGCTTGTTCTCATACTTCTTGATCAGATCTTCGTTTGCATCAAGCGGAATATGAACTGCGTAGTGCGAAAGAAATGCAAAGAACGGCTGTTCTTGATTTTCTCTCATAAAGTCAATTGTCTGATCGGTGAGGAAGTCTGCCAAGTAAGTCCCGTCGGGAACGTCGATGGGAGGGTTCGTTCGAAATCTGGGGGCGTGGTGTCCCCCATTTGTCACCAATGAGATGTCGTATCCTTGGGAGTCCGGTTCCTGCTCACGGTTTCCCAAGTGCCATTTCCCGAAGTAGCCTGTTGCGTATCCTTTACGCTTGAGCATTTCAGCTGGGGTCACAACTTCAGCCGGAAGGGCACCGGTCACTTCTGGAACAATCAATGGAGCAAATGGACGTCGATGTCCAGGAATGAAATCGGTGATCCCCAATCGAGCCTGATTCTGACCACTTTGAATCGATGCACGCGTTGGCGAACAGACCGCTCCCGCAGCGTAGAAATCTGTGAACCGCACGCCTTGTTCAGCGAATCGATCGATGTTCGGTGTCTCGTGAAATCTGCTTCCGTAACAACCCAGATCGGACCACCCCATATCGTCAATCAGCACAAACAATATGTTCGGAGGAGGCTCTGACGCTTCAGCACCATCGGCGATGATTCCGTTAAGAAGGACAACTCCGAGACAACAAAGTTCAACAAACAATGATTTCATTGCAATGCTCTTAACCAGAAAACGACAAGACAGTCACGATCCACGTTCCGATCAGCCCGGCAGTCAAAACGTAGTAACAAAAGGGAATAGCAGTTCGGCGAATGATCTCGCCTTCTCTCCCGGCTAACCCAACCACAGCAGACGCCGCAACAACATTGTGAACACAGATCATGTTCCCGGCCGCTCCTCCCACCGCTTGGAGAGCAATGATCCATCCGGGATCATAGCCAACACGTTGACCGACGCCGAACTGAAACAATGAAAACATCATGTTCGAATTGGTATTCGAGCCAGCGACCGCAGCCCCCATCCCACCAATCAAAGGTGCGAACATCGGCCATGTGCCACCCGCCACATTCGCAATTGCGTTCGCCAGAACGAACGGCATCGTCTCATAACCAGAGGTCCCGCCATCGCTATTGAGAAAGACTTGCACCATCGGGACTGCAAAGAGGAGTGCCACGGATGCTAAAGAAATCGTCTTTACAGAATCAGCGAAAGCACTTCTGGCTTGTTGTCCAGTCATGCGGAACAGTGGGATCGATACCAGCGAGACGAAGACAAAGACTGCCCCCGGAATATAAAGTGGCTCTGCCTTCAGTGAAATGTGAGTCCCAAACAGATTCTCCTTCGAAAGCACCACTGATCTCACGAAGTCTTTGAGCCCGTTGCCAGATTCGCCAGCAAAACCTGGTAACGACGGGACTCGTGTGAGCACGAGCAAAATCGCGACTAGAAAATATGGTGACCAGGCACGCATGAGAGACATTGTCTTGGTGGTATTGACCTTGAGAATCATTCGTCCTCGCCAGCCATCCGGCCAGTTGCCCGGCTCAGGAAAATCCCAAATGGCATCACCTTTCGGAACAAGAAACCCACGCTGACCGGCGAAGACGACAATGGACAGTCCAATCAATCCCCCCAACAGTGACGGGAACTCCGGCCCGAGAAGACAGGCGACGATGACATACGGAACGATCATCGCGAGGGCTGCAAAGATGGCGAACGGCCAAACCGCAAGACCCTCTTTCCAGGATTTCTTTTCTCCAAAGAACCGAGTCAGCATGCAGACAACGAAGAGCGGAATCAGTATTCCGACAGACGCATGGATGAGAGCAACTCGAAATCCGATCATTCGAAGACCGTCATCTAAAGTTGAAATGCCCATGCTTTCGAAGTAGGCCATCACTTCGCTGCTCCCTTCGAGGCTTCCTTTCACTCCGATCAGAATCGGTGTTCCGACGGCGCCGAATGAGACAGGTGTACTCTGAATAATCATACCGACCATCACAGCTGCCAACGGAGGAAAGCCAAGCCCCACCATGAGAGGAACAGCGACCGCAGCGGGTGTTCCGAATCCGGCAGAGCCTTCGATAAAGCTTCCAAATAACCAACCAATAATGATCGCCTGCACACGCCGATCGGGTGAAATATCGGTAAACGTCTGCCGAATTCGCTGAAGAGCTCCTCCTTCACGCAGCACATTGAGCAACAGAATCGCTCCAAAAATAATGTAGAGCAACGTGACGGCGATCACCGCCCCTTTCACTGAGGCGGCTGCAACTTGTGCAAACGAAACTTTCCAGACGAAGAGAGCCAGCGCCACTGCAGTTAGGTATGAAAGCGGCATCGCTCGACTGGCTGGCCAGCGAAGCCCAACCAGGAAAACACCAACGACAAGAATAGGCATCAGCGAGAGCAGAGCGAGCAACAGTTCAGGCATCGCAAACCAGATCTTTTAAGTTCATTGGACAACCACCGACGACAACTTTAATTCGCAACCCCACTGAATGTCACCCCATCGGCAGATGCTTCATGAGATGTTCTCCACGATATGTTCTTGACCGTTACGATTGAAATATCATGCTCCCAACTGTCATAGTGGTCACTCAGGCTTGAAGAGACACGGGACTTGAAGAGACCGCAGAACCAGTGTAATGAGCGATTTCCTCCTTGTTTCAGAAACCGAGTTCGAGCTTTCGGATCAGTTCTAAAAAGGCAAATCATGCTCAGAATTCCGACGATGCTGCTGTTGGCTGTATTGCTTTTGCTTCAATCGGACTCCAGAGGAGACGATTTTTCATTACACACTTTTGAGCGAAAGCAACTTTCAGGCAGCTATTTCTCCGAAGGTGTTGCAGTTGGCGATCTCAACAATGACGGGCACGAAGATATCGTCTATGGGCCGCTCTGGTTCGCCGGCCCCGATTTCGAGGTCAGCCACGAAATCTACAAACCGTTTCCGCAGAACCGTGATCGATACGCCGACAACTTTTTCTCATGGACCTATGATTTCAACAACGATGGCTGGAAAGACATCCTGACGGCCGGATTCCCGGGAACTCCGGCATACGTCTATGAGAACCCGGGCAAGCAGGGCGGCTCGAAGCATTGGACAAAACACGAAGTCTTTGACTGGGTCTCCAACGAATCTCCACAGTTCACAAATCTGGTGGGTGACGAACGTCCTGAACTCGTTTGTACGCGCGACGGCTTCTTTGGGTACGCCTCCATCGACTGGGAGAAACCTTTTTCAAAGTGGACCTTTCACCCCATCTCCGAACAAGTCACAGCTAAGCGATTCGGACATGGCCTCGGAGTTGGGGATATCAATGGCGATGGACGAGAAGACATTATTCACTCCAAAGGCTGGTATGAACAACCTGAGTCGAAGGCTGATTCTTCGCGATGGCTCGCCCATCCGGTTTCCTTCACAACGGCCTATGGCGGAGCGGAAATGTATGCCTACGACGTTGATGGAGATGGGGACAACGACGTCATTACCAGCGAAGCGGCCCACGACTTTGGTCTCTCATGGTATGAACAAATTCAAGACGGTGAGGAGCGAACATTCAAACAACACCTCATCATGGGCGATCATCCTTCTCTGAATCGCTATGGAGTCCTCTTCAGCGAGTTACACTCTGTGAACCTCACTGATGTCGATGGCGACGGGCTCAAGGATATCGTCACAGGGAAAACGTACTATTCGCACCATCAAAAAAGTCCGCTTTGGGACGCCGGTGCTGTCGTTTACTGGTTTCGACTTGTCCGCACTGACGACGGTGTCGACTGGCTTCCGTATCAGGCCGATGATGAAGCCGGGATCGGACGTCAACTGGTCACGGCCGACATCAACAAAGATGGTCAGCTCGACATCATCACCGGGGGCATGGTCGGTGCGCATGTCTTAACCCACAAAATTTCACGTGTCAGTGAAACGGATTGGCAGCAGGCGCAGCCTCAGAAGTACAAAGGGAAACCACTTCCTAAAGTTGATGGAGCAGTCTCACTCCGTGGGAAAAAAGCAGCCATCAATCAAAAAACTGGAGCCGTTGAAAATGCCATCGAAGGCGAATCCTTGAAGCTCAAACCTTCTGCTGGAACGGTTCGGATCCAGTCGATGAAGAACTTTAAAGCGGACCGCTGGAGCGAAGATGCTCAACTCTTCTGGATCGGTGGCAAACCGGGAGACGAACTGCAAATTCCGCTCGACACCCAAAAAGGAAACCACGATCTGGAGCTCGTCCTCACATGTGCTCGCGATTACGGGATCGTTCAACTCTCAATCGGAGCTCTTCAGTTGGGTCCGCCGATAGATCTTTTCGAAACAAATGTCATCACGACCGGAGTTCTACAATTTGAGGATGTCAAAATCGACACCGACTCTTCGGCTTTAACGATTCAGATTCTCGGAGCGAATCCAAAAGCCAAGAAGGGGTACATGCTTGGAATTGATTACTTAAAGATGACCCCAAAATAACAAGACGCATTCGCGACATTTGAACCTGCCAACCTCAGTCTCAATGGAAGACCTTGTGAACAAATTCTCCATCTTAGCCGGGCTGCTCACTTTAGTGCTTGTTCAATCCAATTCCGGGTGGGTCGCAGCCGCTGAACCTTACGATCTTGTCATTCTGAACGGGCGAATCGTCGACGGAACCGGTGCGCCGTGGTATGTCGCCGATATTGGTATCGCAAACGGAAAAGTAAAAAAGATTGGTCAGCTGACCGCGAAGATGGGGAGGGAATCAATTGACGCCGCCGGATTGATCGTCGCTCCCGGATTCATCGACATGATGGGGCAAACAGCCACACCATTTATGGAAGATCCCAAATCCGCATTGAACTTGCTCACCCAAGGAATCACCACCATCAATGCCGGCGAGGGTTCCTCCGCAGCTCCGTTGAATGAATCTGATGGTTTGCGAGAAGGCTGGACGACGATGGCTGAGTATTTTGCACTTCTTGAAATGAAAGGCATGCCGGTCAACGTGGTTCAAACAGTTGGGCACACGCAGGTTCGCAGACTTGTTCTCGGCGAAGTTGATCGAAGGCCGACACCTGATGAACTCAAGCAGATGCAGTCGCTGGTCCGTGAAGCGATGGAAGCTGGAGCAATTGGAGTTTCGACAGCCTTGATCTACCCACCTGCTGTTTACGCAACGACTGAAGAAATCGGTGCTCTGGTGAAAGTCGCAGGTGAATATGGTGGTGGTTATTACACGCATATGAGAAACGAAGGGGACCAACTCCTCGAAGCGATTGACGAAGCTCTCGAAATCGGAGAAGCGGGAAAGGCCCCAGTTCACATCTATCACCTCAAGGCAGCTGGGCAACAAAACTGGGGTAAGATGCAACTCGCCATCGCTAAAATTAAAGAAGCTCGCTCGAAAGGTCAGCAGGTGACTGCCGATATTTATCCGTACATCAACAACGGATTAGGAATTGCGGCACTCATTCACCCGCGTCATTTCACTGAAGGATACAACAAGCTCCGCCGCCAATTGGATGCCCCCAAGCTCCGGGCAGAAATCCGCAAAGAGATGGAAACAACAGATGGCTGGGAAAACTGGTTCCGGCATTCCGGTCACGATTGGAATCGTATTGTCATTGGTCAAACGACTGATCCGAATTATGCCAAACATAAAGGCAAGAGTGTTGCAGAAATCGCAAGAAGGCAGGGTGAAGACCCTTGGGAGACATTCTTCAACCTCGCAAAATCTGGAGCGTTTGCGTTGCCTCAAACAATGTCCGAGGCCAATAAAATTCTGGCAATGCAGCAGGAGTTCGTTTCATTTTGTACCGACGTTGGACCTGCAAACGGCAACCGTATCGCCTCGCATCCGAGAGCCTTCGGATCGTTTCCCAGAATGCTTTCACGATATGTACGAGACTTGGGAGTGATTTCTCTCGAAAGAGCGATCGCACAGGCAACTGCCGTCGCAGCGAATGATGTGAGAATCTACGACCGAGGCCGAATCGCCGAAGGTCTGGCGGCCGATGTCATTCTCTTCGATTATGAAAAGCTGACAGACAAAGCAACTTTCGAACAACCAGATGCTCTCTCCGAAGGGATGCAGCATGTCATCGTCAATGGGCAGCTTGTTTTAAAAGACGGGAAAGCAACCAGCAATCGACCAGGGCGAGTTCTGCGTGGTCCGGGCTACGACGAAGCCAAAGCAGCGTACAATCTTTCTACGGGAAAAGTTCAGCCAGAAACAGCAAGTTACGATCAACATATTCGCGAGTTTATGAAGACGCACCGTGTTCCAGGACTTGCAGTGGCAGTGACGAACAATGGTCAGCTCATGCACTCACGCGGCTACGGTTATGCTGATATCGCTGCAAAAGAAAAAGTTCAGCCAACGAGTTTGTTCCGCATCGCCAGCCTCTCAAAGCCAATCACTGCTGTCGCCATCCTGCAACTCGTCGAACAGGGAAAGCTGAGTCTGGACGACAAGGTTTTCGAAGTGCTTGACCAGTACGAAGCACAGATCAAATCCGCCGGAGACAAATTTGATTCACGTCAACGTGACATCACGATCCGGCACCTGCTGCAACACCGAGGCGGCTGGGATCGAGGGAAGTCTTTCGACGCGATGTTCCAGTCAGTCCGATTTGCAAAACAAGTCGGCGTCCCAGCCCCTTCGAGCTCTGAGGATGTCATCGTTGCGATGTTCAGTCAACAGCTCGATTTTGCCCCCGGTCAACGGTACTCCTATTCGAATTTTGGATACTGCCTGCTCGGCCGCGTTATCGAAAAAGTAACAGGGCAGGGGTATGAGGAATATGTGAAGCAGCACGTGCTTGCTCCTCTAGGTATTACGACAATGCGAATTGGACGAACTCATCTCCAAGACCGAGCCGAAAACGAAGTTCGGTATTATCATCCCGGTTCGAGCAAGTCAGTCTTCGCAATGAATCTCGATCAAAAAGTTCCCTGGACTTACGGCGGTTGGCATCTGGAAGCAATGGATGCTCACGGAGCATGGATTGCCTCGGCCGTCGACCTCGCCCGATTCGCATCCGCTTTTGATGACCCCGACAACTGCAAAGTTCTTTCTCGAAAAAGCATCGAGACCATGTTCTCACGGCCACCTGGACTTGCAGGGCATGACGAAGATGGCAAGCCGAAGGAGACTTTCTACTCTCTGGGTTGGTCCAACAGAACTGTTGATGAAGAGAACACCAACCATTGGCATTCAGGCTCGCTCTCAGGAACTGCAACAATCATGATAAGACGGCATGATGGAAAAAACTTCATTGCCCTGATGAATACCCGAACAGGTCCCTCTTCAAGTCATCTCGGAAGAGAGATCGACAAACTCCTTCACCGTGCCGCCAATGAAATCTCGATTTGGCCCGAGCAGGACTTGTTTAGAGACGATTAAATTCGCCACCGTTTCTCAAAGAAACAATTAACGAGTCGACATCTTTCTACCAGAGCAGTTTGCTCTACCGTGTGCCTGTGATGAACACGTTTCATCAATAAAATCGCTGTTCGTCACGAGGCGGAACCTGTACACCAACTCGTAAGATGCTCTAACGATACGCAACTTCGCGATGAGCCAGCCACCGTGGTGCAGACGTTGGCCAATCGGAAAACGCTCGCCCCGAAATGTGACGTTCATCAGCGGGTTTTCTCGTGGTCTTATCCAGCCACTAAGAATCAGAAGTCGTTAGACATGAAACGGACCATTCGAAGAATCCGATCGACGTCAGCTTTGTTCGCAGTGATTCCACGTCGGCATCAGAAAGACGCCCCTGAGGGAGCCGACATCCGCCAACATCCAGTCCTTTCATTCCCAGTACAGCCTTCATCGCCGGATGAAACGGGTATTGATTCAGCGTTCGAATCATGTTGATCGACAAAGCCTGAAGTCGACGGGCCTCAATGACATAACCACTTCCAAATGCTTCGATCAGCCGTCGGTACAGCGGTGCGGCGATGTTGTAGGTACTGCCAATTCCGGCGGTAGCTCCGGTTGCGAGTGCCCCCAGCAGCATTTCGTCAAAGCCCCAAACCACGTCGAAGCGGCCATCCTGCAGTCCCAGACACTCCTGAAATTCATGTAAAGTCGCTGCGGTGTACTTCAGACCAGCGAGGTTGGAAATCTGCTTCGCACCCTGAGTCAGAAAATCTACCATATCAATATTTGAACCGGTCAGGGTTGGAATATGGTAGTAGTAGAACGGTAGATCCGGTGCGCCAGACGCAACTTCAGCCATGCAGTCGACAAGTCCTTCGACCGTGCAGACTTTGAAGTAGGACGGGCAGGTTGCTGAAATGATATCGGCACCAATTTCCTGAGCGTGTGCCGACAATTGTCGTGCTTCGTCGAGGCTGTTGTGGCCGACTTGAATAATCACGGGCACGCGCCCGGCAGCAGCTTTGACATAGGCTGCTGCGACCTCGCGGCGATCATCAGTGCTCAGCGACATCCCCTCGCCGGTGCTGCCACAGACGTAAAGGCCCGTGATGCCGCTTTCCAGAAGGTGTTCCACCATCGGTTCGACCTGATCGAGATTCAGGTCTCCAGCAGCATTCAACGGTGTGTAGGTCGCAGCGATAAGGTTGGTCAACCGGTTCATTTGTTTTTCCTGGTTATTGATGTGTCTTGGGGGACGAAACATAGGGTTTGTGCAATTTCTCACCAGTCAGCGCAGCCAGCGTGAAGCGAACAAAGCGAATTTCATTGTGGCCCGGTTCGTAAAGCACACCGATGCTTCCATCTTTCAGGATCGTAATTGCCGAATATGCTGATGGCCCACTGTCGATCACCTTCCCGGCACTCCAGATGTGACCACTGTCGTAGCTAATGCGCACCGCCAGATTCTTGCGACCGCTAATCGACGCGGCATTGCAGAAGATCAGCCGATCTTTAGCATAGCCATCTCGCTTTGCGGTGTATTGGATGATGCAGGCGTTGCACCGCGGGTCTGGAAGGTTGAAATCGGCAACACTTTCCCAGGTTTTCCCGCCATCAGACGAACGATGTACAAACCGCTTCCCTGGCGAGATCCGTGAATTTACCATCAGCGAATCATCGGGCAACTGAACAACTTTTGACTCATCTCCCGGAGTGACCTCCCCCATGGCTTCCCACGTCGCACCGTGGTCACGGCTTCCAAACAGCGTGACGCCTTTGCCCACGCGGACATAGTTGTGAATCAACACTCCCTCACGAGTCTGAATGCCCCGGCCTGAAGTGATGAATTTGAAAGCGTGTCTCAGTTCGGGACCGGCCACCTGATCAGTGAAATCAACTGGTGTCCCCCAAGTCTTCCCATGATCAGAACTCTTCTGCACGATGAAGCGGTACTCTTTGCTCGACTTGTCTGAGTTCATGTAGTTGTAGAAGCAAAAGATGTCACCAGTGACTTCGTCAACCACAAGGGAAGGATCGCTGCAGCCTCCGTCAGTACGAGGGTTCACCATTTTCATGGGAGTCCACGTTTCCCCGTTGTCTACGCTCCGTCGAACGACGATATCAATTGTCCGTTGGTGAACCAGGTCGGCGCTTCCCTGCCTTCGAGCATCACACATCGCGATCAGGTCTCCGTTCGTGGCCGTCACGATCGACGGAATACGGAATGTGTGAGTTTCCTGCGTTCCGGAGATAAAGAGCGGCTGATTGCTAACAAGCTCTAGTGGCTCGGTCGGCATCACGACGGAGGGCACGGACGTGGGTTGCTGCGGTGCGGACGCATGAAACGACAAATCGTCGATGAGCACACCAGACTGCGGAGCAGCGGTCACCTGGAAGCGAATCGCTTCGACCTCACCATCACCGGAGATGGGAAGTTGAATATGTGAAAGAAATCGGGCACCGACGGAGATAACGTTGTCAAGTTGCGCGACTTCTCGCCACACACCAGCCTGTTGAGCTTCTACTCGAAACGTGAACGGTTCTTTGACGGTCCAGCGTTCCGCGTGAAAGACTATCCCTTTGATCGCTCGCATTTTGTCAGGAAGCTCAAAAGTGATCGAGTTGTTTTCGTCACCAAGCAGATGTAAACACTGATTTCCGCGACGTGCAAATTTCGAGGAAATCGCCGCTGTACCTGTCGCCTGAATTCTGACAGCGCCGTCTTGAAGCTCGTGAAACGTGGCGACCTTCTCGTCTTCAAACGACGTGCGGTAAAGGACATCATCGGTAGCTTCACTGGCGGTCGCCAGTCCGGGAGAAACCGTGAGAAGCCCGACTAGAACGATTGTTCGCACGTTTTGTATATTCAACGTTACCGGTCCTGTGTTTGTACGTACGGATTGTTAGCTTGACGCGCAAAAAACGATCAACTGATTCCATGCTGACTGGCATTCTCAGGTTTTCAAGCCAACAAAGCCATCGCCTGGCTGTCACTTCGACTTAAGGATTTGACTTCAAGGGAAAGTCGATTTCATTTCCTTCCGCCTTCACTTCAGCTGTAAGCGTCGTAGCGGAGTTATATCTGGCAGGCACCAACTCCGCCGGGCTTCCTGCATCTGGTTCATTCGGATTAGCACCCGCAGGAGCTTCCTGTTTCGAAATCGTGACCGAGTGAGTGCCGATCGTGGCACCCTTTGTGTCACGGATATAGACCAACTCGTACTGACCGTCCTCATTGGTTTCTCCCATCGATGATCGGCCACTCTCCGGTGTGAACACAACCACGGCACCACTCAATGGCTCGTCATCGAGTGTAATCACTCCAGTGACTCTGCCCAGATTCGGCTGATCCGTGACTCCGCCACCACACCCACACAGCAGCGTGACGAATCCTAAGGTAAGACAACAAGCAAATCGCATTTCCTATCTCCTTCAAACAGCAGGGGCAGAGTATGAGGTTCTGGGCGTGAAAACTATTGGCGACCTAGAATTCGCCAACGACGTTGCTGTCGGCAATTCGAGAGAGGTTTGCCATTGTCCCATTGGGGGAGTGGTCCACGTTTTCACTAATGAACCGAACCGACCCATCAAACAGTAAGAATTGGGCGCCACCTGTGTGATAGCTGGAGAATGACCAGAATCTGTTGAACTGGGTATTCGCAACACCGTTTGTCGGCAGCACCGGATGTGTTGAGCTGAGAACAGCGAACCAGCCGGAAACTTTGAACGGAGTATTGATGTTCGGAGTGGTTGACCAGGAACTAAAGTTCGTTCGCGAAAAATTGGCTGCTGCCCAAACTCGCCCCGCATTCAGGGTGTTTGTGCCCGGAACTTTTCCCGTTGCTTCACCCACCGCGATCGAATTGCTGGAGCCGTCGGTGATGTCACCCATTCGAACCTTGCTGTTGGCAAAGAATCCTCCACCGCCATTGTCATTATAGTTGCTGTTCCAGAAGGCCGAAGTACTGTAGCCAACACATGCTCCGTAGTTTGAGGTCCCGAGCTGTATGTTGCCTGAGCCGTCATTTTTTCCGAAGCGAATTCGATCATTCAGCTCGAGAGAAACTTCCGATGGGCATCGGTATACAGGCAGATGTGTTTGCAGCAACGAAAGGTCGCTGGCAATAACGTCTGACACAGAATTGTTGCCCGGGTCCATTGCTTGGTAGAGGGCCGACTGTTCAACGTAGGGCAGAAGCATCGTTCCCCATGCCCAGCAGTGTTCGTTCACGTCGTTGGCTTGCACCAGCCCCGGTGGAAATGTCAGATTGACATCGTGATAGTTGTGTAGCGCCAACCCAATCTGCTTGATGTTGTTCTTACATTGTGAACGGCGGGCTGCTTCTCTCGCCTGCTGAACTGCGGGCAAGAGCAGGGCAACGAGAATGGCAATGATTGCAATGACTACCAGCAATTCGATGAGTGTAAACGCTCTGCGACGCTGCATGGCAAGGCTCCTGTAGTAAGAGATAGAACGAATCGATAACGTGAACATGCTCCATGAATTGCCAAAGCTGGGCGACCGAATAAACGAATTTTTATGTGCGCATTTTGCTTGTGCTGAACGCAAAGGATTATTTTGGACGAGAACAGCCACCCAACCAATCGGGATTCGCCCCATAAATCAAGACAAGGAGCCGCTAGCCGATTCAGTCTGCCACGAAGATCATTGCGGCTAGAGCATCTTTCGAATTGGTGTACTGGTTCTGCCGCGTGGCGAACAGCGATTTTATTGATGAAACGCGTTCTTCACGGGCACACGGTAGAGCAAACTGCTCTATTCAGGGTCACCTGAGCGCAACTGTCCCGGTGTCATTCCCGTGCTTTCTCGAAACGCGCGTACGAAGCCACTGGCGCTGTCGAAACCACTCCTGATTCCCACATCGATGACTCGGAGATTTGTAGTGGTTAACAGACGCCTGGCGATTCGGATTCGCTCCATACGAAGTTCTGTGCTTACCGTATGACCAAGTGCTGCTTTAAATCGCTTGTCGAGAGTCTTACGGGCCATGTCGAAGTGTTCTGCAATTTCTTCTGCCGTAATGGGGTGATGGCAATGATTGCGAATATAGGTCACGACGGATACCAGTTCAGTGTCGTCAAGAGCCAGGAACTCAGACGATCTTCGCACAACAATTTGCCCCGGAGGGACCAGAATGGGAGCGTGCGGTCTGGATTCTCCCCGCATTAGACCATGGACCAGTTCGGCCGCGAGATAGCCAATCCTTTCCGAATTCTGGGCGATACTCGACAAGGCTGGCATCGTCGTTTCGCAGATCAGCCGATAGTCGTTGACTCCAATGATGGCAACGTCGAACGGAACGGATCGTCCGATTGCGTTGCAGGCCTCCACCACCTCAAAGGCAAATTCGTCATGTGCTGCCATCACACCGAACGGACCAGGGATGGAAGATAGCACTTCTTGTAGAGCTTTCCGCTTGATTCGCCGTACACTGAAATCTCCTGTTGTCTCCGCCTCGAATTCAAGGTCAATGTGATGACAAGGATAGTCGTGTGTAGAAAGGTATTCTGAAAAGCCGTCACGCCGCAGACGGTTGTGGTACCACGCAAAGTGACCAACGAACGCGAATTTTCGCAGTCCAAGGCTCATTAAATGCTCAGCAGCCAGCTTTCCGATCAGAGCATTGTCTGAGTGGACAACTGGTATGATGTCGGACGGATCTGTGTGAAGAGTTAAGTTCACGACCGGAACATTCAAACTGGCCAACTTCGACATCTGCTCGTCGGTTTCAGCACAAGCGATGACGCCGTTGCTGGAGATTTGATTGGTCATCGACCATGGCAAATAGGGAATGGCCGCGTGCTTGGCAATCCGAAATTCAGGGACGTCACGAGCGTAGTCAATGACTCCGCGGATCATTCGCAATTGATTGTCCGATGTCGGGACAATCATGAGTGTCACATCGTGATGCATGGGATATGATTCAAACTATTAGTGCGGTCGATTACCATTCCAGCGGACGACACCTTCAATCGCTTCGTATTCCGTCAGACCACCACTAGCCGTGTCAACGTTGCGTGCTACAGTTCGCAACAAGACTCCACTCGTATCGGCCTTAGGGCGCAATGGACGGTCTTTTTGCGACTCGTATTTAAAAAGGGCTGCGAGTTTACGGCTGGCTTTAAGTGGCCCACCACGTGGGTGAGGAACGCCGTTTAGAATAATAACTCTCTCTTACGTAAGATTCCCAGCCTGCGAGAGACAACTGGCGTTTGATACCGTGACAATTTGGAGCCTTTGCCTGACTTGGTCGGCCCAATTTCAACACCGAAACTCGCCAAACGGCCGGAAAACCAGTTGCGTCGGGAGGACTGGCAAATCTTTGAACCATGGACAAATGCTGTAGACATTGGTCAGAAAATGTAGCGTTTGTCGGAGGGCTCGTTGTATGATTTTCGGAAGTAGAGTTTCCTGTTGTTGTTCATCTCTATGCTTTCTCAATGAAGTGGCCCGTCTTAAGTACAACTGGAAACTAAAAATCGTCCCCAGAAAATCAACAACTTGAGAAAGCAGGTGGTCCTCGAACGCAGTCGAGAATTGCGTTGGGACTCAATGGCTGACGCACAGAATTGACTCCGGCACAACTGATGGTGTGCCAATTTAGAGTCTTAAGCGTCTAAGAAGTTATCGGTAGTTGCCGCAACTCTTTTCTTAAAGAGAGTTACGAAAAGTCGGGGCGACACGATTTGAACGTGCCACCCACACTAAAACCCTATGGTTTTAGGCGCATTTTCTTGTTTCGTGGGTACTTTTCTGGTAGAAATCACCATAAAAAAGTACACATGGCGCATTCAGTAGGGAACAAGAACATGCCACGAGAACAGATCAAACTCGGAAAGCCAGAAACACTACCATCAGGAAAAATTCGCTGGGTTAAGAAGTTCAAAAAGCAGCGATGGACTTCACAAGCGTATGACTCAGACAGCAGACGTACTCGTTCTCTGGCTTGGGCCGATTTCGTTGAATGGCGTGAAGACATCAAAAAGCAGTTGGAAGCGAAACAGAGAATCGAAGATGAGTCGCATCCACTTAGGAAGAAACTCTCAGAGCTTCTACAAGACGAAATTGAACTTGCGAACATCACTGAAAATGAGAAACAGTCTGCATGGGCCAGAAACGTTCTTGGCATGGTTCGGAAAGCGGACGAGAAAGGACTTTACGAGGCTGCTGAAATTCTGATACCTGATGCGAATACAGAAGCATTTCATGCTGCCGAGACTGTTGTGAAAACAACTGTCAAAGCAGGAAGGAAAAACAAGTCAGAGTTCAACACCAATGAGCTAATTAAACAATGGCTCATCTTTCGGATCAGTGATGTCAAAGCGGGTGATATCACAGCAGGCAACATGAACAATGAAAGAATGAGACTCGAAAAATTCGCTGAGTTCTGTCCAAACATTTTGACTGCCACTGGAATGAAGGTGGCAGAATTTCGTGCCCATCTGCAATCCAGCGATCTTGCCAAGACAACACAACGTGACACGCTCACAACTGTCAAAAATTTTCTTGAATGGTGCGCCGACACAGCCGAAGTTATCGAGCCAATTCCGAATCTGCGGAAACGAGGATCAGGTATCAAAGTCCCTACCAAGAAGATCATCACAATATGGAATGATGAAGATGTCACCGACTTATTCAAGCACGCTACCGGCAGACATCGATTGTATTACTTGCTGATGCTCAACACTGGTGCTTATGAAAGTGACATCGGCACTTGGACAAAAATTGCAGTTGGTGATGATGGAAAAGAATTTGAGACATTTGACAAGGCCGCCAAGACAATCACTTTCAAACGACACAAAGAAAAAGATGAGGAGTCAGTTCCTACAGTGACATACAGATTGTGGGACGAGACGTATTCTCTTTTGATAGAACATGAAAGCAGTCATCCAGAATTGTTGCTTACAACCACAGTGAATACGCCACTTTGGAAGGATGGACTTAAAGAAGGAAAACGATCAGCAAAACGAATGATCGGAAAGCAGTATCGAGAACGACGATCAAAATTGAAGAAAGAAAATTGGGGAACTCTGGACGACTTGAGAAAGACCTCCATCAGCAAGTTTGATGAACATGGTGAATACGCTCGATACTCTCAACACTTTGCAGGACACTCACCAGAAGGAACGACAAACCAGTTCTATCGAAGGCCATCACAAAAACAGTTTGACAAAGCTGTCATCTGGCTTGGCAAGCAGTTCAGTTTTAAGACGATATGATGTGAGTCCAAACTTTGGAGATCATCTCTCAAACTCGAAATCGATGGTGAACTTTCTTTCTAATGAATTCACGAACACTTCCAACAAACGATCCAAACTCGTTTGTCGCTGATTGTCGTAGAGTCTGCCTCGTGTGTAGGCCAGCCGTTTCTGGAAATACTCAATGGTCTTTTCTGGTTCTGTGAATCTTTTCGAGAAAAGCTCGATGAGCCAGTAATGGTGAGGGTAGTCCCCCCTGAACGCTTCCCAAGCCTCAGCATTCGTGTAGATGTGTCGCCTGTCTCGCATCAGCTTATCTGGATCAATGTTCAGGTACTCACATAATGGCAGCAGGTGCTTGTCTGTCTGTGTAGTGCGATGGCTCAAACCTCGTGAGACTACACGTCTCAACCAGTCATAACTGATCCCCAAACGCTCACTGAGTTCTTTCAGGCTTTCGCCATTCGCTTCAATGGCGTCCTTTAATTGTGTCGCTACATATTTTTGTGATGTCATTTGTGCCGTTTTCCACGCTCAAGAAAATCCCACAAGACGCATTGTGGCACATTGTCGTGAAAGTGTCACTTTTGAAGTGGGGCACCCCTTAGTGGGCCGACAGCATCACCGAGCGGTGAGGCAAACAACATGGCCTATTTGGGAGCGACACAATTATGTCCAACAACCTGCAACAACAAGAACGGATCATTGCCGATGCAATGGCCAAGCCGTTCGAGATCGGGCAAGCACTGCGCACGATCCGAGACGAGAAACTCTACAAGGAGTCTCACGACACCTATGAGGGATACGTCACCGAACGCTGGAAAATCACCAAGTCTGGTGCGTACCAAAAGATCAAGTGTGCTGATGTCCAAGATGTCATCGACAAGAGCAAACTGCCAGCACTCAACAACGAAGCGCAGGCTACGGAACTCGGAAGACTGAAGATCGAGAAGTCCAGCAAGTTGGATGAGAACTCCATCCGTGCCATCTGGAAAGAAGCGACATCTCACAAAGATCGGCCAGCCACTCAACCCTTCATCCGAGAACTCATCGCCAAGCACTTGGGAAAAGAGACTCAGGTTTGGTACGACAAGCAACTCAAGGAAATCCACAAAGCTGTCTTGAAATTCAGGAAGCGACTCTCAGAAGAGTCTGCTTCTGTTGAGATTGCACAAAGCGTTCTCAATCAGTTCGGTTCGATCATGGATGAACTCACAGCACTTAAGGCTGAGTGTGAAAGTCTGTCCACGAGAACCGATGAAGCAGGCCAAGTCTCAGATGACTGATCTGTTCCAAAAGTTGTAATATGCGAAAGCCCACCAGTACAAAGTTTGTACTGGTGGGCTTTTTTGCGTTTCGGGCCAAAAGTCCAAACTTTGAACAAAGCAAATTTGGCTTTCCAGCCAAGACTCTCAAGAACCTCAAACCATCTTATTTATACTACCCCATAAATCGCCAACTCTCACAACACATCTGGGCGCATTTCCTTCTCAAAGTTACTATCTAACTCTGAGGAAAAGGAACATGGCAACCACGAAACAACAGTCAGCAACACGCTGGCGACGAATTCTATTTCACCAAGACAAACTGACACCGATCACATATTGGGGAACACTTCACATCCACTCTGATTTCGACATGCAGAAGTTCAGGGACAAGCTGAGAAGAAATTCACCATGTGATTTCGTTGGCTTCATCGAATTATCCAAGAGAGGGAAACGTCCCCACTTTCACTTTCTCTTCAAGGGTGATCCGCACAAACCGACATTCAGAAGACACATCAAAAAGTCTCTTGGAGATCAAAAGTTTCGGTTACAAATTGACAAGATTAGAGATGTGAGTGATGTGATCTACTATGTCACTAAGCCTACCAGATACGCAGGACGATCTGTCTTCTCAGTTGGTAAGTTCTTCACCGAGAAGACAGCAGAACTTGGAAAGATCACACCAGCCGAGATCAGACGAAAAACGATGAGGATGGCAGCACTCGATACGAAATTTGTTTTGATGGTGATGTACGACATCATTACGACAGATCAAGCTTTTCGTCCGAATTGTCGAAACTGGTGGAAGAGAGTTGGACAAGATGATCCAGAACTCGATCAACGCTTGGAAATCGCATTGCTTGATACTTGGCCTTGTGTTACTACATAAAGAAGTTGCATACCTTTTCCTCAAATCGGTAATGCAAAAAGCCCATCAGTTCTATTGCTGGTGGGCTTTCTTCATTTCAACTTTTGTATTGGCTCACACCAGTTCTTCTGCCTCTACCAGTTCCATCTGCTTCTCTTCTGCATAAACACGAATGCAGTGCTTCCAGATGTTGGACAACACAGCCTGCTGTTGTCGTGTTGGTGGACAGCCAGTCCTCAATATGAACGAAAGCACTGAGGAAACAAACCGTGCTTGTGATGGGGTGGGTGAGAGTTGGTTCAAGATGATCTCACATCTTTGTTGCCAGATATTCATTTAATAAATCCTTTCATTCGCATATCTACTGCATGGAGTATGTAGAAACGAAAGGCAAAATCTACAGCAGAGAAGCCTATGCTCAAGCAAAAATGCTGGATCACTCACTCTGGTATGGTGTCCTTCCAAGAAACATCACACCGAGCGATATCGACATGATTATTGACAACGATGGACTCATACTCTTTGTTGAGTTCTCATCCAAAACAGCAAGCTGGCACACGTTGAAATCCTTCTCCTATGGACAGTGGAAGTGCCACAGAAATCTCGTCTTCAATGGACAAGGCAAACAGTTCTCAGCACTGTGCAAAATCAAGCCAAAACCAGACGAGGACATCAACAGCATGACAGACATCATTGAGTTCTCACTCATGACGTATGACAAAGAGAATGACGATGTGAGAGAGTCCAAGCTTTGGACTGGGGAAAATTGGAAAACTGCTGTTCAGAATTTGCTTGGCATCACTAAATAAACTTAGCTCATTGGACGGAAAACCCTTTGACTCTCTGTTACTGAGAACCTCACAGACACAACTCCCTGTGGGGTTCTTTTCGCTATGCCATCAAGAACATCCACCATCTGTGAAGACTGCCAGCAAGTGAAGCCTTGCAAGTGTGAGCCAAGAAAACGCCAGCAGTCCAAGCTGTACTACACAGCACGCTGGAGACGGTTCAGAGAGCAGCTACTCTCTCAGTTCCCTCTTTGTCAGGACTGTTTAGAAATCCACGAGAGAACCACAGTGTCCACAGAGGTTCATCACGAGAACAGGCATCATGGCTGTCCTGTTGCGTTTTGGCGGAACACATACAGGTGTCTGTGCAAATCGTGTCACAGTCGGAGGACAGTGAAGGGAGAGTGATCGAATTTTCTCATTCGATTAGTTATCATCGATCCATCAAGTGTATTTGGCAGAAGAAGGATTTCAGGTGCAGTCACTTTACGAAAAATATCAAAATGAAGATCGCTTCAGAGAAGATTTCATAAAGCCATTGTTGGTAAAGATGGGATTCATCGGGATCACAAACAAGCACGGAGCGCAAGAGTTTGGAAAAGACTATGTATTTACTGAATTGGATCGATTCGGAGTCCAAAGACACATGGTAGTTCAGGCCAAACATGAAAAGACAATAAACAAAGGGGCGAAAGTTCTGGAATTATTAAGCCAAGTCCGAGAAGCTTTCACAGTTCCTTTTCAACTGGCGTCTGCTCCAAGTGAAATTAGATATGTGTCCGCTGTTTATGTCTTCAACAGTGGAAATATCACCGAACCTGCAAAAAAGAAGATACTCCACGAACTAGAACCTGAACGTAAGGTGTCATCCTTCTTTTATGATGGCCACCAGTTGGAGACTCTCAGTCAGATAACAACCAGACAACTGAGTTCGCAGATCGATCAGAGCCTTAGTGCATTACAAAGTGAATTTGTCATCAATGCCCAGATAGCGGCAGCACATATCAAGAACTTGAAAGCTTTAAACGAAGAGAGAGAGACATCATGGGATGTTAGGCCATTCTTGTTGGTAGCCGTCGAACAGTTTTTATCAAATCCTCCTGTGCGTGACAGGCAATTGCAAAATCTCACAGTGCTATACTGGCAAGCATGTCACATTGCGATGGGAATTTCGTATTCATTGCAGTACAAGTTGGGCTTGAATGAACAAAAAAGAGCAAATAATCGTGAGAAACTTTCAAATATGTGCAATAAGTCAATTTCTTTATCATTAGAAATTAGCAAGCACATAGATGAAATTCGACAATCAATACCTAATGTCGAAGTGTAGAAAATCAAGTTAAATTCTAAAACATCTGCTTCCCATCAATCGCCCCCATCCTCTGCGTTTTTTTCGAGGGAAATTGAAGCCAACTGGATGATAAAATGATAACTCCATGACTAAATACTGTCATGGAACAATCACAACGAAATGATGGAATCACGTCCATCTCACTTGGGCCACTCAAAGGCAAAGCCCGAATTGAGGCTGCCTATCAGGGCTTGTCACTCTCTGCTTTCATTCGACAACTTATCACCATCTGGCTGCAATATCGTGATGAGATCGAACAACTTTCGTCAGCAGATGACACCAAAAAAGGTGGTGAGTGATGGCTCAGAAAACACCACCAACTTGGCTTTCTACCACTGCCAAATCTTACTGGCGGAAACTCTTTGCTCGCTGCGAGTCTGACGAACTGCTGGCAGTCTTTTGTACGGCACTTGCTCAATATCGACAAGCATCAGAGGAGGTGGACAGAGAAGGTTTCCTCATCCCCAACGTCTCTGGTGGGATGAAACAAAATCCTGCAACGTATGTGATGAAAGACAGCTTTGTCCAAATCCACAGACTCAGAGACATCATCCAAGCTGCTGATGAGGACGAGGACGATGATGAACTCAACGCAATTTTTGGAGAGTGATGACACCCAAGACAAAAGCAGATCAACGCTGGCTGGACGAGGGTGGTTTCTATGATGAGTCTGAACCACTCAAAGTGAAGAAGTTTGTTGAGACATTCGGCATGATGCCCGATAAGCCCAACACAAAACTCTGCATCCTTGATTGGGTTTGGGACGATATCGTCTGTCCTCTTTACGGTGAGAAAACTCCAGTCTGCACACAATGTGACAAGCCCAAGTGCGACTGCACCAACAGAACTGAGAGGATCACCAACAGATATCACTATGGCTCTGTGTTCGTAATGAAGAAGCAAACGAAGAGCGCAAGTATCGCACTTTTGAGCTTGTTTGATTTCCTTTCTCATGCTGGCAGCGAAGTCTACATCTGGAGCGTGAACATTGAGTCCTGCCAGTCAATCTGGAAGTACGCTTCCTACATCGCTGAGAACTCTTCTCTCTCCAAGTACATCAAGTGCAACCACAACCTCAAGACGATCAGATGGAAGAAGAAGTCCAAAGCTGGAATGCTCAAACTGATGTCTGGTACAAAAATTGGAAAACGAGGCCAAAATGCTACCAGTGTTTATGTCGATGAGCTTTCAGAAATTCAACCATATCAGCAGGATGCTTGGGATGGCTTACCTCTCTCTGGTACTTCCACTTTCGATCATTGGAAAATGGTGGCGATTACGACACCACAATACAGCAGGCAAAGTCTCGTCTGGAAGGAATGGCAGAAAAATCAAGCGATCCTGAAAAATGAGGACGATGATCCAACTTATCTCGCAGTCTGTCATAGTGTGCCAGAACAACATGCTGACGATCCAGAACAATGGTGGCAGTATATCCCTGCGCTGGGAACAACCGTCAGCAAGAACTACTACCTCACGCATTATGAGAAAGCCAAACAGTCTCCACGAGACTTGGCAGTGTTCAAGTGTGAGAACTTGTGTCAGTGGGTGACAGTTGCCGATCAATGGATATCAGATGAGATCATCGATCAGGCAGCAATCATGCTGGATGAGTCCACACTCTACGGAAAAGACTGCTGGATCGGTGTCGATGCTGCGCTCTATTCACTTTCTGCCTATGTCATCATCGTGGAGCAGGATGGCAAGCTGATCCTCATTCCTCGTTTCCAAATGCCCATTGAGACTGCCGAACTCTCGGACAAGAAATATGGAACAAGTTTCATGGCTTGGGGGACAGCAGGCTTTCTCTCTTTGACAAATGGAAATCAGTTTGATCCTGCGTTCATCAGACAACAGATCATTGACGACAGCAAAAGATTCAGGATCGTGGATGCTGCCAGCGATGGCTACAACTTCGCAGAGTCCGCTTCGATCCTGCAAACCGATCATGGAATCACCGTCCACGATCTTCCACCAACAGTGAGATCACTTTCAGAAGCCACAGTGGAATTTGAGAGGCGCATCTCGAAAGGTGAGATGTTCTATGTGGACAATCCTTGCATGAGGTTCAATCTCAGGAATGTGCAGGTGAAGGAGTATCAGGACGGCATTCTCATTGATCGTGACAAGTCCACAGGCCGCTACGATGGAGTTTCTGCTGGCATCCATGCTTTAAACCGCTACCTCAACAAGCCAGCGTACAAGTATTCAGGGATTTACACGCTTGATGCCTAAATACCCTCATGGGAATTCTTGATCTTTTTCGCAAACGGGCCACAGTCAGAGTCACTGATCCAGATGCACTTTCTTTCTTGGGTGGCACTGCATCACGATCTGGCGTGAGAGTCAATGAACATTCAGCACTTGGACTGCCGAGCCTGTACAGAGGTGTCTCTCTCGTCGCTGACAAGGTGGCAGGACTTGATCTCTTTGTCCTCAAGAACGAGGAAGCTGGAAACCAGCCAGCACCAACTCACCCTGCTTACAAACTGTTGAGAATCCAAGCCAATCCGTATCAGTCTGCACTGGTTCTGAAAACTACCTTGCAAAAAGACAAGATCATCTATGGAAATGGATACTGTTGGATCGAACGAGACGAGACAGCCAAGCCCATTGGACTTTGGCGTCTTGATCCGAGCAAAACATTTCCAGTGCAGGACAATGGTGTCCTGTACTATGCCAGTGTCATCGATGATGAGGCTGTGAAACTGATGCCATCTGATGTGATCCACATTCGCAAAATTGGTGATGGCATTGTTGGCTTCTCCATGTTGGAGTTGATGAAAGACATGCTGGGTGGTGCGATTGCCACACAGAGACATGAAGCGGTTTTCTTTAAGAATGGCGCAAGTCCTACCTTTGCTTTCAAGCTGCCAGATGGCATTACAGAACAAGACATCAAACGGTTCAGGCAGGACTGGGCACGCATCCAGACAGGTGTGGAGAACCATCACAAAATTGCACTTCTGCCAGCAGGATTTGATGTGCAGCCAATGGGCCTCAATCCAAGTGAGTTCTCACTAGTCGATCTCAAGAAGTTCAGCCTCATCGACATTGCCAACCTTGTGGGAGTTCCACCGAGCTTTCTTGGATCAGAGGTGAATAGTTCTTATGCCTCGTGGGAAGCTGATGCCAAGTCCTTGCTGGACAACTCTATTGCAGGCCATCTCAATGACTGGGAGTCTGAACTCTCGATCAAGTTGCTGAGTGAAAGGCAGAAAGAACGAGACACCCACTGCATCAAGTTCGACAGATCAAAACTGGAAGACACAGACAATGACAAGATTGTTGAGTCAGCTACCAAGAAACTGCAAGCAGGTGGCATCTCATTCAATGAGTACAGAAAAGCCATCAATGAAGTCCCGATCAGTGAGGAATGGGCAGACAAGTATGTGATGCCGTCCAATCTTGTATTCGTGGAGAAAGCCTTCTCACCACCAGAACCAAAAGTCCAAAGTCTGGACAATCCAACTGAACCAATACAAAAGTTGGAACAGCCTGATGTCCAGACTTTGGACAAAGAACCAGACAAGCTGGAAGCTGTCACACGATCCATCTGTGATCGACTGGCCATCAGACTCAGGAAAGCCATCGACAGCAAAGGAACTCACGATCTGTGTGAGGCGCATCTCAGAACGATGACGGAAAGTCTTGAACCGATCAACGAGCGATCAGGTGAACTCTGTGAAGCCTATCTGCAAGGATTGCAGGAAGAACTGAACCATGCCCTGCCAGAACAGATCAAATTTGATGGCAATAAATTGTATGAGGTAATCGCATGAATATGAGACACATCTATGTTCCTGAACTGGAAATCAGAGAACGGAATGGTGAGAGCTATTTCACAGGCTACGCTGCTGTGTTCGATGAAGAGGTTCATCTGTTTGCTGATGCTTACGAGCGATTCGACAAACAAGCCTTCTCTTGTATTCAGGATCAGGTTGTGGAGTGCTGGTACGATCACAAATCAGACATGAAGTTGGGGACAACTGCTGTTCAGGGAAGTCTGACTCTGACTGTCGATGAGAAAGGATTGTTCTATCAACAGCGTTTCAATCCACAGGACGCCGATCATGTTTATGTGAGAAGCAAAATCTCATCGGGCTTGTGTGGTGGTTCATCGCTGGGCTTTCGTCCAACGAAACAGAAGTGGATCAAAGAGGGTGACAAGGACATCAACATCATTGAGCGGTGCTGGGTTCGAGATGTCGGGCCGACGCCGAAGCCAGCGTATCAGACGACATCAGCGCAGGTGAGAAGCGAGTCTGATCTCAGTGAGATGAAACGCTCTTGGGAGACTTGGAGGAGGCTTTCCGCTATCTACTTGAAAGCCAATAGTCCTGAATCATTTTAAGAGTCAAAAAAATCTGCAAAATGATTTTCTAGTTCGTCGATAATATCCCCAATACGTGAACTCAACTCTTTAGTTAATTCCCCATCTATTCGTTTGACATTGTATTTCTGATCTGACAGCACATTATTCACTTGTTTCAAAATTTGTTCCAGTCGATTATTGTCAAATTTCTTTCGTCGAGGTTGAATTGATTCAAAATCAATCTTTGACATTTCTAATCGAATTCTATTAGTCATGCGCTGACATTTTTTAAGCGGAATTTCGATAGCCGGAAAAACTTCAGATTGTCTTAGCGCAGAATAACTTGTGATAGTACATAGAGTCATCACCTCAGTTATTCTTTCCCACAATTGATTGGCACTTAGCTCCTTGGCAGCCAATTCTATTCGGGAAAAGTCGAATGAAAGTTCTTGAAACTTAGAGGCAATCAGTGCTAATGACTCAAATTCATTTCCACTTTCATTTTCGTTTGCATACCTACCTGTCTCTCTCTTCATAAAGTCACTCAAGTATTCTAACTCGGCAATTTCGATTTCTGCCGCCTTATTCTGATTCTGCTTATCCAAAAGTTGATTAAACCGAGTATGAAATAGTTGCACACGCTGCATCTCGATCATCTCTTTTCTCTGTTCATCTAAGGCTTCTCTTTGCAAATCGAGCATTTCGTTTTGAGTTTGCATCTCCTTTCTTTGTGCCGTCAATTCTTTCGTTTGAAGAATGATTGCGACGATAACACCAGCAAATGCAAGTGCCGAAAACAATGCGTTCACCATCCCGAATGAGTCTCCATATTCATTCGGAAACAACTTGCCATCCGCTGGTGGCTTTATCAGTTCGTCCGAGTAATCAAACGCAAACCCGGACACTTTCTGGAATGCAAATATCACTACAGCGAAAATCGCAACGATTCCAATAAGTTGAATCAACGCTTTTATTTTCTCATTCATCATAGCCCTCATTTTTCAACTTTCACTGCATATATATCTGCAACATCACCAACTTATGCCCAAGTGCAAAAGTTGTCTCGTGATGGACACCTCACATGAGGTAAACAGATATGGATTGTTACGAAACCAAAGCCCTGCGTGAAAGGCTGGGCGAACTCAAAAATGAAATGCTGGAGATGAAGTCTTCTGTCGAGACAGAAGAACGTTCTTTCAGCGATGAAGAATTCTCGAAGTGGGATGCACTCGAAAACGAGTACAACGAAACAAAAAAGAAAGTTGAGACTGCCGAGAGAATGGCACGAGTCTCAACCGACAACAAGAAATCTGATGTTGTCGTTGCCGAGCGTTCTTACTCTGGCAAACCGAAACAGGATGTCATCACACGTTCTGACGTTGGCAAAGCCACCAAAGCATGGCTGACACGCAACACCAGCCAGTTCAAGGATGAATACGCCAACGCTGCCGAGAAAACCGGCTTTGCTTGGAACTCACCAAGTATCAACATAAACCTGCTGGGCAACAATGAGGAGATCAAGGAACGATCTCAAAGTGTCGGAACGGCCAACAAGGGTGGACACTCTGTTTCTGATGAAATCGTAGGTGGTTTTGAGGAAGCACTCGCCAGCTATTGGAACTGGGCGCAGTATTGCACCATTCACAGAACCAGCCACAACGGGCCACACCGCATTGTTACCGTCAATGACACGACAACCAGTGCAGCCTATGAAGCAGAACTGGCAGCCATTGACAACGCTGATCTCACCTTTGGTGAAGCTGTCTTCAACAGCTACAAGCTGACGAGTGGTGTTTTCCCTGTGTCCAACGAACTCTTGGAAGACAACGAGATTGGACTGGGAAGCTACATCGGCAAGGCACTTGGCCAGCGAATTGCCAGAACACTGGCTGATGAGATCACCACTGGCGCAGGGAGTGGTTCATCCAACTTGACTGGTTTTGATGCTGCCACGACAGAAGGCGTGGAAACATCTTCTGGAACTGCCATCGATCAGGATGAACTCATCGATCTCTATTTTTCGGTGAATGACGTTTATCGTCAGAACAGTATTTTCATGATGCACAGTTTGGTGCTGGCTGCACTCGTCAAGCTGGAAGACTCGCAAGGACGCAAGTTATTCGGGCCGGGACTCAATGGAAGTCCACAGGGCACACTTCTCGGAAAACCAGTTGTTGTGAATGACTTCCTGCCATCAGCGCTCAGTGCTGGAAACAAAGTTATCTACTTTGGTGATTTCTCACATGTCCATGTTCGCATGGTGAGAGATGTCTCAATCAGAGAGTCCTCTGAGAAATACTTCCTTGAAGACGCCAAAGCCTTCATTGCCACGATGAGAGCCGACTCCAAATATGTGAATGCCGGAACTGATCCGATCAAACATTTAATGCTGAATGACGGAGCATAATTCCTGAAACAGATCGTGATTTCTATAAGGTTCGACGATCTCAAACCTCACTTGCCATGTTGGTGAGTGAGGTTTCTTTGTTGGTGCATAGATACTTGCATGGAAGCACTCACGATCACCACGCCAGCAGCGACACTACCAATCAGTGTTGCTGATCTCAAAACTCACATGAGGATCACTCATTCAGCCGATGATGACTACATCACTGATCTGGCTTGGATGGCTTACGCATGGATCGAACGTGAAGCAGATATCACGATTTCAGAGACATCCTACTCGTTGGTGCTGAGTCAGTTTGATCCCGTTGTCATTATACCGAAGCCACCTGTCCAAAGTCTGGATTCACTGACGTATTACGATACCGACAATCAAAGCCAGTCACTCTCAGTAGGAACAGATTTCTACTTGGTGAACTCCACGAAACAGGCAGCGATGCTAACGCCCGTGGAGAGATGGCCGAGTGTTTTTGACAGGCCAGATGCCATCAACATTGAGTTCACCTGTGAATCTGATCCTGTTCCTCATCAAGTTCCGCATCTGATGCGTTTGCTTGTGGGAGCAGCCTACGAGTTCAGAGAGGGAGAGATCACACTCAAGACTGAGCAACTTAAACTGGGTGTGGATCGTCTCGTAAAACAGATCATGAATGTGAGGTATGTCTGATGAGAGCAGGCGAACTCAGACACCTTGTCACGATCCAACAGCGATCTGTCACCAGAGATGACTTTGGCGCAGAGTCCGAAGTCTGGACAACGTTCTCGCAAGTCTGGGCCAAAGTGCAACCACTCTCTGGCCAAGAACTGGAACATGCTCAGGCCATGCACTCCGAGACAACGCACAAAATCACGATCAGATATCTCGCTGATATGACACCTGAGATGAGGATTCAGCACGACAGCAGAACTCTGGAAATTTTATCCATCAAGAACCTTGATGAGAGAAGCATCCAGCTTGAACTGCTGTGCAGGGAGTGGGAATGAGCAAACTCAACAACGCTGTGTATCTCACTGGAGTCAAAGAGATTGACAAAAAGCTGGCGACACTTGAACAAAAACTTCAGAAGAAAGTTCTCAGGAAAGCAATGAGGACAGGGATGAAAGGCATTCAATCTGAGATCAAGGCAAGGATGCCCAAAGATACTGGCGCAACTGCCAAAGGTGTGAAAGTTCGTGCTGCGAAAAAGCAGAAACGAGGCAGTATCGGCATTGAAGTCAGATCACAGGATGACAACTACATTGCCAAGTGGCTGGAATTTGGAACATCCAAGATGGCAGCACGTCCCACATTTCGCAATGTTTTTGATGAGATGGGTGACACTGCTAGACAGAAGACAGAACAAGAAATCCTGAAAGGGATTGATGATATTACAGAGGCCAAATGAGCATTGAAGCAGACACATACACATTCTTAAGCAATCAAGCAGGCATCACCAACATTGTTGGCACGAGGATTTATCCATCTCACTTGCCACAAAATCCAACTTATCCAGCGATGTTGTACACGCTGATCTCTGCCGATCACATCACCAGCTTGGATGATTCTGTTGGCATGGTGAGAGCAAGAGTCCAGTTTGATGTGTACTCACCATCAATGGCAAATGTGGTAAATACCATTGAGCAGTTGAGACAATCCTTGCAGAAATACTCTGGCAGTTATGGCGCTGGAACATGTCTCACTGCCAAACTCATCAATGATTTCTTGGCTGTCGAAAAGCCAGCAGATGGGAGTTCCAACTGGCTGCACCGCAAGTCTGCTGACTACCTCATCACGCTACGAGAATAATCTCTCACAGGCATAGATACCTCAGACTCAATTGAGAGGAGAGATATCTATGAGTATAGCAGGAGAAGGCGTCAGGCTTTCATACGATGGAACATCTGTGACAGGTTTGGAGAATATCGAACCACCAGAGCAGACAGTGGAAGATGTCAGAACCAATGGTTTTGACTCCACTGCAATGACATTCAGAGCCAGCCAAGTCAAAGACTCTGGCGAATTGTCATATTCATTCTTTTATGACGATGCCAACGCAACGCACCAAGCCATTCTGAGTGGCATCGGTTCAACCGTGGAACACGTCATCACCTATCCACAATCTGATGGCACAGGCAGTGTCACTTGGACATTTGATGCCTACACCAAGTCAGCCAGTCTGACAGGGATTGAGGAAGGTTCAGAGGTGATGGGAGAAGTGACAGCCAAAGTCACTGGTGACATCACGAAAGGAACAGCCTAATGAGCTTACGTTCCACGCTTGATTCCCTTGCGCCCAAGCCCAAAGTGAAGCAGGTGGACATGACTAAGGAGTGGGGCTGCAAGCCTTACATCAGAAAACTGTCTTGGGGTGATCTCAAACGAGTCCAAAGTCTGGACGATCCCGCCAAGCAAGTCTGTGCAGTCCTCTGTGATGAGGATGGGAAACAACTCTACAACGAAGATGAAGCCCATCTGCTGGAGAAGTTTCACGCTGATGATCTCAAGAAAGTCTTGGATGCAGCCACCAGCTTCAACAGTTTGGATGAACAAGTAAAACAAGCAAAAAACGACTGAGGGACAACCCCACTGAGATGTTTCTCATGAGGTTGTCCAGAGCATTGGGCAAAACCAAGTCTGAGTTACTTGATGTTCTCGATGAAGACGAACTCTCAGAGCAGATTGCTTTCGATCAGTTCGAACCAATGGACAATCCATATTGGCGAAATGGGCTTCTCATTGAAGTCCTGATCCGAGTCTTAGGTTCTGGCAAAGGAAGCAAACTCAAGCCAGAGCTTTGGATGCCAGCGATTAAGCAAAGAAAGGTAAACACATTAAAAGAACTTGACGCCAAGCTGAATGCTTGGGCAGGAGGCAGATGAGCATAGGCTCAATCAATATCGGCATGAGGGTGAATACTGGTGGGTTGTCCAAAGGACTGGGCAACGCACGAGGACAACTCTCAGGCTTCTCTGGTGCAGTCTCCTCTGTCGGTATCAACATCAAACGAGCCAATGATGGCATCGTCACCAGCTTTGCGAAAATTGGATTGGCCATTCAAGGTGTCCAAGTGTTGGCCAAAGGGATTGCTTCTGCTGTTTCTGGGCCACTCAAGTTGGCTGCTTCCAATGAGCAGACAATGGTGTCCTTCAAGGTTCTCACAGGCAGTGCAGAACAGGCTACGAAAACACTTGGTGAGTTGAGATCATTCGCAGCCAGCACACCTTTCCAATTTCCAGAGATTTCTGACTCAGCCAAGAAATTGATTGCTTTTGGATTCAGTGCGGATGAAGTGACAGGCGAACTCAGAAAGCTGGGAGACATCTCAGCAGGCTTGAACATTCCACTTTCTGATCTCTCTGACATCTACGGAAAAGCCAGAGTGAGTGGCAGGCTGTTCATGGAAGACATCAACCAGCTTGCTGGTAGAGGTATTCCGATTCAGGAAGAACTGGCCAAGCAGTTTGGCGTGAGTGCTGAAAAGGTTCGTGATCTTGTCAGTTCAGGCAAGGTGAACTTCACACATTTACAGACAGCCATCTCCAACTTGACTGGTGAGGGTGGCAAGTTCTCTGGGCTGATGGCTGCGCAGTCACAAACACTGGGAGGTGTCTGGAGTACGCTCAAAGACAACATTGGCATTGCTCTGGGTGAGATCGGTGCAGGTATCGCTGACACCTTTGATCTCACGTCTGTCACAACCAACATCACAGGCTTTGTCCAGAGTATGCTGCCCAAAATTCAGGGCTTCATGCAGGGCATCAAAGCAGGCTTTCAACAGATCAAGCCGATTCTCATTCAAGGCTGGAACACGATCACAGCCAGAGTCCAGATGTTCTGGGAAATGGGCCAAGCAGTCTTTGCTGGCATGGGGGCTGCCATCGGTGGCTTTCTGCCTACTTGGGAAACATTCAGGAACACCATCCTCACTGGGCTGATTGCTGCTGAGTTTGCTTTCCAGAACTGGAAAACAGTGGGCTTGCTCTCGATCACTCAGATGGCTGCCAGTCTGCTGGGCTTTGCTGGCACGATCCAACACACATTCACAGTGGCCATCCCTGCTTGGTTGTCTTGGTTTGGAGAGAACTGGCGAGAAATTTTCTCGGAACTCGGACGAGTTGGACAACTGATGTTTGGCAATTTTGCCAACAATGTTGTCAGTGTCATCACCAGCATCCCTGATCTCATCAGAGGCAAGGTGTCCTTTGCTGATGTCTGGACTCCACTCACTGATGAGGCCACGTTGCAATTCAGCCTACTGCCTGACATCCCAGAAAGAGTGATGGGCCAAATGGAGCAAACTCTCACCAACAAAGCCAAGAGCATGAGTGAAGAACTCGGACAGGGCTTTGAGCAGTTCAGGGCTGAGAGGATGGCTCAACTCTTGCCAGAGGACTCCACCAATGAGCTTGGCCAGAAAGCTGGTGATGCTGTGGGCGCAGGAATGAAGAAAAGCATGGATCAGGCTGTCCAGTCTGCCAAAGCGTCAGCCTCAATGGAACTGGCAGGACTCGCCACAGCAAGCAGCCAAGAGGCAAGATCATCAATCATCCGAAATCGTCTGAAAGTCCCTGATGCCGATAAGACAATGGAACGTCTGCAAAAGGAACAACTCAAAGTCCAAAAGGACACATTGGTTGAGATGAGGAGAGCCAATAATCCCACCACAGAAACAGCCATTGTCTAACTAGATACTCTCATGAGTATCACGTTCATTGAAGACAATTCACGCTCTGCCAGCTTGAACTACAAAGGCGAGCGATCTTACAGCAGAAGTTACATAGCTGAGTCCACCACAGCAGTCAGTGAGTATGACGTTCTCACAGCGTTCAATTCATCAGTTGCCATTCTTTCCACACATCCTGATGACAGCTTTATCAGACTCAAAGAGATCAAGGTGGATGAGGGTGAGGATGCGTACAACTGGCGAGTCACCACCGAGTATGGCTTGCTCGATCAGGATGAGCAGGAAGAGAACCAAACACCCACAGCCAGACGCACCAAAAAGACTTGGACATTCACCACCAAAACCAAAGTTCTGGACAGAGACATCAATGATGATGTGATCCAGAACTCTGCCAATGATTTCTTTCAGGATGGTGTGGAAGTCACTGTTTATCTGGCAGTGCTGCAAGTCCAGAAGAACATCTCTGATGGAAACTTTGATCCAGCCACATTCTGGAGTTATGCAGGCAAGTGCAACGCAAGCACATTCATGGGAGCAGAAGCAGGACAAGTTCAGTTTGTTCCCAAGCAGGCAGTGTTCACACCAGATGAAGAGTATGGGGATTACTGGGAAGTGAGCTATGAGTTTGTGTTTGATCCTGATGGACACGACACAGTGAGTCTCTTGGATCAGGGATTCAATAAACTGGATGGATCAGGCAAGGTGCAAATCTTGGACGACAATGATGAGCCTGTGGCTGATCCACGCTTGTTGGATGGATCAGGTGGAGAGTTGGCAGATGGTGCTTCTCCAGTCTTCCTTGAGTTTGAGGTGATTGAGTTGTTGGACTTCTCTGTGTTTGGGGTGGCGTGATGGGCTTCAATAATCGATCAGAAAAGAGAATTGCCGATGTGGTGAGACGAGTGGAGAAATCACCTCTCAATGATGGTGCAGGGAAGCGCAACAGACGCCAGCCATCAGGGATCAAGCAACTCAAGAAAGCCACATTGCTGGAGAACGATTTTGGCACTCAGACACAGGACGGCAAGACAGTCAATGTGTCAATCTCTGGGACTGATCCCACTAAGTATCTGTTGGCCAGCACCAACTATGCAGAAGGACTCTATACAGCAGGCCAACAAGTCATCATTGGCAAGATCGGCAATGGCTGGGAAGTGCTGACTGTCGGTATCGTTAGATGTCACTTCACGATGACAGGCAACATGAACACCAACATCTTTGGAGGCAATGACACAGGGCAGGCAACGCTGGGATCAACACCAACAGCACCAAACACGATCTCTGACTCAGTGACATCACCAGAGGGCTGGAGAGGACTCAAGACAGGTCACACAGGCTGGTGTCAGTGGGCTGGAACACGATGGATGGTGACATCCATTGAGGATGAATGGCTCTCAGGAACGTATGACGATGGAGCAAGCACCACGCTGGGAGACTTGGACTATCCAGTCTCCAACCCACTCAGTTGGAACTTGCTGGACAATGTTCCCATCTACTGCCACTTTCGAGATGGCTACTACAAGATCATCAGTGCGGGGTGTGCTTGATGGGCAGGTATTGCAATGGAAACCAAGCATTCTGCTGGGAGACAGACGCCAATCCGATCTTTGGCTCGCAGTCTGGTGTCTACCATCGCTGGGAGCATGGCACACTGATCCAGTCTGGTGATCCAGTCTCAGCCAATGTGCCATTCTTGGACACACTGACTCTCAGGATGGATGGCTTCAAGCTGTCTTGGAGTTCTTTCCTAAGCTATCGGGAAACTGTCTGCTCCACCAACATCACACTGGCCACGCTGGAATATGATCCTACGTTCTGTGGTTATCTTGGAGAACTGACTCATCCTGGTGGGCCAGTTGGATCATATCTACCCACAATGTTCATTGAGCTTTATCCATACAAAACAGGATCAGGTGTGGAACTGACTGGCAAGCTGTGGGCAGATGACTGGGACTCAGACTGTTGGATCAGATGCACCACTGTTGATGGTGAGTGGACTTTTCAGAAACGTAGGAGCTTTGGACGTTCTCCCAGCACTTGTTTTGGCTTGCCCGAACCAACAGATGGAAGTTGCCTATTGCCAATGTGGTTGTACACATTCCCCAAGACATACACAGTCTCAGTGCCAACTGTGGCGAACTGTGATTGTGATGGGACAGCCACAGACATCAACTTCTCTGGCATACTCTACACTTGCCAAGCATTGAAAAGCTTGGGCCACAATGTTTGCACTGACTCACGAGGTGGATGCAATGGATCAGGTGTCTATGACAACACGCTTTATCGGAGCAACCCTGATGATGAGGGCTGCACCTCTGTTGGTTATCAGATAACCAATGGATATGTGAGCGTAAACAGAGGCATCCTCTACACACACGTTTACTCAGACTCGCACAACCCGTGGGGAACGTCAACATTCGACAGCCATCAATCTACTTTTGGTGAATGCTTCGATGGCGCATCTGGGACAATCACGATAGAGCCAGCCGAGTGGCCAACTTATCTATGGTAACTGCTTCAACGGATTCGGGTTGTAATACAACTTTTGTATTGTCTCCACTAAATAGGATATGACTCTCAAAATCCCAGAATGGCTGACAGGCGATGCCCGAGACAACTATGTCTCATCCCTCAAAGCTGCTGAGACTGGCAACTATGAGCCTGTTCTCAGCATTGCCAGCTATGGATACTCGGAAACGGGTACAGGTGGTGTTGTCGCTGGTGGATGTTCTCAATGGTTCGAGAGTCGTTCTGCTGCTGATGGCTATGTCACCACACTCACAGTCCCCTGTGCTGATGATGGCTACTTGGACACCGAGTCATCTGTATTCGATTTCGACTCCACTACGCTCAGAATTGGTGGCGATGGAACAAACCAGTATCAGACTTGGTTTCACTTTTGCTCTTTGCCAATTCCGGCAGGAGCAACCATTGTTGATGCCTACATCGATTTTCCCGCCAGCGATGGCTACGAGGGAGTGGACTACAACAAGACAAGCTACATCAACTTCGCTTGTGAGGATGCCGACAGTCCAACGCCACCAAGTAGCAATTCCGATGGACAAGCAAGGCCACGAACAGCAGCCAAAGAGCATCAGCGAATTTTCAACACCAACTGGGATGATACCTACTACGATAAGCGAACTCCGAGCTTGATCGGGATTGTTCAGGAAGTTGTGGATCGTGCTGGCTGGCAATCTGGGAACAATCTCACTGTCTGGATGGATTACACCACAGGCAATGTTTCACCAAGTGGATATGCACTAGCTGCCAGCAATGAGTCGGGTAATGGGCCGAGACTCTACGTCAGCTATACTATGCAGCCAGTCACAGAACTCACGTTCACTTGTGATGGTGATGGCTATTACTCTGTTGCCGGAACTTCCTACAACGATTCAGCCACCAGTTTCAGCACGCACGATCCAAATTACTACAACTTCTTCCACTTCTCAGGTGTCACTGTTCCTGAAAATGGACGCCTCGTCATGGCGAACTTGGAACTAACTGCCACGAGTGGCGAATCTGGCGCAGGTGGTGGAACAATCTGGCTTGTCGATGAAGACGATTCACCAGTCATCACTGATCGTGCTGACGGGATTTCACGCTCACTGACAACAGCCAAGCAAGTGCAGATAGATCGGATGGGCTGGGAAGCAGGAGCGATCAGAAAGGATGCCAACTTCGCAGATGTTGCTCAGGAAGTGATTGATCGTGCTGGCTGGAGTTCAGGCAACGATTTGCAAGTTATCACTCTGCATGAGACAGGTAGTATTAGTGACAGGATCACCGTCCATTCTTCGGACTCCACTAATTCTGCCTACCATCCAACTCTCAGATTGATGTACGTCAAAAAAACGATCCAAGAGACAGGAATAGGTGGTGGTGTTGCTGGTGGAAGTTCTGCGCTCAGTTCATCCGTCACACCAAGTCTCTCAGGTGGTGTTCAAGCTGGTGGAACGTCTCTCGATACAATGTTTGTATTGGAAGACGGCGCTGGTGGTGCTGTGACAGGTGGATCATCCTTACACAGTAAGTCCACAACAGTCACCACGACTGGTGGTGTCGTTCTGGCTGGAGAGTCACTGAGTCAGGTGACAATCAACGTGGAAGGTGGTTCGGTTGTTGGTGGTGCATCCGAGATGACGTATCAAACCACGATCACCACTGAGGGTGGTGTGGTGCTGAGTGGACTTGCCACGATCCAGTCAGGAATTATTTCTGCAGGTGGTGCAGTAGTCGGTGGAAGTTCGACAGTGAACTCTTCCACAACAGTTGATACCACTGGTGGTGCTGTCGTCTCACCAAAGTCCAAATTTTGGACAGAGATCACAGAACAAACATCTGGTGGTGTTGAGATTGTTCAGCCAGTTCACTCCACAGGCTACACACACAGGATGAGTCTCACGATCCCTCAATCCAGCTTGGAAGCCAGTTTGACAATGATGGTGGGCGTGAGAGTCCCTGCTGTGTTCAATGATGCAGTTGTCACATCATCAAATGGAAGTGTTCTCAACTCGGAAATCAGAGAAACAACTGATGATGATACCTGCTTGTTCTTCCGTGCTGATCTCTCTGATACCACTGACAATGAGTTCTTGGTTTACTTCAACATGGAGGACGCATGACATTCTGTCCCTGCAATACATTTCACGAAACATCATCTGGTGGGCTGATAGCTGGATCATCTGCCACACTCAGCACTGACATCAGAGAAGGTGGTGTCTGTGCTGGTGGGACTGCATCAGTCTGGATGGCTGGGAACACTTGGGACGGGTTTGCTGCTGTCTGGCCACTTGGTGAAATCTCAACTGGTGCTGCTGGAGAGTTTGCAGACTTGAGTTCCAACAATCTGGATGGCACGGGTGGTGGTGGCAACACCAGCTTTCTCACAACGTTGGATGATGGCGTCTTCTGTCTGGACTCACAGTATTTCGATGGCAAAGATTTCATTCACTTTCCCAAAGACAACATCAGCACATCTGGTGAGTTCTCAGTAAGCCTTTGGATCAAAAGAGCAGATAACAGTTTTGGGGAAAAGTGGTTCTTCTCACGAGGCGTTCAGACATCCAGCACCAAGTGGAACTTTGCTTTGGGACTGTCTTACATCGGACAATTGCAAGCCAAGATACAACTCAGTGAGGATGTAGTGGCCAGAGTGTTCTCATCAGACAAGCTGATCCCAGAGCGATGGTATCATGTGGCAGTAAGTTGGAAACCACAGGATGCTTTGAGATTGTATCTTGATGGATCAATCGTCAGTGAGGCAGCAACATCACAAGCATCCACAGTGGCCTACTCTGGCAGCAATTATTCACAAGCTGGCAGACTCAGCAATGGTGGTGGATTCGTCGGCAACGTCCAAGAAATCAGACTCAAACCAAGCATCGAATCAGACGCATATTTCGCTGCCGAACACGACAACTTCTGCCAGTCCAGTTTTTGCGAACTCGGAAACACGATTGACGAAGCTGTTTTTGCTTAAACCATTAAGAAACTTGGATGTGTAACAAGATTGGTTCAAACAAACGTCCAAAGACTTGGACTAATGGTTGTTTTCATTTCTGAAAAGTACACACGGAAGTACACACAAAAGTACACACAGAAAGCACCCACGAAAAAAAGCCGCAAGTTGTTACTAGAAAACAACTTGCGGCGTTCAATTTTGCAATAAAAAGTCGGGGCGACACGATTTGAACGTGCGACCTCCTGCTCCCAAAGCAGGCGCTCTAGCCAAGCTGAGCTACGCCCCGATTTTGTCTGGACGCAGGATAGGGATGTGAGGTTCATCTCGTCAATCAAAGTTTGGGGGTGATTCCAAGAAATTTCAGTTTCTCGCAGAGATTGCCGGTTGAAAGTGAGTGCGGAGGGCTGGTCGCATTAGAGTTTGCTCATCTGATGTCGCATTTCCAGGGAAAAGCAGAAGAGAGAAGGCGTCTGCGTGGCTGCGTCAAGCAGTCTCGGTTTCGGAAGCTGAGTCATCGACGGATTCTGATCGGCCGTTTTCCTCACAATCAGGTGAGTTTTGATCTCGCTTTGGAGCGACGCCAAACATCGAGAGGAGAGCTGGGAGGAAGATCAGGTCACCGAAGAGGGCTGCAGTGATTGTAATGCCAGCCATGGCTCCGAAGATTTGTTGATCCCGCATGTCGCTGAAAAGGACGGTTGCAAAACCGACATCGAGTACCAAGGTGGTCATAATTAAAGCAGTCCCGGTCCCGATGAACGCTTTTCGAATTGCATCATGAGACGTTCTTGCAGTGCGACCTTCTTCGAGGTATCGGGTCAGAAAGTGAATTGTATCATCGACTGCAATTCCTAAGCAAACAGTGAATGCACAAACACTCACGACTTCAAGGGTATGCCCAGTCAAGGCAAGAACCGCTCCTGTAACAGCTAATGGGAACATATTGGGAACGATTGAAATCAGGCCAAGCCTGAGTGATCGATAGGAGATCCCAAGGACAATCAGAATAATGATTGAAGCACTTCCCAAACTGGTCGCGAGATCAACAACGATTTGATACAAATTTTCCCATCTCCAGACGGCTGATCCGGACATCTTAAAAACAAACTCAGGGTGTTCGAGTTTAAGCTCAGCGAGTTCCTCTTTCACACGTCCGAATACTGGGCTGTATTTTGCGATACCTAAGTCCTGCACTCGAAACTGAACAGTTGCGTGGCGTTTCTCGGGAGTGAAAAATGCACGCTTGAGAGGGGGAGGGAGCAGTTCAATGAGTGAGACTCGGTCTGCGACTTCTCCTTCACCGGGAAGTGCATCGACAAGTTTGCTGATGGAGACAGGCGTTCCAATGAGGTCTTCATTGTCCAGAATCTCGGTCACCCTCCCGACGACTTCCAAAACAGCCGGGGATTTGGAATCGACTTTGTCGCTCCAGTTGATATCGATTCGACCTTGTTCAAGGCCACCGAAAGCCTGGTCCATGTGAAGCAGGGCACGAGAGGCTTCCGAGCCTGTGGGGAGAGACGTTATTTGTTTTTCGTCGGGGCTGAGCGTCAGCGAGATCGACGCGAGGATAAGCGTCAACACGATTCCAGTCGTACCGATCACTTTGGGCCAGCGTAATACGAAATCGATAATCCCGCTGATATGATGCAGATTTCTGTCGATGATTCCTTTCTCGTGACCGTGGTGAATCTTCCCTCCTAGCCATGTCGAACAGGCCAGAGGGATTGACGTAATGACTGCGAAGAAAGTCAGAATGACTCCAATAACACAGCTCCAACCGAACTCGCGTACAATTTCATGATGCGCCATTGAGAGAGAGCCAAAGCCAATCGCCGTCGTGAGGGAAGTGAGAGCGCAGGCGAGTCCCACTTTGTGAATCCCCGCCCGGGCTGCCTCTTTTTCTGAAAGCCCAGCTGCACGTTGTCGACGGATTTCGACCATTAAGTGAACACCGTCGGTCAGCCCCACGAGGCTGAGCATGACTGGCAGGACGACGTCGTTAAATGGATTGTTGGCAAAGTCAAAAAAGCGGATCACCCCCAACGACCAGAAGACTCCCAAGATTGGGGCGATCGAGACGATCAGTACGGCACGGAATCCTCGAAAAAGGATAATCGCCATCAGCAAGACCATCGTATAACCAATCGCTTGATATTTGATGCGATTGGTTTGGTTCGCTTTGTAAAAGGTGAGATACATCGGAACGCGACCCGTCACTAAAAATGAAAAGTCGACACCGGGTAAATCTTCTACGGCGTTCTGCGAGACAGCTTTCAACCCCTCCATGACATCTTCATCGCGTTCAACGAACAGCCAATTGATCGACAGCATCAACAGAGTGGTCTTGCCATCCTCTGAGAGAAACTGCCCACCAATAAGTGGGTGGTTGAGGGCTCGTTCTTTGGCTGAGGCGAACTGCCTCTCGGAAGCAGACGGTTTAGGCAGAATTGGTTCGCGCAAACCAAAGAGGTTCAACGGCGGAGCAGACTCCATCCACAGGACATCGTCGACATATCCCAGTGACTCGATTGCCTCGACGACTTTGCGCAGGCCCTGGGATGATTCTTTTGTAAAAAAATCCTCCGAGTCGATCACCAGGATAACTTCGGCTTTGGCGAGTTCAATCGCTTCGACATCGGGCGGTTGATCGAGTTTCTTTGGTGATACTGATTCAGATTTTGAGACCTGCTCCGGTGCAGATTCGAATAAACTTCGAATCGTGCTGGGCGAATAATAGCCCAAGAATGCAATTCCGCTCATCAAGCTGAGTAGAATTAAAGTGAGCCAGCGGTGATCCAGCGTCCAGCCAAAAACGCGATTGAAAGGTCGAGACAAGGGAACATTCTGTGCTAAGGAAATTGATCGAAAAATGAAAGATGGTGGGCGTCTACTTTTGGCGTCTCTTCAATTGCTTGATGGCGAGGTTGTAAATTTCGTCCTTGCTGAGATATTCATTTCCGTCTCGGTTTAAACTGTTAAATCCAAAAGAGTTCATCGAGATTGGAAGCTCTTCGCGATAGATTTTCCCATCTTTGTTTTTGTCGAATCGATCGAAAAACTGTGCGACTATCTGATCGGCTTCAGCATCGTTTTTTGTTTTTGATTGGTTGGACTCTGTGTTGTCAGCTTTGGCCGTCGTGGAGACAGTTTTTCGCGGTTGAGCAACGGCATAAAACACCACAGCCATTTCTTCCCAGGTCTGATCGCCCCAACTGACATATTCATGCGGTGCTGGATTAACTGGATTCTTACTTGAATTGTCAAAGGTCGCTGTGAAATTCAGGGAGTCAATTTTCGCAAGCGAGATCGGTTTTTGAAGCTCGTAAAAGTGCTGCCAGTTAAAATCGTAGTGGGGGACATCGAGCAAGATTTCTTTTTTCCCCTGGCTCGTAATCGATGTTTGGAACGATTTGCCACGCAGGTGCATGTGAGGTGTCATCGCAAGCAGTTCGCCGCGACTTGGGAGCTTTTCGATATTCCCATGTACTTTGAAATCTGGGTCATTCGGAGGAATCTCAAAATCCTGATTGATTCCGACCAGTGTGAAAACTTCGTGCGTGATCTTTTGTTCGTCATCAAACAACAGACCGATTTGGGTTGTGTCAGTTTGTGGTGACCCGGTTGGGGTATAGTGCATTTGGAAGACGAGCTTGGAACCAGCTGGAATTAACCGAGCGTACCCTGGCTGCATGGTGAGCGGCTTCTGTCCGGGCACGTATCCGGAAAGCCAGCCGATGCCCTGGAAATTGCTGCCATCGGGTGGGCGGATAAAAACGATCGCGTGATGGACAACAGATCGATTTCCTGGAATCACTTGTGCCCCTGTAACCCACTTGTCTTCTTTGAATTCAGGATCGACGACAAAATACTGATACTCGACAACCCCTTCAGGGGGAACCTGAAACGGCTTGGGACTCATGTTGAGGACAAGATCAGGCTGACGCGCAAGCTGCCAGACGGTTTGTGGCTTCAACGGAGGTGGAAGATCTTCTTTCTTTCCGAACGGCATTCCTCCTGCAACCCAATTTCGAAGTGCCTCTTTGTCCTCTTCAGACATCCATCGCGCATTTGCAAAGTCTCCGTGAGATGGATTGGCATGCCAGGGTGGCATTCGTTTTTGGTCAACAACTTCGACAAGCATCTCTCCCCAACCGACGACTTCGTCGTAATCCGTCAACGCAAATGGACCAATCTCGCCTGTTTGGTGACACTCCACACAGTGCCTCTGAAGGATGCGTGAAATTTCTTTCGCATAAGTGAGTGACGTCGTCGTTTTAGTTGGTGGAACCCGTCCGATGAGACAACCAACGGGTTCCGTCAGAGCGCGTGAAACCGGCTTACCTGCGATCAACTCCTCGAGTGCCTCCTTGAGATCCTGACGGACAGGCTTGGCTCTGCTCATCCCCGGCTGATACTGATCGTCGATTCGGCCTCGGTAACGAATTTCAAAATTGCTGTCGACGACGACAACTTCTGGCGTGCGAGTCACTTCATACGCGTCGGCAACCTTGTTTCCCACATCCTTGAGCATGGGAAATGTGACCCCGTGAGATTTCGCGTAGCTGCGACATTCTTCCATTGAGTCGTGAAGATTGCTGTTCACTCCAATGAAGTCAATATTTTGCGAAGCATACTTCTCCGAAAGTTGCTGCAACCTTGGACCGTAAAGTTTCGCAAGAGGACACTCCGTTCCCAGAAAGCAGACAACCGTCAACGTAGTTCCGGACTTTCTGAAAATCTCGACCAGCTTTCCTTGAGTCGACGGCAGTTCAAACTGATACGGTGAAAGAACCCGCTTTGTTTCATCGGCGGACTGAGACACTTTCGAAGAGAAGATAAAACAAATCAGCAAAAATGAGCAATAAACAATCTTTGAATGGATTCTCATGGTAATCTGACGGAATCCCCTGTTGTAAGATACTTCTCGAAAAGAATTTAATGAAACTTTGAATCTGTAACGTCTCTTACCTCTCAAACCTAATTGTTAGAATCCACCTGTAATGGGTGGTGAGTAGTCTGCTCTCGGGGCGATGATTCGTCAAAAAAATCCAATAACATTGGAGCCACTCCGGTCAACGGGATTTTTTCAGAAATTATCTTGTGAGACTTATCCTGCTGTCGAACCCAAAGCATCCCATCAGGATGATGACGTGCGCTTTTCACTGACTCAACTTTATAAAACACGTCAAAGAATGGAATTTCTGCACCACCTGAACAATGAATTCGCGTGTCAGCTGGAACAGTTTTTGTACAACGACATTGAACCATGAGTCGACCTCCTTTGCGACTCGTATGAAAAAGTCGATTTCGTCCATCGCTGAAGACACGATCATCTTGAACGGTAAAAGTTGACAGGTGGCTGTCTGCAAAACTAGCATCTTCCGTCGACTGATAATTCAAACAAAACTGCTCTGCCATCACTGGCTCATACTGAAACGTCTCTGAAAGCCCTAATTTCTCTACGAGAAGGTTTGATTTCTTGATTCGGTAGTAATGTCTTCCTCCCTCATTATCTGAATCTGGATACGGTTGCTGACTTAATGCGGTGCAAAATACGAGCGTTGTTTTATCGCCGGCGAGTTTCAAGAATTTCCCGATAAGCTCATCCATATTTTTATACCCCTCTAATATTGCACCTCCGTATTTTGCGACATCTTCCGGGGTAGGGGGGAGTATGAAACTACTTGGGTCCATTTCTCTCCAATAGCAATGCTGGTAGTGAGCTGTGCTATTTATGAAGAATGTTGAAAAGTGTGGCTTAGTTTTTTTGAAATAATACTTGAAGACATCAAATTGAATTTGATCCAACAGCATTGCCCGCTTCCAACCAATGTTACGAAATCTCTCTGTCACGATTTGTCGAGCTAAACGTGTCAATGTGAACAGCGAAAGCCCATGCTTTAATAAATAAGTAACAAATTCTTTCGAGCTACACTCAGTGCTTGAGGGATTTGTGTGTTCTTGCACTGCATTTCTGATGTACTCATAAAACGGTGTAAACTCCCCTTTAGGGGTCGGTTCGATGCCAGTGGACCAAGCATCTGGTAGCAAATATCCATCGAGAGGCAATTTGTAACCTGCATTCATGCTACCACACACCCAAATCCGACATCCCCTGTCAGACAGAACATCCCAAATTGATTTATTTTCTACCTGATTGCCTTGAGAAAGTGTTGTAACTTGATGTTCATCTGCTCTTAATCCAGTGTGCACTGTAACCCACTGGACCCATGGGTTCAGTGATTCCCCCGTTTCTTCCGCGTCTGTCACATAGACGTGCGACTCACTCTGAAGCTTTTTGAAGTTTGGCAAATGGCCTTCGTGAATAAATTTTTCGACTAAAGAAGGACAAAGCTCGTTGAACTCAATCAGAACAAGCGACTTTTGTGACATTGAAGTTTACCCATTTTCAGAGGACACAACGACCAATGGCGGTGCCCCAAAGCCCAGATTGAAAATGTTATTTTCACGGAATCGATGACTGAATGCAAGAATCAGATCGGCAATTCCACACGATTCTTCTTCCCTTAGCAGGTAGCGAATTTGTTTCACGGTGGATTTCCGCCAGAACAGATCTCCGCGCCTCGCAGACCGAGGAGATGTTTTCATTACTGGATGTTTTTCGATTTCACTTTCATTGTCAAATCGAGTTTAGCTGGAAGTTCCATTCCTCCAGTGACGAAAGTTAATTCACCAACAACATGGGTCACGTCTGAGGACTCAACCACTTGCTTGAGTTCTGGATCATACCACAAAACACCTTCGGACGATTTGACCTTTAATTCGCTATCCTTCAACTCCACCGGTAAGGCACCACCACCTGTGATGTCATATTGAATCGATTTTGTGACAGCTTTGATCTTCTCCATTTTCTTGCCATTATGTTCCTCTGGCCCCACGTAAGTATATTCACGAACTGAGTAGAAGGTTTGCCCGCTGCCCAAGTTCGCTTCTTCGTTACGTTCCCACTTCTCTCCCACCTTGACGGACTTGCCGGGGAGCCGATTGATTGTTGTTTTGGAATCAATGATCCGCTGCTCCTGAGAGACTTGATCTTTGAATCCATCTGGGACCTTGCTGAGAAAGTCGTCTTCATATTTAAGACCGGTCACCTGGCGATTTCCGTCTAGCTCGGTGGTCCATGTTGAATTTGCCATCATTTTGAGGAACTTCACAACTTCTCCGAACGGAGCAGGGGGGATCTCGACATTTGGGTTCCCAGAGTCAAATGAAATACTTTGTCCACCGGGCAACTTCAACTCCATCAGGATCGCACTAAATCTGCCACCGAGAACGGCTTTGTCTGCGGTGACTTCTTTCACAGTCTCTTCAGTTGTGAGAAAGTTCTCGGCGCCGGTTTCGACGTTCATTCCTGCGATGATCAATGTTTGTTCAAGATTGGTTTCGATCTCTGTCTTAATAACTTGACCTTTTTGATACTCAGGGGCATGGACAAGCTCTGCATCGGCGAAGAGTTGGGAGACGCCAATTGAAGAGACTACGAGCAGTGAGAATAAAATACGGTACATCAGATCGACTCTTTCAACGTGGGAAATTGAAATTGAAAACAGAAGCTTCGAATGACTACGAAACATTCGCTTCAAATCGCTAAATATTTTCGACATTATTGAGAACTGCCCCCGAAACCTGAATTTGCTCTTAGAGCAGTTTGCTCTACCGTTTACCCGTGAAGAACGCATTTCTCTCGTAAAAATGCTGTTCACCACGAGGCAGGATCTGCAAACCAATTCGAAAGATGCTCTATGCATTGAGTAAAGTGAGCATTCCAATCGTTTCCGGGACACGTTCTTTCAAAGATGTGGCAGAATCAAGAAGATGCTTCCAGACCTCTGGTAAAAGTCGTTTCAAACCTTGAACAGAGACTCTCGATATCATACCTGCGTCGATGATCTTCAGTTTCCAATATTTCCTTTTTTTGAACACTCCGAGATGAGCAACCCAATACGGAATAATCGTGATGCGTCTTCCATAATACCTGCGCTCCTGCATTTCCCTCTGCATTTCTCCTAAGAGGACCGAGAAGCCACGCGCAGATTCACTCCAGAGATTGAAAATTTCGAAAACTTTTTCATTCGGGAATGCGGTTCAGCGTGTAATACGCCTGAGGGTGAAGTAAAGATTCGCTGTCGCGACTACGGATTCCTTTCGCTTCGAGTTCATGCACATAGAGTTCTCGCCGTCCGTTCACCTTCAATGCGACTTTGAGCCCGTCATCCGACACTGTGATCTTCGAAATCGAGTTACGTTTGGTCTGAATTTCATCGCTTCCGTATGTCGAGTGATACAAGTATGTGTAGTTACTGATCGTATAAGACTCAGGATTCTTCGCGGTTTCAGGATCAACCGGTTTCGTAAAAATCAGATCGAACCCTTCCTTCGTAGCGCGCATTTCCTTGATTTCGAATGGTGTTTTCCCTGACCAAACGAGTCGTTGCAGTCCGTACGAAGCTGCTCCCAAACTACTCCAGCCGCGATTCGTCAGTCCGGCAAAGACGCTGCCATCTTCTCCCTGTTCGAGACGCAGAACCGCTGATGCGAATCCATGCCGAAACGGGAAGCAAGCTCCTTGATACTCGCCCCCAACTTTCTCTAAGAAGACCCGATTGATTGCAGCTTGTGTAAACTCGCCGACGAAGAACTGTCCGGCAAATGGACCGAATTTCCCTTCGCTTTTATCGAGCATAATATCCGTTCCTGATTGACCAACTTTCTTGTACGGAAACCAGATTGCCGGTGGAACGAGCTGTGGAAATTTTTCGATGGCCTGCGGAAATGGAACTCCATTCGGGATGTTCTCGACATCGTGAATCGTCGATCCTGGTTGACTCATTGAAGCGAGGGCTTCGACGTGATGGAAGAAGGCTCCGTCACGCATGTGGTGCAAAGTATTCGTCGCAACCCAGTTTCCCTGCTGATCGGTGTAGAACATGTCCCCCTCGGCATTACTCCCAATACCACTCGGCGAACGCATCCCGGCACAAACGGGAATCAGCTCACCTTTCGGAGTGATTTTCATTCCCCAGCCGCGCCACAATGCCTGTCGATATCCAAGTTTGGGATCTTTGACTGTTCGCTTAAGAAGATCTCCTTTCAGTCCAAGGCCGATGTTCAGGGTGACCCACATGTTCCCGTCGCCGTCGAGCTTAGGACCGAATGCATATTCGTGATAGTGCCCGGTCACGCCCCAACCTTTGGCAACGGTTGAGTATTCATCCGCGACTCCATCGCCGTCGTTGTCTTTGATTCGCGTCAATTCCGAACGTTGTGTTGTGTAAAATGCTCCATCATTCCAGATGAGCCCGAGTGGCTCATGCAGAGCTGTCGCAAATTTTTGATACGTCACACTCTTAGGCGGATTTTCATAAACCCCGTCGAGAATCCAGATTTCCCCCTTGCGAATGGCGACCGCTAGTCGACCATCCTCAAGTGCTGCAATCCCGCTCACTTCAAGAACGAGATCATCCGGGGCCGGTTTCCAGTTCTTGGAGCGCGAATCCGTTTTCGCCGCCGATGTCACAATTGAAATCAGTGGGTAGTAATCTTCTTCACCGGCTTGCGAATGTGATGGCATCAACAATGAGGTGAAAACGAAAAACAGGGTCAGTGTTCGTGTCAGTTTCACCATTTATAAACGACCTCAAATTCAATTCGTTCGGGTTGAGAGTGGATTGTGGAGAGACAAAAATTCTCAAGAGGTCTCTCAGGAGCGTGCATCACGTAAGGTGTCAAAGGAGAGTTGGCGGGTAACTTCACCGTTAGTCCGCTTTCGTTGATGAATGTACTGTCATCCACCTTTTCAATCTTCTTCCCAGGCAGGAGTTTGAACAGGAATACGACGTTTGAAGTTTCGACGGTTGCTCCCTCGACTGAGCTTTTAATCACAAACTGACGATGCAGTTCGCCGCTCTTGGCAGGAACGATACGTTCTTCGATTAAGTAGCCCGCCATCTTGTAACGGAATGTTGGGATTCCGGCCTGATCGAGTTGATACCCAACAAAATCTTTTTTTGCCTGTTGTCCTAAATCCTTGAGGACTTCAGCGCTTCCACCGCCAAGTTCAGAGATGCCGTACGAGAGAGTATCATGAAAGTTAATCCGGTCTGTCCCGAGTGGTTCAGCCAGGGGGGTGAACCGGTCATACCAGGTTCCGTGAGCATCAAGGAACCGACCTTTCCATGCTTCAACCAATTGACAAGTTTCGGCATCAAAGGCAAAGTGAATTTTCTCTGGAAAACCAACTGCGATTGCGTGCATTCCAGCTTTGTCCATGAAAGTTCGCAGCACGATTGGCTTGTCGGTTGGAACAAGTTCAAAACTCTTTGAGCGTGCTTCCAGAATTTTCTCGGGGAGTGGATGCTTTCCATTCTCTTTCAGGTACGCCCAAATCGCAGCGATTTGTTGATCGACGTCTCCATCGAGAATATCCGGATTCGAACTAACTCCATTCGGAAAGAACGTCGGCATGCGAGTCCGTTGTTTCAGGTCAATCGGATTCCTCAGGAACTCTTTGAACCAGGCAGGTCGAACACGATTGTGAACACCGTTCAAATCTGTCCCAACAACGCTCGCCAGACTTTCCCCTCGCAGCGGATGACACTGTATACATCCGGTGTTGAGAAGTTGTCGTCCTGGCTGAGCCAGGTTCGCAAGGTCGCCAAAGACTTCCTTTTCAGTTGCTGCGTTCACCTCGTCGGCAATTGCAATTTGTTTGGGAAGCTGTTGTGTCAAAGCTTTTGAGAAAATCGGCATCCGGATTGTCATGTGGGGACGAATATCGCCTTTCCCATTTAGAACATTCGCAAACCACGACGGGGTCAACTTCTTGCCGACATGTGTGAGAGACGGCGGCAAACGGCCTTCGTCGCCGATATCAACATGACCGACTGTTTCAAAATATTGCTGACGCTTTCTTCCCACTCCGCCAAGCGTATCCCGTTCGTGACAGGCAAAGCAGTTCAACTGCAACATCCGTAGATCGTGGTGACTTGCAACCGTCTGCATTCCACTCTTTTCGGATTCCGTAACAAGTTTTGTTTTCTGTTCTTCGCTTAAAGCATACGCAGGTTGTTTCGGAGTCGCGTTCGCAAGGCAGGATTGTTCAGAATTTAAATTCAGATTCGCAAGGGGCGTCTTCGCGAGATTCGACTCCATTCCCTTGATGTTGTGGCAGTTCACGCAACGAAGTTCCACAAAATACTTTTTCCCTTCTGCGATGAGTTGCACATCTTGGGATGGAACGATGTTCGATAGTGATGTCTTCTGGCTGCGTAGCAAATAGGCTGCAATATCAGCTGCTTCAGAGGGAAGCAGCTTGAGATTTGGCATGCGGCCCGATGGACGGTCACGATCTGGGTTATGGAGAAAATGGGAGAGTGAAAGAAGAGTGTACTTCTTATTTAAATCGCCATGTGGGATCGAATTGACAGTCCGCGCTGCTCCGCTCAACCCCAGTTCTTTTAATTCTTCCGGATCAAGTTGTTCAATCAACCTGTCGAGAGCTGAAGAAGTGCTTCCAGCTGTTTCGAAATCGGAATCAGGTTCATGACACGCGACGCATCCGACTGAATGATAAAGCTTGCCACCTTCTTCAACCGATCCTTTCAGCCAGAATTCATGAGTAACCGGAATCAGCCCTGTTGCTTTGAGTTGAGGGAATGGACTTTGTTGCGTAGATAAAAATGCTGTGAGTGCAGTTGCAGTCTTTTCTTTCTCAGCTTTAGAGAGGCCGTGCAGGACGTCCGGCATCGTTGTCCCCGGCTTCACTCCCTGAGGGTTGACGAGATAGTCATGCAACCATTCCGCTGAAAGCCGAGTCCCGGCTCCGTCGAGATTCGGACCTCCTTTTGCAACAAGGATTTCCTCATTTGATTGATGGCACGCAGTACAACTCAATTCCGTAATCAACAACTCACGGGTGAGATGCTCATCGATTTCGTCATGTTTTCCAAACCGGTCAAAGGCTGCAATAAAATGCTTCGCAGGCTCGGCGTGAACATACGACGAAGACTGAATGACACAGAGAGAAACAAAAAACACAATAGAGATGCTGTGACAGCAAACTCTCATAACCACTCCTCAACAAGCTCTGAACGTTTTAGAACTGGTCTCAAAACTTGCTGTTCACTTCTCTGATACAGAGAAAGGTCGCAATTTTATAGGTCTTGAGACTGCTTCTAACGTCCTTGTTTTCCAGATCAAGCCGTTCACTTTAGAAACAGGACATCCGACTCTGCAAGGTGATGCTGTGATGTTCATGAAATTCGGTTGCAGATGACTTACCGCAATCTTTGCTCAGTCAGCAGAAAGAACGTCTCAACGAGAAGGTGTACTGCAGAGAAGGGAGCGTTCCATCAGAGCGGCAGCATGTGTAAACGGACTTTGAAATTTACATTCATCTCCGAAATCCGGAGTTTTAACCCCGAGATCGTTTCAAAGCTGAACAACCTTCGTGCAGTTTAGATAGACAGGCATCGTGGACAGGCATCGTGAAGGTTAAGAACGGAGAGACTGAAGACATTGTGAAGCAGTTCTGCCTCGAACTTTTATTTAGAACCAGTCCGAAAACCTCTGGAATAGCCGCCTGCCTCAACGTTTGAGAGAGCAGTATCAGGTTTCAGGACCAACTCTAAAATTTTGTGGGAGCGAATTCGTCTCTGGTGAATCGCTCAAACCATTTGCCGTAAATCGGCAGAACTGGTGGGGAAGGCGAAGAGTGCTGATTTAAGATCTTTAGCGGTCAAGTTAAATCGCTGCGCGAGTGCAAACAGGTTGATCATTTCATCTGCATCGGGACCAAGAAGGTGGGCTCCTAAGATTTTGTTGGATTGCTTGTCGAGAATCACCTTGAAGCCCGCAACCGTATCGCCGGTCTTGCGGTTACTGCCCCATGCCGACGTCTCTTTAAATCGGACGTCGATGTTCGAGTTCATCTCCCGTGCCTGCTCCTCAGACATTCCGACTGCTGCAATTGCGGGAATTGTGAATGCAACCTGGGGGATCTGGCCGTAACTCGGTTGGATCTCCGGATTGTCAGCGAACAAATTCTTCGCGATGATGCGAGCTTCCTCATTTGCGGTGGGGGTCAGCTTTGGCTGCCCGCTCGCTGCACAGTCTCCGGCTGCATAGACATTCGGGTTAGAAACACTCCGCATAAAGTCGTCGACAACGATTCCATTTGTTTCATATTCAACGTTGCCAGCCTCAAGTCGAAGATCGGATATACTTGGAACCCGTCCAGCTCCGTGGACGACCATATCACAGTCGATAATGTCTCCTCCTTCCAGAACGACCTTCATGGATTGGTCAGCTGCGAGTTCAATAGCGACGACACGACTTCCATGTCGAAAGCGAATTCCCCACTGTTCCGAATAGCCTTGAAGCAGTTTGACTAAGTCGGCGTCGAAGCTGGTGAGGACACGTTCATGATGATCGACAACGGTCACTGAATTGCCACAGCGAGCAACGACATGTGCAAACTCCATCGACACATATCCACCACCGATAAACAAGACACGTTCTGGAAGACTCTCTAATTCCATGAACTCATCACTTTGAATGACCCACTCTTCACCTGGAATTTCAAGTGGTGCCGGCTTTGCGCCGGTCGCGATGACAATTTTTTTAGCACTTAGTTGATGCTCGTTGACCGAAACCTCAGCCTGACCTGTAAACGCCGGAACGCCTTGGAATGTCGCGATCCCGGCATCATGAAACGAACGTTCACTTCTTACAGCGACAGGTTCAGTGAATGTTTTTTTAAATGCCAGTAACTGCGCCCAGTCGATCGCAACTCCACAGTCGGTAATCAGTTTTCCATTCGCTCTATGGACCTGATCAATGATGGACGCAGCATTCACATAAACTTTCTTAGGATTGCAGCCGCGCAGTGCACAGGTTCCTCCGAATTCCCGCGATTCAATAATGGCAGTTTTGTGACCAGACTTCGCGGCTTTGCGTGCTATCGTTGATCCGGCCGGTCCCGTCCCGAGTACAATGACGTCAAAATGTGGTGAGTTCATGGCAGTTCAATGTCCAATCCGTGGTTAACACGATTTGTGAAGTTGGCAAGCGCTACCGTTGCAGCCAGTGTGACTATTTGTTGCTCATCAAGAAAGCTCTTCAAGTTTGCCACCACCTGAGGGTCGACGTTCGCTGTCTTTGTGAGTTCCTCTGCATAACTCAGAATGACACGCTCTTTATCATCGAACAGCTTGGAGTTAACATCCATTGAATCGAGCTGTTCTTCCGACAGCCCCGCCTTCTTAGCAGCTTGACGATGGTAATGTGAGCAGTAGTCACATGAATTGACTCGTGAGACTTTGTAATAAGCCAGTTCCCGATACAGATCTGGCAAGTCATTATGAATGCCGTCATTGATCTGCGTGACACCGCCGAGCACATCTGGTTGATGGGCTAATGTACTGAACAGATTCAGAGACTTCCCGAATTTCTCCTTAATTGCTTTGAGCAATGGCTTCGAATCTTCAGGGGCGTCTTCGATTTCAAGAGGGAGTGCGTAGGGCATTTTTATTCTCTCTGGTTCATGATTCAAAAAACGAGCAAGAACAGTGAACTCGAGCCTCTTTCGAATTAGCGCATAGGTTCTGCCTCGTGGCGAACAGCGATTTAATGGATCAAACGCGTTCTTCACGGGCAGACGATAGAGCAAACTGCTCTAGACTTTTCGATGGGTCTCTGTTCGTGGAGGCTGTTTCTTTTTTGTTCCTGTTCAAGCTCTTCAATTCAGTCGTGTATCAGAGATGCAAACTGCATACCAACTCGTCGAGCGACCTGCCGAGATGTTCAGACCGTGTGACAAACCTGTCCAAGTCGCTGGAGATCACTGTCAGGAAGCATCAGTCAGCGTCGTCTCGCGGCTTGATAAAGATTCACGGTTGTCCCGCGATCAGCGTGGTCGTTGAGCAACCATGGTGGCGCCTGCTCACTCTGCCAGGCAGGCGCGAAGCTTGGCAAGTGAAGGCAATCAGTTGGAGTCGGTCCGATTAAGAATGGGCGACTCTGTTGCCGAGGTGAGTCGTGAAACAGCTTCGATAAGCTGAGCTGAGTCGATTGGCTTACTGAGAAACTCGTTGCAGCCAGCCTCGATGCAGCGACTCATATCACTTTGCATGGCATCCGCTGTGAGGGCGACAATCGGTTTCGTGAACCCAAGTGATCGAAGACGAGTCGCAGTCTGGTATCCATCCAGACGCGGCATCTGCATGTCGAGCAACACCAGATCAATTTTAGCGAGCAAGTCTGAATCGGATTCGAAACGTTCAATGGCTTCCATTCCATCTTCACATTCTTCGATCGTGGCACCGGCACGAATGAGGATTCTTGAACTCAAAAATCGGACATCCCGGCGGTCGTCAACAATGAGGACGCGGCAACTTAATTGTTGATTGTTTTGTATCGCCCCGTTTTGTGGCGTCTGCTCCTCAAGGGAGCCTGTCTCATTAATCGGATGGATTCGTGGTTCATTGGAAACGTCTCCAGCGGAAATCGTGCAGGTGAACGCGCTTCCTTGATCCGGTTCGCTCTCCACGGAGATGTCTCCCCCAAGCAACGTTGCCAGTCGTCGGCTGATCACCAGTCCCAGTCCCGTCCCTCCGAATGATCGGGAGACCGACGCATCGCCTTGGGAAAATGGTTGAAATAGACGGCTTTGCTGCTCGAGAGACATTCCGATGCCAGTATCGGCGACATTGAATTGAATCTTCGCCTGTTCATCACAAGAGACTTCACGGACTGTCAGGATGACACTGCCGGAATTCGTAAACTTGACCGCATTACCGATCAAATTAATCAGAATCTGTCTCAGGCGCTTGGAATCACTTTCAATTCGCTGAGGGAGTGTCCCTTCGTACTTGACTGAGAACGCCAGGTTCTTTTCCGTCGCTCTGACCGACATCATTGAAAGGACATCCGCGACCAGTTCGGCAACCGAGAACCGTTCGACTGCAATATCGAGTTTTCCAGCTTCGATTTTTGACAGGTCGAGAATATCGTTAATGATCTCCAATAGAAAATTGCCGTTCCGCTGAATCGTTTTGAGATGATTGAGCTTCTCCTCGTCTTCTTCCTGTGCCAGCAGCAAGTCAGTGTACCCCAGTACGGCTGTCATGGGCGTACGAATTTCGTGGCTCATATTGGCAACGAATTCGCTTTTTGCACGGCTTGCAGCTTCAGCGACAGCAGCCAAGTGTGCTAACTTTTCCTGACTCTCTCTCCGCTCGGAAATATCAATGGCAGAAGGGATCAAGTGGGTCACCTGATCGGCATCATTTCGCATGGGGACAATCTGCAAGTCGACAAACATCCGGTCGTCGTCACGCACTCGAATCTCTGCATCAAGTCGCGAAGAGACACCACCGGCAGCTCTCTCGACCGCTTCACGAACCTGCTCCTGGATTTCCTTATTATATGAGAAGGCATGTGTGTTCCAAAGTTGCAAACCCAGCACTTCACTTTCAGTGGAGGGTGACAGTTCCATTGCCGGCTTATTGATCTGAATCAAAGTGCCATCCGGTTCACACACCCCCACAAAAGCTGCCAGTGAATCAAGAGTGCGACGCAAGAACGATTCACTTTCTCGAACGGCGAGTTCTGCGTTTCGCTCTTGTGTGATATCCCAGTTTAATCCAAAAATCTGAGAGACTTCATCGTCTTTTCGGACGAACTCACCAACACCTGCCAGCCAGCGAATTTCTCCAGTCGGCAACACGATGCGGAATTCATGATGATAGGGTTCTATGCCGCAAGTCGCCTTTTGCCAAGCATCCTGCAATCCCTGCAGATCGTCCGGGTGAACACAATTGAAGAGAGTTTCCGGAGAAGCAGTTGTTTCATGACTGAGTCCGAGGAGTTCGTAGAGTTCTTCCGACCATAGGCTTGCCTGGTCTGTCCACTCCCAAACGGCCATTCCTCCCGCCTTAAGCGCCATTGCCAGTCGACGTTCCCTGTCGGCATCCTCACGTTCCTTTTCCTTTCGATCGGAAACATCACGAATGTAGCCAGTGAAAAATGGTGAACCGTCAAGGTTGTGCGAAACATTGATGGCGAGTTCAATCGGGAATTGAGTTTGATCGGCGCGGAGGGCAGTCAGTTCGATGCGTTGTCCGATCACAGTGGCTTCCCCCGTTTGGAGGTATTTGACCATTCCCTCCTGATGAAGCTGACGATATTCGGCGGGGATCAACAGATCGGCCAACTGCTGCCCTCTGACTTCGTCGCTGTGGTATCCAAAAGTCTGCTCAGCTGCCGAATTGAAATCTTCGATGTTTCCTTCCATATCCATCGTCACGATACAATCGAGAGCCGCGTCAAGAATCGCTGCCTTGCGGGATTGCTCATCTTGGAATTTGTCGTCCAAGGTTTTCCGACGCATGAATTGTCCGATCTCCCGGCCAACTTCTCGCAGCAGGCTGACTAAGACCGATTGCTCTCGATCCAGTGGGCGACTTGTGAAGAATTCAATCACACCACGAAACTGGTCTCCGGTAAGAATCGGCCACGCAATCCCGCTGATCAACCCCGCCTCTATTGCAGTGTCATGACGACGATAATCCTGAACAGATTGTTGAAACTCTGCGGTTGCATCCTGAATCCATAATGGTTGCAGCGAGTTCCAGACATGGCCCGGCAATCCTTGGTTTCGCTGGAAACGGAGTTCTTCACTTCTCGAAATGAAATCCTTGAGCTTGGTCGACGAGCGGTCAAAATCAACTTCTGCGCAGAACAATTCCTGAGTCTTTGTATCGACGATCCATAGCGTACAGACCTCTGCGTCCAGACTGTCGCGGAGACCATTGAGCAACTTTGGGACAGCCTCCGAAAACGATGAAGAATCTGAAAAGACCTGAGTCACCGAAAGTGCCGTCGTCAACTGCATCTCTTCTCGTTTTTTCTGCGAGATATCGATGAAGGTCAGAATCACGCCATCAGGTTCACTTTCGTGATAGTAAGGAAGGACACGACGGAGATACCAGCGACCATCCTCCGTCTGAACCTCGCACTCGAGAATCTCAAGATCCTGCTTTCTGATTTCCTCAGCAGTAGGGATCTTCGGCATCTCTTTGCTGTTGAAGGTGATGTCACTCAAAGGGCGACCAATGTCACCTTCCTTCACGTTGTAGATATTGGTAACAGTTGGCGTGAAGCTATTGATTTTCCCATTCGAATCCAAAAAGATCGTGGCGATTTGCGTCCCATCGAGAAGGTTCTGCAAATCGCTGCGGGCTCGTGAGAGAGCCTCCATTCCGGCTTGGATCTCTTCCTTCGAAGTCTCCAATTCTTCGTTTGCGGACTGCAATTCCTCAACGATCGATCGCAGCTCTTCATTTGAAGATTTCAGCTCCTCATTAGAACCTTCCAACTCCTGAACAGTGTTCTCCAGATCGCTCCGTGTCTGATCGAGTTCGCGTTCAAGTTGTTCGATCGCTTTTTCGGAATCGGGTAAAGTTTCTGTATTGCCGTGCCGCGTCGAGGAAAGTCCCAATTCGTGGAAGATTAACATGAACAGCCCAACGTCTTCGCCAATTTCCGGCATAGGTTGGACTGTGAGTCGGATATACTGGAGCCCGTCACCACTCTTGAGTGTCAAGTCGTCCCGAACGACGGTTCGCAACGACTCTTTCGATTCTCGAAACGCTGCCCGCAGTCCACTGCGTAAACCTGACTTCGCGATCTTCACAACGTTGTTTGCGTAAGGACCATCGGGGAAAGCAAAATAACGCTCCAACCCCGGTGACGTACAAACGAGATGCCCATCTTCGTTGACGACGGCGTAGCGGGGAGCGAACTCATCCAGCAGAATCCGCTGCGAGATTTGATGGATGTCCACTTCATTGGGAGAGGCGACTCGCGCATGGCTCAATGATGTTGCTCCTCCTCTGGTGCCGCTGAAAAGTGTCGTCGGTTTCGCCGGACCGGCTTTTCGCTGCGAGATGCGGTGCTTCTTGTCGATCGGTCGAAAGATCTCGGTATGCGAGGTCAGGTTCTCGGACGGACCGAGCAAGAGGTAGCCTTGTGGCCGAAGAGCAAAGTGAAACAGAGGAATCAGTTTCAGTTGCAGTGGCTGGCCAAGATAAATCAACAAATTGCGACAGGAGATCAGATCCATCTGCGAAAAAGGAGGATCGCTGACCAGATTATGCTTGGAGAAGACACACATGTCTCGCAGTTCTTTACGAACCACATACTTATTACCGGTCTTCCGAAAGAATCGATCCAGACGCCGGGGTGTGAGTTCATCCTTGATCGATGACGCGTATGTTCCTTCACGGGCAAAATTGAGGGCACGCTGGTCAATGTCGGTCGCGAAGATTTGGATCTCAATGTCACTGCCATGCTTATCACGCTCCTCAATCATGAGCATCGCTAGCGTGTAAGCTTCCTGGCCTGTCGCACACCCCGGCACCCAGACTCGGATTGTCTCTCCCGTTCCATATCGATCAAACAGCTTGGGAATGACATGTTGCGAAAGCGTGGCGAAGGTGTCTGGATCACGAAAGAAGGCAGTGACGCTGATCAGCAATTCGCGAAATAATGAATGAGCTTCTTCCCGTTCATTCTGGAGTCGACTTAAGTATTCATCCGGATCGTCAATCCGCAGGACCTGCATGCGTCGTAAGATGCGCCGGATGAGTGTCTGCTTCTTGTAATGCCTGAATTCATACTCCGTGGCCGCCAGCAGGGCATCGCAAATTCGAGGAAGTATCGCTTCGATCTGATCGCTTTGGATCTGAAACTCTGCCTGCCCCTTTCTCTTGATGAGGTGTTGAATATGGGAAGACAACTCATCAGAAATTTGCTCCAACTCAAGTGCATGATCGGCACTCGCTGCCGCGCTGCGAGGCATCTCATCGTGGTGAGCAGTTTCCGGTGACTGAACAATCGTCATCCCGCCGACAGCACGGATTGCTGCCAATCCAAGGGTTCCATCACTCCCGGTGCCGGAGACCACAACGCCGATGGATCGCTCACCGTAATTCTCAGCAAGCAGGGTGAACAATCGATCAACTGTTTTCGCTCGTTGATCAACGTCGTCTGTTTGCATAGCGGAATAGCCGAATTCCGTTTCGACAACGATGCTGCGTTGCGGGACAACATAGACCGTGTCCACATTCAATTGAGTCGGCGATTCGTTGAGCGACTTCACAGTGAATGAAGTCAGTGGTGAGATCAGGTCGACCAAGACATCAGAATCATCAGTGTTGACATGAGAAGCAATGACAATCGCCGTACGCAAACCACTGGGGAAGGTCCGTAAGATCGATTCAATTGCGTCGAGCCCGCCACCAGCACAACCGATTCCAACTACCGCTGATGCTGCCACAACATTTGAGTCCGAAGTATTGGAAGAATTCTTCATTCGATGCCGCTTCCACAAGGAATGTCACTGAGTGAATGTGACGACAGTGAAAGTCAGCATTGTAACGAAAACACTGAAATCGTAACCCTCCAAGGGCTTCTAAAACCTGCTTTATCCGTATTCTCATCAGACCAGAATTGTTACTCCCGATGGCACTCGCCGTACCCAGCCCTCTCTGCACTTCAGCCTGTCCCCTGGCAACTTGTCAAATAAACCCCTCTACAACTTCATGAGAGAAGTCCCAATTTGATAACGATTAACGGACCGTCGTCACTTCAAGAATGACCAGCACAGCAGTCAAGATCGCTGCGCTACCTATGACGACGACAGCACGATTGAACGGCAATACGTCATGCAAGGTCAGCTTACCTTTGTCTCCGATCGGGTCGACGTTTCGACTGATCCAGCCTGAGGCTTCTGCAAAAACATATGAACCAGCGATCATGCCAGCGACCATTGCAAACGCATCGAAATTACCTTGCCCCAATGCAGCTGCGCCGGTTCCGGGGCAGTAAGCTGACAGCGCGAAGCCTGTTCCGAAAAGCAAACCTCCGATGACATTCGATGCGATTCGTGTCGGTTTAATATGTAGCTCAACAAGTTTCAGGTGATGCATCAAATGAATCCCTAAGGTCCCCACGACAACAGCGGAGAGCATCACTTTCACAACAGTAAAGTCTTCGAGCAGTAGCTGCCCAATCAAGACATGAAACTTCGCGACTCCACCTTTTTGCAACAGGAATCCAAAGACCACACCAAAGACAAGTCCCAGAACGAGCGACCTGGACGGAAAGGTAGCTACACTTTCTGATTCCGTTTCAGGTGTCGCCTCGAGTTGCGGTTTTTCAAGCGTCGTAGCCATCGTCGATACTCCACAGTTTTGATCCATGATGTGACATCGTCATGGTGTGATTAAATATTTGTGATTTGCTCTTTCGCATGTTTCGAATTGGTCTTGCGTCCTGCTTCATCGCGAACAGCAATTGTCCAGATGAAACGCGGTTCAACACGGGCACACAATTTCGTAAACGACGCTCGCATAACATCTCTACGATGTCGAAACTCCAGAGACACACTTCAATCTCAAAGGCATTGTGAGCAATCGCTACACACCAAACATCAACATGGCTGTGATAATGCCGCCAATAAAGAAGCAGATCGCTGCGATCCAGGAACCAATGCCCAGTTGCAACGTCCCGCTGATTCCATGACCACTGGTGCATCCACCTGCCATCCGAGCACCAAATGCCATCAGCATCCCACCTGCCAGTGCAACACCAATCCGCAGCAGATTGCTATCTGCACCGAAACGCTCGACCCACATTGCCGGGAGTAGCTGACCGGTTAACTCGCCTCCGCTCCAGGCTGCAAAGAACGATCCGATGATGACCCCGATGACAAGCATCAGTTCCCAACCTGGACGAGGCGGGTTGTCCTGAAAGTACTTCAGCGATTGAGTATGTTTGGGCGCAAAGAGCTTTCCCAGCATTCCCGAAATGCGAGCGTAGGCTGTCGATGCCCCCAGCGGCTTGTTCGAGAAATAGAATGTGAACATCGACAACACTCCGATCAGAGCGCCGACGACGTACGGTGACCAGGCAGGTCCGGGATACTGCAAAGGGTCAACTTCACCCAATACTGTCAGTCTTGAAAGAATCATATTCATACTGTCGCCTCCTCCGGTTTTTCGATGTCGTACCCGACTGCCTTCCAGGCACTCCAGCTTCCCGGAACATTGAAGACGTCTGAAAATCCGCGAGATTGCATTAAACTTGATGCAATACTGGCTCGGTAACCGCTCGCGCAGTAGGTAACGTAGCGATCAGCTTTGTCCAATCCACTGATTCGGTCACGCATGTCAGCGATAAAATGATGCTGAGCTCCGGGAATGTGCCCTGACTCCCACTCAGCCGGTGAACGGACATCCAGAAGTGTAAAATCGTTCTGACTCATCTGCATTTCGCGAAGTTCCTCGACGGTGATTTGCCGGGTTGATTCCAGCGGCAAGCCAGCGACCTCCCAGGCCTTCATTCCACCCGCCAGATAACCAGCAAACTCTGAGTGGCCGGTCCGGACGGTAAGACGCTGAATCTGCTCGATGTCTTCATCATCATCAACGATCAGCAGCAACCGTTGATCCAAATCGAACATCTGCCCAACCCAAGCCGACATCTCTGGTCGATCACCAATATTGATTGCTCCTGGGACGTGACCACCTCCGAACGCCAGCATGGAACGTGTATCGAGAGTTGTCACCCCAGCTTCTCGCATGACTTTGCGAAACTTGTCAGGGGGAAGCGCACGAATGGTCGGAAGCCGATCCATCACATCGGGGCCGGACGCATTCACTTTCTTCAGCTCAGGATAATGCCACGGCACAGGCGGAGCATCATTGATCACGAATTCTTGAAAAGTCTGCATGTCAGGGAACTTCAAGAATGCATTCGTTCGACGCTCATAGCCAATCGTGCTGGAAAGTCGATCTCCGATATCGGCACCACAGGCCGAGCCTGCTCCGTGACCGGGATAGATCGTGACAAAGTCGTCCAGCTTCAGATAATAGTCGTATAATGTTCGATAGAGATCTTCACTCAAAGCTTGCGTCTGATCTCCTCCTAATAAATCTGGACGCCCCGCTGAACCAACAAAGAGTGAATCGCCGGTGAAAACGGCAAATGGTCGGTCAGGGTTCTTCGCTTCACAAATTTCAAATGAAAGATGTTCTGGAGTGTGGCCAGGCGTATGGCGTGCCACCAGAAAGAAAGCTCCGAAATCAAATGTGTCACCATTGCTGATCACATTCCCGGGAAATTGATAATCTGCATTTTCACCGCTCAACCAGATGTCAGCACTGCCTAGTCTGGCTGAGAGTGAAAGGCTCCCCGAAACGAAGTCGGCATGAATATGAGTCTCAAAAATGTGAGTAATTGAAACACCATGTTTGCGAGCAAGCTTCTCGTAGATCTCGACGTCGGTGCGAGGATCGATCACGGCAGCTCTGCCGGTCTCCGTGTCACCGACTAAATACGAGAGTTGTGCAATTCCATCTGTCAAAACGGTTTCCAGGACAAACATGATCAGCTCCGGTTTTGTTTTAAATCATTCGATTTTGTTCGAGCAAGTAAGCTCAAAACCTACGACGTAAGTCGCGATTTACCATGGAGAAAAGAGACTCGCAGCTACGCGTCCTGTCTCGTGACAAGCCGACGATGAAGTCATGAAAGTGATCCCCCATAACTAAGACATTGTCCTATGAAGCTTGAGCCATGCTTCGGCAGCTTTTGACACAGGCACGGCACGCCTCTGCACATTTCTGGCAGTGATCGTGATCATGGGCTCCACACTGCTCAGCACACCATTCACAGGCATCGGCGCACAGCTTGCAGATCTCTTCGCTGAATCGACTGTTTCTCGCGATTGCCTGCGCACACAGCAAACAAAGGTCGATACACTCACGACAGCAGCGAGGACAATCATTATCACTTTGCTCATCGAGCATCTCGCTCAAGCAGATTTCACATGCGATTGCGCATTTCTGACAAGCTTCAATACAGGGGTCCTGAACTGACATTTGATTCTCCTTCTTTAATAACTAAATGCGTAAACGTTTCCGGGCGAGCGTAAAACGCTCGCCCGGAAAGGGTTCGATGGTCCTAGCAGCTGCAGGAACTTTCGAATTCAGAGACCTGCTTCTCGGCCTCCTCCTTAGCAATTCCGTACTGCTCCTGGACTTTGCCGACGAGTTCCTCGCGTTTCCCATCAATTACGTCGAGGTCGTCCTCCGTCAGCTTGCCCCACTTCTGTTGGGCCTGTCCCTTGACTTGTTTCCACTTGCCTTGAATTTGATCCCAATTCATCTTTCATCTCCTTGTTATGAGTCATCTCACCTAAGTTTCTGAAACTAATTTCAGTCGCAGAAAGTTCGAATTTTCTTCAATACCATTGAGACTTTCGCGACTTCCCACTGACTTCGATTTTGTTCACCACCGCTCGAACTCCGGGCACTTCCATGGCTATAACCTGAGCGATTTGCAGCAGGTAGAAAGACGAAAGTTTGCCTTTCAACGTCACGGTAGAACCATCGGACTCGCATCGCACAGACGAATGCTCTGGGTAACCAAGCTCGGTGATTGCGTGGCAGACTCTTCGTACAAGATCCTGGCCGGTAGCTGTTTCATGAGATATCGCGTTTGGCATTGAAGCCTCCTGTTATTACCAAATGAGTTATCGAATCCTTTGGTCGACTCGATCTACCTGGTTCATTTTGCAACCGTCATGCCAGTTGTTCCCGTCCTGATGAATTTCACCTCCGGTTTTGGCGGAGAATGTGCTTTTGCTCAGTGAAAAACCAAGTCCGTCTGCACGAATGATTTTGAAAAGTTCCACGTCGAAACTTATCCCATCGCACGCATGAGCCGGCGACATCATGTATCTCTGATTCGTGGACGACCAGCGCGTTCAAACGACGACCATTCAATGCTTCTGCACATGTTGCAGTTCAGTTTCGGGCGTGTTTCAGGCAAGAAGTGATCGAAAATTTGTCGTACAATCCGATTGGTCCCCGGGAGAATCTTGTTACAATCACAGTCCTCGCTCGGCTGCAATTTGTGATCGATTCACTCTTGTCGAGTGGTTTTCGAATTGGTGTTCGAGGACTGCCTTGTGGAGTTCAGCGTTTTCCAGACAGAACCGTTCTCCATGGGCACAGAAAGTGCGTAAGTGCTTTATCAGATGTTAGACTCGATGCCACAACACGTTCGTGAACTGATTGAACGAGTGCGATTCGCGGACCTGCTCGATGTCGCAATCGTCTCCATCCTGTTGTATGTCGTCATCGTCTGGTTGCGGCAAAAAGCCTCGCGCTCATTGGGGATTGTGGCCGTCGGGCTGGTTGTCCTTTTCGGACTGGCTCAATGGTTCGACCTTTACCTCACAACTTTGGCGTACCAATACGGTTCCATCGCAATTCTGATCACCTTCGTTGTGATCTTTCAAAGTGATATTCGGTACGGATTCGAAAAGCTGGCTGCCTCGCAATTTTTCTTACGCTCTTCGGTCAGCGGTCCCTCTGAGAAACTGACAGGAACTTTAACCGAAGCGATTACCTTCATGGCTCGTCAGCGAATTGGAGCATTGGTCGTCATCCCAAATCGTGAGCCTCTGGGACGTCACATCCGGGGCGGAGTCGATGTGGATGCGAAAATCAGTCTGCCACTTTTACTGAGCATCTTCCACCCAAAATCTCCCGGTCATGATGGTGCGGTCCTGATTGAACGTGAACGAATTGCCATGCTTGGAGTCCATCTTCCGCTTTCTAAGCAAGTCGAGAAACTGCACGGTAGTGGAACCCGACATGCAGCAGCCTTAGGACTTGCGGAATGCTGTGACGCGATGGTTGTGGCAGTCTCCGAGGAACGTGGAACGATTACGATTGCCAAAGATGGTGAGATGCAAATCGTTGATCCAACGCAATTGGCTGACCGGTTAAGAGCATATTTCAAAGGTGGACGTTTCGCCGGCGGAAAGAGACGCCCACGCTACCACGGGCTGACGCTGCTTGTGTCGATCGCCACCGCAACGATGCTGTGGTTCACATTTGCGTATAACACCGACACGATCCAGCGTACTTTCGTAATCCCGATCGAATACCGAAATGTTCCCGAGGGTTGGGAAATTGCAGAACCGAAACCAACTTTTGCCGAATTGACACTCTCCGGGCCAGAGCCTGCATTCAACCTGTTGAAACCTGCCTCGGCAGTTGTCTCACTGGAGGTGAAATCGATTGCAAAAGGAACTCGATTTCCTCAATGGGAGAGCGAATCAAATTTGAAGAACATCCCGAGCGAATTGAGCGTCGAACAGATTGAACCTCGACAAGTGATCGTCTCGTTACGCAAAAAAGGCGAGCAGTAATTTCGCTGGTGAAACGCGTTCTTCACGTGCACTGGCTAGAGCAAACGTCTTTAGAACCAGTCCGAAAACCTCTGGAATCGTCGCTTTTCTCAACGTTTGAGAGAGCAATTTTAAATTTCAGGAACAGTTCTAATCATCGTCTTGATGAATAACTCTCCTGGCGGCGAAAGTTGCCTGTCGCGATCACGTCGGGCACTTCATGAGGGCAGTCTTTGCCGGTGGAGTGACAGATTCGCCCGTTCGCACCTGTTCGATATTGCGAAAGAAGTTGAATTCAGAATATGACCGAAACTTCGAAATTCGTTCATTCTCTCTGGCAGTGGTAAAGCTTCAGCATGTTTTGGCCAAAGTCAAAAGTGTCGCGTTCTTTCGCACATCGATACGTCGACATGTGGGCCTTTATGGGTCTGCATCCGACGAACATTGACCTGCTGCAAAAACTGAAAAAAGCGGAAGACCAGCGGTTCGGTGCAAACATGGATGTCTGCGGAACCATCTCCGAAAAGAACATGAAAAACGGAGAATGGAAACAGTCGCACATGGTCGGAATTCGTACCGATATCTGGAATCCGGACGCAGCACAACAATCTTCTATTTTGAATCGCTTGCAATCTGACCGCCAGGCTCAATTACGCAAAGAAATCAAACGGAGCGGACGGCTCAGTCAATCACAAACCAAAAATCTTGAAAGACAACTCGAGCGCGACCCTGTGAACAAAATGCGCCCACAGGACATCGAGAACCGTCGGCTTGTAATGAAGATATTCAAAACGACTGGTGAGCAAATTCGCTGGACAGGATCTGTCGAGGAGATGGTGACTCGAGAGTTGCACAATTCACTCGGCGTCAAGAGAACCATCCTTTCGTTTGCCACCAACCTGCAAGGTTATGACTACATGACGTACATGCAGGAGAACAATCGCACTTTCCGCATCCCCTCCATTTTCAGTTTCAGCTATTTCGATGAACGACTTCAGAAAATGTGGTATCTGAAAATCAAACGAAAATGGATCTCCATCGGTGCTGACTTTGTCATCGAAGCGTGTAACCAACAGATCGGTGAAATCGACGGAGCACTCATCGGATTGGGCTACAACGCCCACGTCTACATGTACGAACAGACATTGGCTAAAGACCAAAAATTTCTCGATCTCATCACACTTTTCACGACCACTGTCGGTTACCACTCAGCGATGCGGCGATCACTAAAACGTCGCCTCAAGGCAACTCAACGCGGGCACTGTATGCAAAACATCATCGAAGACGAAGAGTTCCGTCTGCTCAGAAACCCTCGATCCGCCGCATAGTTATTCCCGTTCCCGTAAAGACCACGTGTATGAATTCACAGGCTGCTTGTCGAAGGACAAAACGTAACAATCAGTATCGGGTTGACTGTAGCGCTGAGAGTCGTTTTCGAATTGCTGTGCGAGATCCGTATTGTGAAGTTGCGAATTTTTGTTGAGAGAACTCATGCTTGTTGGACATGAAGAATCTGGCAATGCTTTAATTCCATTCTGCCTGGAAAGCTCGAAGCGTGATTTGTGAGTTGAGCTTTTTTTGACTCTGCTCCAATCGTTTCAATTGGCGAGTACAGCGACCGGATCTGCGAGCGATTCGAATGGCCGCGTCGAGCGAATTCGACGCCGAATGATCATCCTCGTTTTGAGCGGACAACTTGCTTTTGAATTCGAATGCTGCGAGCAACAAAACTGAGTCCTCATGGGCTTTCGCCCAGCCAATTGTCTCTTCGAGTACAAACAGGCCAGCTTCGAGGTCATCAATTTGCAAATAGAGTTCAGCTAGCAGGAGATTGGCCTTCGCTGCGATGAAATCATCCCCTTCTCTGAGTGAGAAGAGCAACGTGATTGCTTCGTTCAATTCGCCGTCTAAAAAATAATCATGAGCACGCCCGAGAAGCGAGGCCTGATCAATATGGAAGCAATCCTGCTCTGTGACCGATTTCAAGTTGTACGAGATCGCCAACTGCTGATACTGCCTGGCAAGTTGAGCGTTTTCAGACTCTCGGTAAAAGACAGCCAGACGGTTATAGATGAGACAACAATTTCTGAATTCCAAAGAAGCAAGAGACTTGTCAGCCGACTTCAAAAGAAGATCAACTGCATCTTTTTGCGAGACGCAATCAAAAAGAAATTGAGAGTATTCGAGTATCAGATAAACAGAAGAGTCACTCTGAAGGAGGGCCTGAAACTTTGTGTTGGCTTGCGAGAAATCGTGGCGTTCAGCGGCCTGCCACGCGAAAGAAACTGCCTCATCGTATGAAGTGAAATCCGTCCACACTTTCATCACATCGCTCTCCAGTTATGTGGAAAGAGAGTGAAAACGTTGAGGAATTACTACCTGAGACGGTTCCGATTTTACCGATTCTACCGATCTTGTCAATTGCAACGACTGCTCATTCAGCGCGATGTCCATTTCGCATTAAGCAGTTTTGTGTACACGCGTACCCGTGCGGAGCACCTTTCACCAGTAAAATCGCTGTCTACCACGAGGCAGAACCTGCAAACCAATTCGAAAAATGCTTTAAACCCCCATTCAAAAAATGCGACTGAATTGAAGGCAAGCAGAGGGCAGGGCGTTCGGAAACGTAGAAGCTCTTCAAGCTTTCTAACAGAACACGAGACAGGGCAGGAGATCTCTCAGACTCGTGCTTCAGGCGACTACTCAAAGTCGCCTGCCAAAACCCGAGGTACATACTCTACTCGGGTCTCAGGAGAGGAGTTCTTCGAGGCTTTACGGAATTTGCAAAATGACCAAACGAGATGTCATTTTTCCGTCTGTGATTCGACGGACTTTAAGAAGGGCAGGGCCGTTCTCGATTTGACTGAGTTGCTCGAGAAATTCCTGTTCGGTAGAAACCGATGTACGTCCAACCGCTTCAATCACGTCGAAGAGTTGCAGATGGTCTGCGTCCTGATTTGAATCAGCGACGTTCATAACAATCACACCTTGCTGGCTTTGTTTGAATCCGATCTGCTTTGCGAGTTGGGGAGTCAGGCGGTGCGTTGACAGGCCGGTGTTCTGATAGAGCGTTGGACCTGGGACGGGTTGTTGAATTTCCGGGAGCGAACTTCGCTGAACATTTCGTTCAGCCAGCGTGACTGAGAGTGTCATCTTTCGTCCGTTGCGAACAACAATCATCCGGACCTGCTTGTTAACCGGGGTCATGCTGACGCGGTGTATCAAATCGTTCTCGTCCTGGATATCAACGCCATCAAAACTGATGATGATATCGTCGCGTTGCAGCCCCGCATAAGCGGCAGGGGTTTTATCAAGAACAACGCTCACTCTGGCGCCGAAAAGCCGATCCAGTGAAAAGCGTTTCGCATCATCAAGGTCAAACTTATCGTCGAGTTCGACTCCCAAATATCCACGCCGGACTTTTCCATGCTCTAAAAGTTGAATGGCGACAAACTGTACAAGGTTACTGGGAATGCTGAAGCCGATTCCCTCGTTTCCTCCTCCCTGCGAAGCGATTGCTGTGTTAATGCCGACAACGCGACCATTCAAATCAATCAGCGGCCCACCACTGTTACCGGGGTTGATGGCAGCATCAGTTTGGAGGAAATCCTGATTGATGACCCGACTTCCCGGAAGATCAAGCGAGCGCCTTCCCTTGGCACTAATGATTCCCAATGTCACGGATTGATTGAGACCAAAAGGGCTTCCCATGGCCAGCACAAAATGGCCGATATCAAGGTTGTCACTGTCACCCCAATGAGCAGCCTCGAGTCCCGGGTCCCGGACTCTTAAGACTGCGATATCACTTTCAGCATCTTCAATTTTCTCGATCGGATTGATCACTCGCTGATCGGACAGCAGGATATTGATGTTTCGCAATTCCGCATCAGCGACAACGTGGCGGTTGGTGACAACAAACACACCTTCGACGCGTGGGTCCGAAAGCAAGACACCGGACCCGGTCTCCTCTGTGACGGAGTTGCGTTCTTCGCGTTCGCTCTCAATATGAACGACTGCCGGACTGGTCTTCGCTGCGACTTTCGAGATTTGACGCCCTGCCTGCTGCAGAATATCCGACAACTCGTCAGGTGCGAAGTTGGCGGTCGTTGTGGTTTTCCCGAATGCATTCGATGGCCCAATCCGCTGAGCTGCACGAACATCAACCATTCTCAACGAATAGACTCCGAAGACGCAGCAAAGCACGAGGACAATTGTCGATTTCAGGCCTCTTCGGGAAGTCCGCATATAATTCATCTCGTTCCAGTCAGAATTTCAACCGTCCACCTGTACCAATTGAAAGGCTTTCGGATTTTTACCGAGCATCCATCTTAACATCGCGAACTGTTAATTCATGATCATTTTCGCGAGCCTGATGCTCCCACGCTGATTCCCAGTTATCGACCGTCTTCTCGGTGCCGCCGACCATTTCATATTCTCGCTGACATTGAATACAGCAAGACGTATGAGGCAGGGCTTTCAGTCGAGTGATTGGAATCGATTTTTCACAATGCTCGCATTGCCCATAAGTTCCTGCCCGGATTGCTGCGAGTGCATTTTCGATACGAGTCAGTTCTCGACTCTCGAGTGCCGCCAATTGGGAACCAAGTTCCTGGTCAGTATCAATTGTCGATTGGTCCCCCAGATCGCCCGGGCCACGTTGCTCGCCCACCGATTCCATCTGGTGAGTCAGCTTGCGTCTTAACTCATCACGTTGTTCCGTTAGCCGATGATGCAATTTCAAAAGTGCGTCTTTTCTCGCCATGATCTTTCCCTTCACAACAATGACTTACGGCAACTCTTCACTCAGGAAGCTTGCCAGAGAAACGATGACTGTGCAACGTCCGGGGACTCAGCCCTCAGGGAATTTTACGTCCGGTTCTGAAATAGCGAGCAGAAAAATCTAATGAGTTACACAACCTGTTGTACTGTATTGTGTTACGAGTCCTCCTGAAGACGCATGGACAGGTCAGCTCTCCACAATTACGGCACAACCGTTGATACCGTCTGCTTCGACTACTGGGAACCGCCGCCAGCAGTTTTTTACTCACACTCAGAACGAGTGGCATGAGCGGCAGGACCGGACACCGACTCTCGTCTCAGGCCGAGTTCCTGGCTGACATATCAGAATTAAAGTGTTCAGTCAGTAGAGTCAAAACGGTCCGCAGAACCCTTTGAGCCCTTAGAATTCGAAAACTGACCGAAATCGCGCTGGTTTCTTTGATCCAATTCTTCGATTCTACGTTTTCCCACAGAAGCCCCTCATTCATGTTGCATACTGGCAACATCGGAGTTCAGTCATGATTGACATTGTTGAAACCTACTTCCAGTGGCCGGTTCTGCCTTTCAGCATCCTGCTCTGTCTCGTATGCGCGTACTGGCTACTCGTCATTCTGGGAGGGATCGACATGGACGCGATCGACTTCGACCTGGATCTTGATGCCGACATGGATGCATCGGTCACTGATCTGGGGATGCTGGGATTAAAGTGGCTGAATCTTGGTGAAGTTCCGGTCATGTTGTGGCTGTCGATTGTCTCGCTCGCTGCATGGGTCGTAACGATGGTGTTCGATCGAGACATGATCAATCCAACTTTTCAACAGAATGCAGTGGCGATTGCGAGAAGCCTGGGGATCGGAATTCTCGTTGCGAAACTCCTGACGAATCCAATGCGGGGCAAGTTACGAACCAAGCAACCAAACACAGTTCAGGACATGTTGGGGCGAACATGTTCGGTGATTACCAGCGAAGTGACGCCCAAGTTCGGAAATGGAATCTGTCATGTCGAGGATGGAGCCCCACTGCGGTTGAATATCCGAACATTTGAAGGCTCGATTCCAAAAGATGCGGTCGTCCAAATTGTGGATTTCTCACCTGAGACCGGAATTTATTACGTCAAAGAGACAGGTGACCACCTGGCTTAACACCATGAACCGATGTACGGCTTCGTTCGTACAGTGACACTTTATGAAAGGCGATCACATGCCTTGGGATATTTTCTTACCCATTATTTTTGCCTGCGGCCTCATCATCGTCGGCTTTCTGTTTGCGATGTCACGCTTCTACCGCAAGGTCGGGCCAGAAGAGGCGTTGGTGAAAACTGGCTGGGGCGGCATGAGAGTCGTCTCTGGTGGCGGGATGTGGGTGATCCCGATCGCCCATCGTGTCGAACACATGGACCTTTCGGTCAAACGAATCGAAATTGCACGGCGCGATGTCTCCGGATTGATTTGTAAAGATAACGTCCGGGCAGATATCGAAGTCGCCTTCTTCGTCCGTGTCAATAATACGTCACAAGATATTCTTCAGGTGGCTCAGGCTCTTGGCTGTAAGCGTGCCTCCGAAAAAGCTGCACTGGTTGAACTCTTTGATGCCAAATTTTCAGAAGCCCTCAAGACTGTCGGTAAACATTTCGACTTCGTCGATCTTTACACCGAACGTGATCAGTTCAAAGAAGAAATCCTGAAGCACATCGGGACTGATCTCAACGGATACATTCTCGACGACTGCGCAATTGATTTCCTGGAACAGACTCCCATCGAGCATCTCAGTGAGATGAACATCCTCGACGCGGAGGGAATCAAGAAGATCACCAACCTCACGGCTCAGGAACATATTCAATCGAATGAGATTCTGCGTGAAAAAGAAAAGACAATCAAGAAGCAGGACGTCGAAGCTCAGGAAGCAATTCTGGAACTTGAAAAGCAACGCGTTGAAGCGGTCGAAAAACAAAAACGAGAGATCGCTGAAATCTCTGCCCGCGAGCATGCAGAAGCTGCCAAAGTTCAAGAAGAACAACGGCTCCGCGCGGAATCAGCCCGCATCGCGACAGAAGAAGAATTGCAGATCGCTGAAGAAAACAAACTTCGTCAAATTGTTGTCGCTCAGAAAAATAAAGAACGAACAGAAGCGGTTGAAATCGAACGGGTTGAAAAAGATCGCTTGCTCGAAGTGACCGAGCGTGAACGAATCGTTGGCTTGGCGGAGATTGAAAAAGAGAAAGCCATCGAAATCGAGAAACGAAACATTCAAGATGTGATCCGCGAGCGGGTCGCTGTCGAACGCTCCGTGGTCGAAGAACAACAACGTATCTTTGACACAGAAGAGTTCGCCACTGCGGATCGAGCGAAGAAAGTTGCGATTACCAATGCTGAACGAGATGCCGAAGAAGCATTGGTCAAAGAAATCAAAGCCGCCGAGGCCCAAAAACAGGCAGCCGGGTTCGACGCAGAAAAAGTAGTCATCCAGGCAGAAGCCGCACGCTCCGCAGCCGAGAAAGAAACCGCAGCCAAGAAAATGCTCGCAGAAGCTCGCCAGGCCGAAGTTGCCGCTGAGGGACTGGCTGAAGCTCAGGTGATGAGTGTCCGTGCGGACGCCATTGAGAGAGAAGGGACCGCCGAAGCCAACGTTGTCGAGAAGAAACTTGTTGCAGAAGCGAAAGGTCAAAAGGCCAAGGCCGAAGCTCTCGAGAAAGAAGGCATGGCCGAAGCGACTGTCATCGAGCAGAAATACTACGCCGACGCAAAGGGCATCGAGCAAAAAGCCGAAGCGATGAAACTCTTCGATGGAGTGGGACGCGAGCACGAAGAATTCAAACTCCGACTCAACAAAGACAAGGACATCGAAATCGCAGCCATCAAGGCACAAACAGAGATCGCCCGCGAACAATCCGAAATCGTCGGAGCTGCACTGGGCAACGCCCGCATCGACATTGTCGGTGGTGAAACCGAGTTCTTCGACAAGATCGTCGGTTCAATTCAGGCAGGAAAAGCTGTTGACCGCTACGTGAACAATTCCGAGGTCGTCACTGACGTCAAGAATACGTTCTTCGTGGGAGATGCCGACGGTGACTTCAAAGAAAACCTGCTGAAATTCACCAGCCAGTTCGGGATCTCATTTGAAGATGTCAAAGACCTCAGCGTCTCCGCCGTCCTCGGCAAGATGCTTCTTGAATCTGACGACGAAAAAACAACATCGGGTTTAAAGAAACTCCAGAAGTACTTCAAAAACGCCGGCCTGATGGACAAGAAAGTCGCCACATTAGGCCTGGGAGTCCTGGCAAGTGAAGAAGGGAATTCATAACCGCCAGCGAGTTCGCCGGACACTTTAAGTGTCCGGCAAACGTGGCAACACAAAACTTCGCAGTCAAGCTTTACGAAAAACATTTCAAAATCTATTAACTCATTAGGACAAGTTCCTGAAACACTGAATCATAAGGAATTTATTTATGTCAAAGATTTGGGTAATTGCACCTTTTGACAGTCGATGGCCAGAGGAATGGGAACAAGTCTGGGAATTTGACAAAGCAAACGGGTTGATTTCAATTGGTTTTAATGACCTGAATGATGTTCATTCTTACAGCATTGAGCAACTCAAAGAACTTATGGATAACCATTCAGCACATACACTATATAAATTTTACAATGAGATTCACGAAGGCGACACAATCGTCGCTCGATATGGAACTTGTGAACTTGCAGGAATTGGAACCGTAACTCGAGAAGCCTATCATGATCCATTGAAAACAGCTGAACTCTTTCACAGTCTCGACGTTGGGTACAATTTCACACACCATATCGACGTCGAATGGGATACCACCCAAGAATGGTGGGCTTGGGAGCTCCCTCAGTTTGGCATGCAAACATTACACTCGATCACTTCAGAGAAGTTAAAGATGCTTCTAGAACAAGAAGTAACAGATGACTCCGAAGAGGAAGAGTGGGTTGAAGAACTGCCTCCTCCTAAAATAGAGATCGTCCTTGAAAAGTACCTCGAAGATTTCATCATTAGCAATTTCCAACAAATATTTGGTCCAGATTTCAAGCTCTATGAGGATTCAAACGGGTCACTTATTGGGCAGCAATATTCAACCGGAGAAGTTGGTGTTATCGACGTTTTATGCGAAGACACTAAATCAAACGAACTGGTCGTTATCGAACTGAAGAAGGGGCGTCCGGCAGATAAAGTAGTAGGACAAACCCTACGCTACATGGGATGGGTCGCTGAGAATCTATGCAAAAATGGCCAAACTGTTAGCGGACTTATTATTTGCAAAGAATCCGACCCTAAGCTCAAGTTCGCGTTAAAAATGGTCCCGAATATCGCTGTGAAATACTTCCATGTAGATTTTGAATTATCCGACGACCCCTTCAGAAAAGTTTAATTTCGAACCGGAATGCTCAAGAAAAGTATGACTAGATTATTCTTAGTCACACTCATGAAATCCAACATGAGAAGAAGAATCCAATCCAAGGACATCAGGCAGTACCATCCTAAAAAGCATCAGTCAAATATCACTTTATCGACCAGTCCAGCATGGCTGAGCCATTAAACCTTGAGACGTCGGACATACAATCATTTTAATCCGCTATGGGCGCGCTATTCTACGTTCGAAAATTTAATGCCAGAATCTCCACAACAACCAGAAGTTGCCACGCAACTTGAATCCGGGACCTATGAGATCCTGCGGAATCGGCTGCGGTCGCATGGGGAGGAGTTGCGGAATCGCCTGGATCAACTGAATGAGAACCGCAAGGATGTTTTCGGTTCGATTGACCTGAAGCTCCTGAACACTGAGAGAATCACAACCGAGCACAACTGTGTCCCGCGCGACATGGTGGCGGTTGGGGATCAGTTTTTATTCGGATACAACGTCCAGTTTGGACTTCGGACCGAACGGCATGTCGCAGATGTGTTTGCGGTGTACTCGTTCGATAACGAGACCAAAACGTTCAGCCCGGAGTCTCTGGATCTTCTTCAAAATGCGGCGTTTGAAAAAGACTTCCAGGATGTCTATCGCTATTACAAAAGCGCCACATTCGCGAAGTTTTTCAAACGTGGTGTTCATCTTTATATGGTCTTTCAGGTTGGCAAAAGTTCGACCGACATCAAATCATTCAAGTGGCTTGTTGAAGGGAACACGCTGCGGTATCTCGATAATCGCAGCGACCACGAAGTTCGTTTTCCAGCTCAGCATGAATTCGAATGGCAGAAGACCACGCGAGACATGCAGCGACATGGTGAGCATCCACACATCTCGATTGACGATCGAATTTTCGTTGAGACCGTCGGCGGTGATCTGACCATTAAGGTCGAGAACAATACCGAATCGGGAGCAGGGATCTACGAAGAACCTGTCGAGAATGCGGACCAGACTCTCGATGATGCGGACATTTTCTACGCATTGGTTGGTCACACGATTCTGCTCAAAATCAGGCCCTATCAGGAGCAGGATTGGCGATACATCGTCTTCAACGAAAAGATTCAAAAAGCGAGCCGCGTCGATTCAATCGCTGACGCATGCGTCTTGCTGCCAGATGATCATGGGCTGATCTTTTCCAACGGGTACTATCTGCAAAGTGGTGAACGAAAAACGTTTGACACCAGCATCCAAGGATTGATATTCGACCGACGGGTCTCTTCTCCGAATGGCGAGGATACGCTGTACGTTTTTTATCAGCCCGTCCAGGGCGTTTACGTTTTGCTGGGCTACAACCTCATTGAACAGATTGTTGACACACCGGTCATCTGTAACGGTTTTACGATGTTCCGTGGCGGGGAAACGATCCTCTTCAAATCTCATGGCGAGCCACAAAAGCACCACGCGGTTCAGGTCTGGCAAACTCCGTACGTCGGAGAAGATTACGAAACATTTGAGAACACAGATTCCTATCTTTACAAGATTGGCAATCGAGACATCGTTCGCGGGATGGCGGAGTGTCACGAGATCCTGAACCTCATTGAGAAAGAGGACAGCTACTCCGACCTGTATGTTGATTTGGTCAAATACGCTGGCGATATTCTCGACAGTTACTTTTGGATCAACAACGCTGAAGCGGCCAATCTCGGCGAACCCTTACAGCAAATCAAAGTCGCAGCGACTTCGGCGGTTGATGAGTTTGAGAAGGTTGTTCGAGTTCGACAAAACACTCGCGAGCAGACTCAGCAGGTCGCTGGCGAAACTCGTGAATTGTTGAATGAAGTCGGTCGGCGACGATTTGACAACATCGACTCCTTCGTAAAATCCCTGGCAGGGCTGCGACGTGTTCGTGGTGAGATCATTGGCTTACGTGACTTACGATATGCAGACACAGAGCTGATCGAACAGTTAGAAACAGAAGTTGCAGAACAGGCAGATCAGCTTTCGCATCGATGTGTTGAGTTTTTGTTGAACGATGACGCATTGCAGCCCTATGCCGATGCTGTCGCCATTGAACAAGCGGGGATTGACGATCTCAGCAAAGTTGCCGATGCGAAACAGGTCGAAGAAAAGATTGCAGAATCGTCGCACGAACTAGAAATGCTGATCGAAATCGTCAGCAATCTCAAAATCGACGACGCTACGCAACGTACGACAATCATCGATAACATTTCTGGAATCTTCTCGCATGTCAACGCAGCTCGAGCGTCGCTGAAGCGAAAGATTCAGGAACTGGCATCCGTAGAAGGCTCCGCAGAGTTTTCAAGTCAGTTGAAGTTGATGAATCAATCGGTTGTGAACTATCTCGATGTTTGCGACTCCCCCGAGAAGTGTGAAGAATATCTCACCAAGTTAATGGTTCAGCTCGAGGAACTCGAAGGAAAATTTGCCGAGTTTGATGAGTTCATCGTCCAGCTTGCTGATAAACGAGAAGAAGTTGCCGGCGCGTTTGGTTCACGTCGAATGCAACTTGTCGAGAAGAGAAACAAACGGGCTAATGCGCTTGCTGATGCTGCTGATCGTATTCTGAAAGGTGTGAAGAATCGCATCGAATCCTTTCAGGAAATCAGTGACATTCACGGGTATTTCGCCTCTGATCTGATGATCGACAAAGTTCGCAATATCGTCTCGGATCTAGAAGGATTGGGAGACAGCGTTAAGGTCGATGACATCCAGTCGCGGCTGAAAACGATTCGCGAAGATGCAGTACGGCAACTGAAAGACAAAAAAGAACTTTATGAAGATGGCGATCACGTCATCCGGTTCGGCAACCACCGTTTCTCGGTCAATACGCAGGTCCTCGATCTGACGACCGTCCTTCGCGATGGGGAACTCAATTACCACTTAACAGGGACAGACTTCTACGAACCGGTGAACAGCGAAGAGCTGAACTCCACACAGTCAGTCTGGGCGATGGAAGTTGTCAGCGAGAACAAGGAGGTCTACCGGGCTGAGTTCCTTGCCTACACGATGTTACAGGCGGCACGAAACGGGGAGTGGAATCCTCACGAAGACCAATCGTCCCCGCAGTCTGCTAAACAGCTGATGAGTGAAGTTGATCTGCTCAGCGAAGTTCAGAAGTTCATGGGACCACGCTATCAGGAAGGGTACTCAAAAGGCGTACACGATCAAGATGCCGCCAAGATCCTCCACGCACTCCTTGAAATTGACAGCGCATGTGGACTGTTGCGGTACTCTTCAAGAAGTCGCGTTTTGGCGAACCTGTTCTGGTGGAACTTTGGCGATTCGAAATCCAAAAAGCTCAAAGAGCAGGTCTTAACAGGCTTTGGGACAATCTCACAATTGTTCCCAGGCACGGATCAACAACAGGAGTACCTTGCTGACCTTCGCAAGATGCTGTTTGAATTTATTGAAGAAAGTGAATTCTACGGGGCATCTGAGGTTCCGTCCGGGCTGGTTCATGAAGCTGCTGAGTATCTGTTCGACGAATTGACCGATGATTCGCGCAGCGTTCGCGGAAATCAATTTGTTGTGTCACAAACGGCGGCCAATCTGTTCCGCGAGTTCCATGATCACTTAAAACGGCTGGATGCCCAGGAACGATTTACGAAAGCGATGAAAGCGGTTCAGCGCGACACGCTGGCATCTTTCGAACTTGCACGTGACTGGACCACGGCTTTTCTCCTGAACTACGGAAACGGAGAAGAAGTTTTCGACTACCGTGAAGAAATCGCCAAGCTGATCATGGATGGTCAGGTCGATGAACGGGCTGTCGTGGCAGCTCAGATGGAACGCAAACTCACCAAGATGATCGGCGCACATTCTGTCATTCAGTCCGGAAACTATGAACTACGATTTAATCACTTCCTGGATCGCTTAAGTACATTTGAACGCGAGACCATTCCTCGCTTCAAACGCTATCACGAACTGAAATCTCAGTTGGTCGACGAACACCGCGACGCGATGAAACTCACGGAATTCCAACCTCGCGTCCTCACATCGTTCGTGCGCAACCAATTGATCGATCAAGTCTATTTGCCGTTAGTCGGGGATAACCTCGCCAAACAAATCGGGACGACCGGAGAAGGGAAGCGGACCGATCGCCAAGGGCTGTTGTTGTTAATCTCTCCTCCTGGGTACGGAAAAACAACACTGATGGAGTACATCGCCAATCGTCTGGGCATCATCTTCATGAAGGTTAACGGCCCCGCATTGGGACATGAAGTGACATCACTCGACCCGGCCGCTGCACCAAATGCAGGGGCACGAGAAGAGATCGAGAAGTTGAATCTGGCCTTCGAAATGGGCGACAACGTTCTCATCTATCTGGACGACATTCAGCATTGTCATACCGAGTTCCTGCAAAAGTTTATCAGCTTGTGTGATGCTCAGCGAAAAATTGAGGGTGTCTATAAAGGCAAAACACAGACGTATGATTTCCGGGGGAAAAAAGTTGCCGTGGTGATGGCGGGAAACCCGTATACGGAAAGTGGAGAGAAATTCCAGATCCCGGACATGCTCAGCAATCGGGCCGACATCTACAACCTCGGCGAAATCATTGGTGACACCGCCGATGCCTTTGAACTGAGCTATATTGAAAACGCACTCACTTCAAATCCCGTTCTAGGAAAACTTGCATCTCGTTCTCAAAAGGACGTATATGCCGTCGTAAAAATGGCAGAGAGAACCCTGCGTGGGGACGCGGCTCCTTCTGAGGGAATCGATTTCGAAGCCAACTACTCGATGGAAGAGCTGAACGATTTTGTCGACACAATGATGAAACTGATGCGAGTCCGCGATGTTGTTCTGCGGGTGAATCAGGAGTACATCACCTCTGCTGCTCAGCATGATGATTACCGCACCGAGCCACCATTTTTGCTGCAAGGTTCTTATCGAAACATGAACCGCATCGCTGAGAAAGTGCTCCCAGTCATGAATGGCGATGAGATCGAGTCGCTGATCCAGAGTAGCTACCAGAATGACGCTCAAACACTGACATCCGGAACAGAAGCCAATCTGTTGAAGTTCAAGGAACTGACAGGATCTCTTACCGCGAACGAGCAAGAACGTTGGGACGACATCAAACGGACGTTCAAGCAGAACATTAAAATGCGGGGGATCGGATCAGACGACAAAGTAGGCCAAGTGATCGCCACACTCACGACATTCAGCGATGGTCTCGATTCAATTCGCAAAGCAGTCAACGAGGGCGCAACCACCCTCTCAGCGAAATCAGATTCTCAGAGCGATGCTCCTGACGAAGATGTCCTACGTGAAGAATTACGTGCGATGTCGTTACAGCTGGCAGAAGGGTTAGAACAAATTGCTCGACTTTCGAACCGTCCGATCAACGTGAGCGTCCCACCGCTCGAGATGAAATGGCCGGAAACATTCCCGATCACCACCGCTCCTGATTCGGCGTCATCAGAAGAGCCTAGTCGCACCTCGGATCGAAACAGACCAAAAATCGTTGACGAAGAAGAGGGCGAAAACGCGGAGTCAGACGATCGCATTACAATCGTCAATCGTTTACCGAAAACGGTTTACGGAGTTCTGGAGTCTCAGTTCGAACTCATGCAACAGTGGCTCAAACCACTGACAGAACTCTCGATGAGTCAACACGAACAAATTTCGAACCTGCGCCCTAAGATCGAGGAGTGTTTGAGCAACTATCAACGCTTACTCAACAAGCTCGAAGCAGCACAGGACCGAGACTGACTACACGTTCAAGCTGCCTGTGAAACCGAGCTGAACCCGTCATCCTTATCTTGTTCTGATTGCAAACGCGCAATTTGATCGAGGGCCACTTCCAATTGAGTGACCAAATCTCGAATGATATGTTCTGCCTGAAGCCGATCGACATTCCATTGATCACGAATAGCAGAGAATTCCTGCTCTCGAGTTGAAAGCGATTCCAGATTTTCTTGATGCGAAAGTTCTCGCTCAGCGACAACTTGATCTTGATCAGCAAGCCACGAAGAGAGTTCGGCACCTTCTGATCGCATCTCAATGAGCCGCTCTTGAAGACGTTGAATTGACTGCTCCACCTCACGACGCTGCCGCCCTAAGATTGCCAGCAAACCATTCAAATGCCGCGATGCCTGAACAGGTTGGTTGCTAGGTGTTTTTGAAGTCTCTTGAAGTGAATCTTCCAGTTCATCGCTGAGCGCTTCAACCTGTTTGTGAGACTCAACCAGTGCCGCATACTCTTCGTCGAGACGCTTCTCCTGATTCTGAAGTCGCTCTGTTGTCAAAGCACGTTGCTGCAACCACAGTTGACGTTCTTCCAGGAATTGTTCCTTCGAGCGAGCAAGATCACGTTCGGTAGTCCGACGAGTTTCAGCAAACAGATTCTGTTCTTCTTCCAGACAGTCTTCACGCTTTCCAACGAGGTCACGGAAACGTTTCATGTGAGTGAGCCGTAAGCGAATCCCACGTTCGACATCTTCCTTCCACAACCTTTGTTTCTGACACTGCTTTTCTAAATCTGCTGACTCTGCATTGAGATCAGTACGGACACGATCAAGGTGTCTTTCATGAAGTTGAGTTCGTTTCTCAAAGTCGATCTCGCGCCGCTGAAGATTCTTTTCACGCAAATCGAGCGCAGCAAGCTTCTCCTTCTTCACATCTTCAAGCTCTTCGAGCAACTTGGCACGCTCACTTGTTCGCTGACTGGACCATTCTTCATTCAGACGATTTTGCTCTCGCTGATCCAGTTCGAGTTGACGTCTAGCTTCTTTCAAGGCGGCTGCTTCTTCGGAAAGTTCCTTAGAGAGCTCTTCTTTCAGACGTCGCCGCTCTTCGAGAAGGTTTTCTTTCTCGATTTGAACCTTCTGTGAGAACTCTTCTTCAAGAACGCGACATTCTTCATTGAAGGTTTCTTTTTCCAGCTTTAATTGTGCGTCAAATTTTTCTCGTTCAGTTCTCAGTTGTTCCTTGAGACTCTTCTCTTCTTCTGCCTGTTGGAGTTCCCAGGCTTCCACTTGTTCGAGATGGCTCAGCTGTTCCTCTTCGAACGCTACGCGAGCTGCTCTGATTTCTTCTTGTTGCCGTTGAACTTCAGCTTCGAATTGAGTCTGCTTTTCAAGAGATTCTTGCTCGAACGCCTGAGTGCGATTAATCATCTCGGTTTCGAATGCCTGAGTGCGGGCCAGCATCTCAGCTTCAAATGTCTCTTTCTCCGCCTTCTGTCGAGTCTCCCATTCTTCGACAGACTGCTGATGCAAGCGAATTTCTTCATCGAGCTGATGTCGTTCTTGCGACATCTTCGCTTGATGCTCAGCCACTTCGTTGTTGAAGTCCGCTTCCAACTGCTCCAGTTTTGTTTGCCGTTCGACTTGGAGTCTTTGCTTTTCGAGAACTTTTTCCTTAGCCCAGTCCTCGACATTTTTCCGATGCCGCGTTTTCTCGCTCTCGAACCGCTCCGATTTTTCTGCGAATTCTTGTTCGTGTTCTCGAATCAGGTCGTTGAGTGTGGATTCGCGATGATTGCATTCCTCTTCGAATGTCTTGCGGGATGCCTCCAACTCTTTTGCAAGTTCCGCCTGTTGGCGAATCTGTTTCTCCCGACACTCAGCAGCGAAGGTATCTCTCTTCTTCTGCATTTCGCGTTCAAACTGGGTTCTTTGATCCTCCAGAGCGTCTGCTTTCTTTTGAACAGACTCCTCTTGAAGCTTGGCTGCGTTTCGACGCTCGTTGGCCTCTTTCTCGATTACCGAAACTTTTTGCTCGCGGACGAGAAGTTCCTGTCGCAATTCGTTCGCTTTGCGTTCCGCAATCGCCTGGCTTTGCTGCGTAGAGCGTTGTTGTTCCATCAGCACAGACATTTGCTGATTCAAATTTTGCTCACGGCGATCAAGCTCAGAGAGTTGAGCCTGCAAATGAGAAAGAATCTGACCGGCTTGTTCAAGCCGGTCAGGATTCTGGGTAGAATTCATGGGGAACGATTCCGTTCGTTCGGACATGGGGACTCCTTCCCCGAGATCATGTGAAGATGAAATCGGTCCGCTCTCAGAGCAGACTCAATTAGAGCATTTTCAATGCTTGTCGTGCCTGTGAAGACCGACTTTCATCAGGGAAAGTACACTCCACAAAGTACTGTCCACCATGAGACAGAACACGATCATCATTTCCGAAAAAACTCTAGCTGGTAAAGCCATCAAGCATTTCTGCAAGTTGAGCCTTTGGAGGGCCGCCAACGATGCGTTGAACCGGTTCTCCACCTTTGAAAACGATCAGAGTCGGAATGCTGTTGATCTGGTAATTGATCGCAACTTGACGATTTTCGTCAGTATTCAATTTTCCAATTTTCACTTTGCCAGCGTATTCATCTGCCAAGGCTTCAATGGTTGGTGTCAGCGCTTTGCATGGACCGCACCAGGGAGCCCAAAAATCGACGAGTACGGGCTGATCGCTGGACAACACTTCGTCCTGGAAAGTGGCGTCAGAAAAATCTACTACATTACCTGCCATGACTTGAATCCTTATTACGCTTAGTCAAAAGAGACTGGGTCAAATGAGATTGGCTTGTGCTTCGAACTACCGGATTATAGGGAGGGCAACATGTGTGTCAACGTCTTCCAAAATAGAAAAGGATTCGTAACTATTTGACAGATATGGACTTGCCACAACGATCCGAGCATTCAACATTCCGCAGGACAGTTGAAAAACAAGATCCTCTCCGAACACTTAGTATCGAACCACTTTCCGCATGACAAACCAGGACAACACAATCACAATCAAGTTCGCGATCCACATGGACCATACTGGAGAAATATGGCCGTTTTTGGCCTGCGCCATCAAACCGAGCATTAACGGATAATATCCACAAACAATTGGGACGAAGCAGAGCATGAAACTCTTCAGAAACTGAGACTGTCCAAACCGAATGGCGACTGGACCACCCAGAAGTGCGAAGAAGAAACAGCTGCAGGCCATCGCGTAGCGGCTATGTACTTCGGTGTTGAGCTTGTTATATCGTTTGCGATCGCCGTTCAACTCTTTCGTGGTGGTCTTGGCATCACCTACGAGTTGCTGAAAATTCGCTCCGGTCATCGACATGAACGCTTGAATGGCTCGTTTCTTCTTTTGAGTCTCCCGAAACGATTCGATCTGCTCAATTTCCGTTCCGATTGAGAGAATTGGGAGATCTCGCGCTTTGCGGAGTTCATCCTCACGCTCCCAGCGAATTCGTTCCTCCTGCGTTCCAGTAAAAAACACGCGGTGGTCGCCCGGCAGTTCAATAAATCCATTTGTCATCGCAATGACGACCTCTTGACGCTCGAGATCGAGTCGCAATTCAGCTTCTTCGGCCTGCATCGTCACGATTCGACCATTCTTCGCGTAGCGGAAGACCGGTTGAATCAGTTTACGATCATCGACGGCGGCAACATGCACGTGTAAACCAGTTCCACGGTCGCTGAACTGCAGTTCTGTTCGCAAACGCTCGATGAAAACATCCTCCAGAACAGAAATCGCGTGCTGTTCAATTTTTGTCATGGACCAAGGAATCATTTGATCGCTTAAAACCAGCGTACCAGCACTTAAAGTCGCTCCAAGAAACAGGGCGGGCAACATCAACGAAACTGGATGTATCCCAGCAGATTTGGCGGCAATCACCTCTTGATCACCTGCCAGTCGGCCATAAACCAGAGAAACCGTCAACAACATTGCTGCCGGAATTGTGAACGGCAGCATATGAGGAACGACAAACGGCAAGACCTGCAAAGCATGGGCTGGCGTCAAACCACGTTCGGTCGCCTGTTGAAAAACGCCCACAAAAACCAGCAAAACGGTGATACAGGTGAGCACAAAAACAAAGACGCGCAGCACTTCCCACAGGATGTAACGCTGCAAAATTGGAATTTTAAAAGGCATCTCTAATGTTGTGTCCGAAAGTCCATTCCAGGTCGACAACTCACGCCTCAAGCAAGCCCTCTACATCAAAAGGACCTGATCTGATCGAACAACAACAAAATCGCAGACTGTGATTTGAATCAATGACAGCAATTTCAGCGATTTTGGGAGGTCACCAGTCACATGAGGAATTCTAAAGTCACTGCAAGCAAGGAGTTTGGTGGTCGAAACATCAATGTTTCGAGCTGAGATATATTCGATACCGGCAAATTCCGTCAATATGGACTGAGTTTGAGGCCTCCCTGAGAAATCCGTGAAGCGAAATCGCTCTCTATCTTGAAACTCTGCGAAGGAACTTCTATCTTTCGTCACCGGAGCCTCACTCACACTTTTGTGTCGGCTCCGAAAGGAGAGATGGCAGAGTGGCCGAATGCGCATCATTGCTAATGATGTGTCCCTGTCAAAGGGGACCGCGGGTTCGAATCCCGCTCTCTCCGCTTTACAAAATGCCTGCCCGTCATAAGTAAATGACAGGCAGGCATTTATTCTTTTTGGGTCAGCTAATTATTGAAGTTTGTGGGAGAATTTGTGGCGTTTTGTGGCAGAAGCGTCCTCTGCTTCGCTCCTTTGCGATCGCTCTACGATTCGACTTATGCGAATCGGAACACAATCGGTCAGATTTAGTTCCCGTTGAGCAGTAAATGAAACATCACACTGCGCAGCCATTTTGAGGCAACGCTCAAAATCCAAATGCGAATCAATCCCCCACCAAACCGCCGGTCGCAGATCTTCCCGAATTGTATTCTGTATCCCATCATCAACATACAAAAACAAATCAAATTGCCCAGCAACAACCCGATCCAACTCACCCGGCAACAAATGCTCCACAGACTCCAAAAACCCCGCCTGAACCATCTCCCCCAACGCCCGACGAACATACAACCCCGTCGTCTCAGGTCGTAACTGGTTATCAAAAATGACGGCAATACGTTTCATTTTCGAATGGACTTCTTTCTGGAGTAATTCGTCTTCTATTTCTGCTCAAACTGAGACGATTAAATTTGGGGTGATGACAGATCAACAAACAACATGAAACCACAATAATGGCCAATTAATTCAGGGCTAAACCTCAAGTTCTGTCTGACGATTCAGTGACTAACAAATACTACAGCCAGTAGTGTTCACCAGAAGAATTGAGAGCGTCAGTAAGGAAACTTTCAAGCGAATCGGCAACTTTTGTACTCTCTAAGAAATCGGGCCAATCTTCATGAAAGATGTCGAAACAAGGTGTAGTCTCCTTATCTGAAAGATCTACTGAAATGAAATTTCCATCCTGTATGTCGCAAAAAAGAAACCAGTTTTTCAGGCTAGCATCTTCAATCTCGAAATGATCATTTAAGCTGCAGAATTCCTCAATCCCGAGTATTTGATAGGGTGGAGATATAGGGTCAAATAAATTCACACCATTCATTGCTTCCCAAATATCCATCAAAATTTGCGGAATGTGTAATCTAATACTGTCAAGCTTGCTCTGAATCACAAATCGTTCCGCGGGTGTGTTCGGAAAATGCAATGTTTTTAAATCATGAATAATACTTTTAGAATTCATCACCATGCCCTTCCGTTGCCGTTGTACCCAGTACCTTTTGGTCCTGAAGGAGTGAAAGGCCAGTCCCAATATTGTTCGGCACGCTTTTTGCGCATTGTGGGTGGTATTGTAAACTCCGCGTTTTTGTGAGGGAGTGCAATGCCGAAAAGGAAGAAAGCGAAACTTTCCAAGCATGATCCGCTTGAAGGTGCC